>JAVXIH010000058.1:0-11601 GCA_036648455.1 Mucinivorans sp.
TCATAAATCCTCACGTACTTGATGTACGCCTTGAAAATCTAATTTTTAGAAGCCCCTTACTTTAATTCGGCAAATGCAGTTTATATTATCTAAAAATAGTACTTTTGTAGTGATTATGGATACAATACTAATAGAAACTACCCCCTGGGCTAAAGATTACGAATTGTTGGACAGCGGCGCGTTGATGAAACTCGAACGTTTCGGCACCCAAACCCTTGCCAGACCCGAGCCTCAGGCGCTATGGGCCCGCTCGCTCGACGAGAGTCAATGGCGGGCTGCCGAGGCTACCTTTGTGCGTTCGGGCGGCGAAGATCGCGGCCAATGGATCACCACCCCACGCGCCAAGGAGCAGTGGTGGATCGAATATGGCGACATCAAATTTCGTCTAGGGCTCACGGCCTTCAAACACGTTGGGGTTTTCCCCGAGCAAGCCGCTAACTGGGCGTTTTCGCAACGAGCCATCCGTGCGATGGGTGTCGATCACCCCGAGGTGCTCAATATGTTTGCCTACACGGGTGGAGCCTCGATCGCCGCGGCTCAGGCGGGGGCGGCGGTCACTCATCTGGATTCGGTGAAGGCGGTCAACTCGTGGGCGCGCGAAAACGCCGAGGCCAGCGGGGTGAACGATATTCGCTACATAACGGACGATGCGCTCAAATTTGCCGAGCGCGAAGTGCGTCGCGCCAAATCGTATCGTGGTATAATCCTCGATCCGCCTGCCTATGGTCGCGGGGCGAATGGCGAGAAGTGGATTCTGGAAGAGCACTTGCCGAGGCTACTCGCCCTTTGCCGCACATTGCTCAGCGAGTCGAAGGGTTCGTTTTTGGTGCTCAACCTCTACTCGATGGGTTTCTCGGCTCTACTAGCGCAAACATTGGTGCGCCAAATTTTCGGAACCCAATGCCATATCGAATGCGGTGAGTTGTATGCCAATGATTCGAGAGGCAAACAACTGCCACTTGGTATTTTTTTACGTTTAACCATATGAATTTTAGTGATTTACAGCCCATCAAGGGCAAAGTTTATATCGAGACCTACGGCTGCCAGATGAATGTTGGCGACACGGAGGTTGTGGCTTCGATACTGATCAAAAACAATTGGCAGATCACATCCGCGCTTGTGGATGCTGATGTGGCGTTGGTCAACACGTGCGCCATCCGCGAGGGGGCGGAGCAGAAGATTTTCGGGCGCTTGCTCGAATGGCGCGCTGCCAAACGTACCCAGAAACACTTGGTGGTGGGGGTTATTGGCTGTATGGCCGAACGTTTGAAAGAGTCGCTCTTCGATAATGATATGGCGGATATTGTGGCGGGTCCTGACTCCTATCGCACTATGCCTCAATTGATAGAACAAGCTCTCAATGGCGAACGGGCCATTAATATCGAGCTTTCCAAAGAGGAGACTTATGCCGAGATCGAGCCCGTTCGTTTGTCGACGGGTGGGGTGTCGGCCTTTGTGAGTATTATGCGTGGGTGCAATAATTTTTGTGCCTATTGTGTGGTGCCATACACCCGCGGGCGCGAGCGTTCGCGAGCCGTGGCTACGATTATGGCCGAGGTGCGCGATTTGCTCAACAAGGGCTATCACGAGGTGACTTTGCTGGGTCAGAACGTGAATTCGTATAACGACAATGGGACTGATTTCGCTGATTTGTTGACCGCTGTTGCCGAAATTTCGCCTCAGCTACGCGTTAGATTTTCGACCTCGCATCCCAAAGATTTTTCGGATCGAGTGATCGAGGCTATGCGTAGACATACTAATATAGCCCGCTCGATCCACCTGCCAGCCCAAAGCGGGAGCAATGAGATGCTGGGCAAGATGAAGCGCCACTACACGCGCGAATGGTATGTGGAACGAATCGAGGCCATCCGTCGTGGGCTGCCCGATTGTACGATTACGACCGATATAATTGTTGGTTTTTCGGGCGAAACGCTTGATGATCACGCCGCCACGATCTCTTTAATGCGCCAGGTGGGTTACTCGTTTGCCTATATGTTTGCCTATTCTGAGCGCCCAGGAACCTTCGCCGCCAAGAACCTAAAAGACGATATTGAAACAAAAGAGAAAACTCGTCGCCTAAGTGAGATCATCGAGCTACAAAATTCACTATCTTTACAAAATAATCTACGAGATGTCGGTCGCGTTTTTGAAGTTTTGGTCGAAGGAGCGTCCAAACGCAGCGAAAGTCAGATGTTCGGGCGCACGTCGCAGAACAAAGTAGCGGTTTTCGACAGAATAGATGGTTTGGTGGCGGGAGATTATGTGATGGTGCGGGTGGTGAGTGCCTCGTCGGCCACCTTGCACGCCGTGGTGGAGAAGTGAAGGAAAAGTAGTTGAAATAAAAACAATAAAATTATGTCAAAAATGATGGATCCAATCGTGGGCAGACTTATGGGTTTGCGCTACAAGTCACACCCTTGGCACGGGGTGAATATCGGCGAGCACGCTCCCGAACGCGTTACGTGTTTCATCGAGATGGTGTCGACCGACACTGTCAAATACGAAGTAGACAAAGATTCGGGCTATCTGAAAATCGACCGTCCGCAGAAGTATTCCACCTCGATCCCCGCCCTTTATGGCTTCATTCCACAGACCTATTCGGGCGCGCGAGTGGCAACCATCAGCAACGACACCTTGGGGCGCAACGATGTGGTGGGCGATGGCGACCCGGTGGATGTGTGCGTGTTGACGGAAAAAGCTATTTCGCACGGTGATATTCTGGTCAAAGCCAAACCAATTGGCGGGATGCGAATGATTGACAACAACGAGGCGGACGATAAGATTATCGCTGTCTTGGCGCACGATGCCGTCTATGGGGCGATCGAGGATATCGACGGATTGCCACCTATGGTGGTCGAACGTTTGCGTCACTACTTCTTGACTTACAAAGACTTGCCCGGTGCCAAGCGTAATGTCGAGATCACACATATTTATGGAGCCGAAGAGGCGCGCGAGGTGATTCTTGCCTCGATGGAGGACTATAATGATCGCTTTAATAACCTAGAAGCGATGTTCAAAATCTAGGGTGACTTCGAAGGGTGACTTCGAAAAATTGCTTTTTCAGCGTTCTACTTCGGATCTGAGAATCCTCACGTACTTCGAGTACGCTCCGGTTCTCAGCCCAAAGTACGCCTTGAAAAATCGAGGTGACTTCGAAAAATTGCTTTTTCGGCGTTCTACTTCGGATCTGAGAATCCTCACGTACTTTGAGTACGCTCCGGTTTATCGACCTTGCCCGCCTTGAAAAATTCAATTTTTGGAAGCCCCCTGTTTTTAGAAGCACCCTCTCGAAAAATTGCTTTTTCAGCGCCCTACTGCGGATCGATAAATCCCTCCTCAATCACGGTCTTTGCTTTGGCGAATGGTGTCGATAATGATTTGAGACACATCATATGCTGCCTCGGGGCGAGCCATAGCCCGCATATTACGACTCATCGTGGCGCGTAACTTCTCGTTGTCTATCAACGCTATCGCCTGCGCCAAACCTTGTTCAACAGCATCGTTGTCCGTCACCATCAGCGCCGCCTCGGCACCCACCAGCGCACGCGCATTCATCGTTTGGTGATCTTCGGCCACCACGGGCGAGGGCACGAAAATCGTGGGACAACCAACCAGTTGCAACTCGGAAACAGTAGATGCCCCAGCGCGGCAAATCACAACGTCCGCCGCCGCATAGGCTTGATCCATACGCTCGATGAAGGGGACGACTTTGTAACCGACAATCGAAAAATCGGAATCGCGTATCAAATTCTGAATCTTATTTTCGTACTCGGTGATGTAATATTTGCCCGTTTGCCAAATCACCTGCACTCCATCGGGCAGGCTTTTGTGCTCCATACTGCTGAAAACCATATCGTTAAGCGTGCGCGTGCCGAGCGATCCGCCAGTGACCAGAATCGTGCGTTTGGCGGAGTCCAGCCCCAAGGCTTCAATGGCCTGCTCGCGCGTGGGCAAGGTATCCATATTGCTACGCAATGGGTTGCCAGTTATCACGATCTTGTCGGCAGGGAAAAATCGATCCATATTTTCATACGCCGTACAAATTTTCTTTGCGTGGCGCGAAAGCACACGATTGGTCAAACCAGCGAATGAATTTTGTTCCTGAATAACGGTTGGTATATGGCGTTTTTGAGCCGCGCGCACTATTGGAGCCGAGGCGTAACCACCAAAACCGACCACCACATCGGGCTTCTCGCGCTTGATGATGGACGAGGCGATGGTGAGCGAACGCCACAAGCGAAATGGAAATGTGAGGTTGGAACACAGCGATTTGAAGGACATATCGCGCTTGATGCCCACCACCGGAAGCCCTGTGATCGGGTAGCCATTCATTGGCACGCGTTCCATCTCCATTTTGCCCTGCGAACCGACA
Organism: Mucinivorans sp.; assembly: GCA_036648455.1. Lineage (GTDB taxonomy): Bacteria > Bacteroidota > Bacteroidia > Bacteroidales > Rikenellaceae > Mucinivorans. Next base: position 4,373 of record JAVXIH010000058.1, read on the forward strand.
AAAAGTATATCGTGACCCGCCGTGCGCAGGCAATCTGCCACCGCCAAGGCTGGGTAAATGTGACCCGCCGTCCCGCCACCGCTAACTATTATTTTCATAGAGATTGATATTTTCTTTGTCTTGATTCTGATCTTTGTGAGCTTGATAAGGATTTTCGACCACTACAAAAGGGCTGTCGTCATCCTCGATTGGTGTGTGGATGTCTGTCTCCACCGCGCTGTCTTGATTGTCTGGCGACACGTTTTGTTCACTTTGCTCGTTTTGTTCACTCTGTTCACTTTGTTCACTTTGCTCCATTGCTCGTTGGGCTTGGTCTAGGGCCAAGGCTTGTTGCTCGTCGCTCTCGCGTGAGACGGATAGGATCATCCCAAAGGCGATGCAAGTAAAGATCACCGAGCTGCCACCCAACGACACCAGCGGCAATGATTGCCCCGTCACTGGCACCAGCCCCACCGAAACCAGCATATTGATGAAGGCCTGAAAGGTGATCGTCAGTGCCAATCCGAGCACCATCAGTGCCGACGATGGGCGGTTGCACTTGCGCACGATCACCCCTGCACGATAAAACACCCACAAATATAATAAAAATATGACAACTCCACCTATTGCGCCATATTCTTCGATGATAAATGCGTATGCGAAATCAGAATATGGGTGAGGCAGTTGTGATCGTTGTGTGGAATTGCCAGGCCCTTTGCCAAAAGTACCCCCCGAGGCGATGGCGATCCGAGCTTGATGTTTTTGAAATTCATCTTTTGCTTGCTCTTTGCTCAGCACCACTTGCTCTTTGCCAATGATGGGCATCACAAAACTTTCTACCCGGCTGATCCACGTGTCGGCTCGCCCGACGTTGAAAGCTTTCATCGTCCCCACCACCACGAGCATCGTGGCGAAGGCTACCCATAGTAGTTTGAAAATCTGACTCGGGCGCACACGTCCCACCCATAGCATCACCAAACAGACGAAAACCAGAATCGCAGCCGTCGATAGGTTGGACGGCATCACCACAAGTGCCGACAGGGCGATGGGCATCACAAGCGGTTTTGTGGTTCTGATGAAAATATCTAGATTCTTTTGCGGTTGGCGCTTCCACGCGCCATAGGTCAAGGCGGGCAGAATCGGAATGCGGGCAATTGTCCCTTGGCGGCTGCCCAGGGCGGAGGCCAACACCATAACAAGCGAAATTTTGAGCGGGTCGGATGGCTGGAATGTAATCCCAAGTATAGGGATGCGGATCCATCGCGAGGCTTCGTTGAGGCTAATGCCGATGAAATATGTCGCGGCAACCAAAATGAGCGACACACGGAAAATCATCTTCGCATAGCGCGAATAGATGCGATAATCGATCCAATGGACAACGATAATGGTGAAAAATCCTAGCAAGATGAAGCGTAATTGGCGCAAGACATAGTATGTCGTGTCGCCGTCAGCCGAACGATACGCCATACTGGCGGTCGAAGAATAGACCACCAGCAGCGACACCACACACAGTACGCCGATGATGATCCAGAGCGCGCGATCTCCCTTGAAGAGAGCTAATTTTCTATGCTTTTTGCTCATAAATATCTAGTAACGCTTTGGCGGCAAGGAATGGACTGGTTCTCTGGTCGAGTACAGCCTTCTCGTAATCTTTGATCACAGATTCGATATGAGGATTGCGGTAGAAATTATTGCGTAAGGCCTCCTCTATCGTTTCGTACATCCAGTAGGTGGCTTGCTGGGCGCGATTCTCTTCGAAATTCTGAGTTTTCAATATAAAATCTTTCACCGCGCTCCACAACTCTTCGAGCCCTGTGTTTTCGGTGGCCGAGGTGAGGTAAACCTTGGGGCGCAGACCCGAATCGGGTAGCGGAAAAAGTTGTAACGCACCCTCGATCTGTACTTTGGTCATCGCCGCGCGATCGATATTTGATCCGTCGGCCTTGGTGATCACCACCATATCCGCCATCTCCATTATACCGCGTTTGATGCCTTGCAGTTCGTCGCCAGCTCCCGAAATTTGGAGCATCATAAACAGATCTACCATCGAATGGACTACCGTTTCGCTCTGTCCAACGCCCACCGTTTCGATGAAAATCGTATCAAAACCAGCCGCCTCGCATAGGATCATCGTTTCGCGAGTTTTGCGCGCCACCCCGCCCAGCGAACCAGCCGATGGCGAGGGGCGAATGAAAACATCGGGGTGGTGAGATAGTTGCTCCATACGCGTCTTGTCGCCCAAGATCGAACCCTTCGAACGCTCGGAACTAGGGTCGATGGCTAGCACAGCCAACCGCCGCCCGCCGCTGACCACCATCTCGCCGATGGCTTCGATGAAAGTCGATTTACCCGCCCCTGGCACCCCTGTGATGCCGATGCGTACCGAATGAGTGGCGTGCGGCATACACTGTGTGATAATCTCTTGGGCTATGATCTGGTGCTCGGGTAGCGAGCTTTCGACCAGCGTGATGGCGCGGCTAAGGATAGTTATGTCGTGAGCCAAAATCCCTTCGACAGCCTGGGCTGCGGTGAGCGATTGTTTGACCTTGCGCACGAAATGTGGATTCACTACCGGGGGCTGATCGACTCCCGAATTGACAGTGAGCGCGCTGCCCGCAAAATGACCTTTATGTGTGTCTTCAAAATGTTTCATTATTGTGCTATATATTTCACAAAAATACATTAATTTTCGTAACTTTGCCAAAAATAAACCCATTATAATCCACAATACATTGAGAAAGTTTATATTTGCAGTGGCACTTGTTTTTTCGGTCCTTGGCTCATCGGCTCAAATCGACACGATATATTCAGGTAGCAAACGTATCCCGTGCACCGTAGTTGAAGTGGCGGCTGATGTTGTTAAATTCACCTATCCTGACGAAACGATGCTCAATTCATTGTTTGTCAATTCGATCAATAAGATTGTATTCAAGAGCGGGCGTGTGCAGCAATTCGCCGCTCAAAACTCATTTCGCACCATCAAATCGCCAGCCGACTGGGAAAACGTCTCGCTCGCATCGGTGGAGAGCGAGATCCGTGGGCTCTACAAACTTGGCGAAGTGAGCTCCAAAGCCGCTGGGACAACCGAACTTTCGAACCAAGAACGTGTCAAGATGCGCGCCATCAGAAAGTTAAAGATGGACGCGGCGATGATGGGTGCCAATATTATTTATGTGATCAATATGCGTTCGGAAGGCAATAAGGTGGATTGGTCTGGGAACGGTTCTTCGCAGGCGGCCGAAACTTCGATCACCGGGGTGAGTTACACCAACGACCCTATAGAATTTGCCGAAATGCAGCATTTTCTAGCTAGCCATGCAGGTCGTTCAATGGTGGCGCGATCTAAATTTACCCTACGCAAGGGCGATTCAGAGATGAGAATCACAGACATAGATACCCCTTTCCGTTTCTCGAATGTGGTGAACGAAAGTGGTACGGTTTTTGTGGAAGGAACAATCGACGGGGCTAAAACCGACCGATTCCAAGTAGTCTTCCTTTCGGCGGATGGTTTCTGTCTCCGATATTCTGACAAATCAGCAGTTTATGTATATAAAATTATAATATGAGTATAGTAGCAATTGTCGGTCGCCCCAATGTGGGCAAATCTACCCTTTTCAACCGCTTGGTCGGTCGCCGTCAAGCGATCACCGATGCCACCGAGGGTACAACGCGAGATCGCCACTACGGTACGACCGATTGGGACGGTCGTGAGTTTACAATTATCGATACGGGTGGTTATACCATCAATTCGGACGATATTTTTGAACGTGAGATTGTGCGTCAAGTCGATATGGCAATCCAGGAGTCGGATGTCATTATTTTTCTTGTCGATGTGGAAACAGGGATCACCGACCTAGACGAAAAGATGGCAACCATCCTTCGCCGTCAAGGCAAACCGGTGGTGTTGATGGTGAACAAGGTGGACAACAACAAACGCCAAGCGGAAGCTTTCGAGTTTTACGCCTTGGGGCTTGGCGAACCGATCACCGTGTCCAGTATGTCGGGTAGCGGTACGGGCGAATTGCTAGACGCTGTGGTGGCAGCGCTGCCGGTCGAAGAAGAAGAAATTGTGGAGCTCACGCCGCAGGAAATTTATGGCGATGCGCCCGATGAGATTCGAGTGCCTTCCTTGCCTCGCTTTGCCATCGTGGGTCGCCCTAATGTGGGCAAATCGTCGATGACCAATGCCCTGATGGGTACCGAGCGCAATATTGTCACCCCGATTGCGGGCACAACGCGTGACTCGATCGATTCGCACTACAATAAATTCGGCAAAGAGTTTATCCTAGTGGACACGGCTGGCGTGCGCAAGAAAACCAAGGTGCACGAAGATCTGGAATTTTACGCCGTGCTGCGTGCTATTCGTGCCATCGAGGGGGCGGATGTCGTGATTCTGATGATCGATGCCACCGTTGGGGTCGATGCCCAGGATATGAATATCTTCCAACTAATTGTCAAAAACAAAAAGGGTTGCGTGGTGGTGATCAATAAATGGGATGCTGTGGCCGACAAGGTGACCAATTCGGCGCGCGATTATGCGACCCAGGTCAAGGGTAAGCTTGCTCCGTTTAATGATGTGCCGATTATTTTCACCTCGGCCATCGAAAAACAGCGCATTATGGACGTTATCGATCAAGCGATGCACGTCTACGAAAATCGTCGTCAGCGTATTTCGACATCCGAGCTCAACGACTTTCTACTGCCCATTATCGAGAACACGCCGCCGCCAGCCATCAAGGGTAAGTATATCAAGATCAAGTATGTAACGATGTTGCCGACGGTCACTCCTTCCTTTGCTTTCTTTGTCAATTTGCCGCAATATATTGGCGATTCGTATCGTCGTTTCCTCGAAAACAAGATCCGTGCGCGTTACGACTTCACTGGTTGCCCGATACAGATCTATTTCCGCCAAAAATAGCGCGATTTCTGATTTTTTTCGCTACATTTGTCAATGAATATGAATGTAAGAGCAAAAAAAGAGCTGGGGCAACACTTCTTGACCGACCTTGGCGTGGCCGAGCAAATTGCGATGGCTCTGCCGCTGGATCGCACAAAAAAAGTGCTCGAAGTTGGGCCAGGGATGGGTGTTTTGACTCAATTTTTGATCGAGCGTAGCAGCGAAAATATTGATCTGACCGTTGTGGAGATCGACACCGAAAGTGTGGCGTATCTGAATCGTAACTTCCCCGCGGGGCTCGCTGGGCGGATCGTGGAGGGGGATTTTCTGCAAATGGCGATCGATGGTGAGACTTCGGTGATTGGCAATTTCCCATACAATATCTCGACTCAAATTTTCTTCAAGATCCTGGATAATCGCGACTCGGTGCCCTATGTGGTGGGGATGCTCCAAAAAGAGGTGGCCGCACGGCTGGCGGCTCCTGCTGGGACTCGCGATGGTGGGGTGCTAAGTATTTTGCTGCAAGCGTTTTATGATGTAGAATATTTGTTTGAAGTCGGCCCTTCAAAATTCTCGCCTCCGCCCAAGGTCGATAGCGCGGTGATTCGCTGCACACGCAACGGGGTGACGGATTTGGGATGCGATGAAAAACTATTCAAACGAGTGGTCAAGGGGGCCTTCGCCCAACGGCGCAAGATGTTGCGCAACGCCATTTATGCATCCTTTCAGCCCATTGCCGAGGCGAAACTCGACCATCCGTTTTTCAAACGTCGAGCCGAGAACCTCTCGATCGCGGAATTTGTGGAATTAACAGTGTGGATTAAAAATAATTTATAATGAATTTTTTGGTAGTTACCTGGAACGTTGATCCAGTCTTTTTTAGCCTTTTCGGCATCGACATCGCCTACTATGGCCTGCTGTGGGTGGCGGCTTTTGTGGTGGGTGCCTATATTTTTGGCAAGATGGTCCAAAGCGAGGGACTTAACCCCGATATGACCGATTCGGCCTTTATGTATATGCTGATCGCCACGATTATCGGTGCGCGTCTGGGGCATTGTTTCTTCTATGAACCAGCGTATTATCTGGCCAATCCGTGGCAAATACTCAACCTGCGCGCTGGCGGGCTCGCTTCGCACGGGGCGGCTGTGGGGATGGCTCTCGGGATCTTTCTCTATGCTCGTCACTGGAAAATTCCTGCTCTGTGGCTCTTCGATCGCGTGGGGATCGTGGTGGCCGTTGGTGGGGCGCTGATTCGTATGGGTAATTTGCTCAACTCTGAAATATATGGCACGGCAACCGATATGCCGTGGGGCTTTATCTTTGTGCGTGCTGGCGAAACAATGCCTATGCACCCTACCCAGATCTACGAAGCGTTGGCCTATATGGTCATCTTTTTCATATTGATGCACCTCTACTGGCGCACCAATCTCGCTTCGCGACGCGGGGTGATGTTTGGAGTGTTCTTGATTTTGCTTTTCGGGATGCGTCTGTGGATCGAGAGTATCAAACAGGTACAAGAACCGTGGGAAGCCGCTCTGCCGCTCAATATGGGGCAGATGCTCAGCATACCGTTTATCGTGGTTGGCTTTGGTATTCTGATTTGGGCGCTGATGCGTCCGGCCAAGCCGTACATCAATATGCCGCGCCCTAAGAAAAGAAGCCCCAAGGCCGAGAAAGAACTCAAAGCGGCAATGGCTGCCAAGGCTGCAAAATCTAGTAAAGCGGAAAAGAAGAAATAGATGACCATCGATCAGATCATAGCCAATGAATTGTTGGGTGCGCGTTCGGTGGCGATTCCTTTTGTGGGTACGCTGGGGGTTGAACTCTCTAGCGCGCACTTCACTCGCGGGGTCGGTTCGGCTATCGTTCCGCCATCGATGCAGCTTGTCTTGAGCGAGGAGTTCGATCAGAGTCGTTCGATCATCAATATTTTGAGTGCTTATTGTGACGATCAGTTGCCCGACGAGGCAACTATATTATACAATGAGTGGATCGAGACTTCGATGCAAAGTGGTGATGGGGTGCTGGTTATCGATGGTGTGTGTCGTGTTTCGATGGTTGATTTCGGGATTGAGGTAGACGGTCATTTCTCGGCTTTATTATCTCCTGCTGGCGGGGTTCCTTTGCCTTTGCTTCGTGCGGTGCGTGTGGGTCGGGTTGGTGGTCGGGTTTTGGGGCCTAGCCCAGTGTTGGTTACGTTGTCTATTTTGGCGATAGTGGGGGCTGCGTTGTATATTATTTATTATTTCTTTTTGCGTTTTTGATATTTTCCAGGTCGTAGTCGCCAGCGTCTTTTGATTACAGTGTCTAGAGGTTTCTAGACGGTTCTATCCTGGGGGTTTATGTACCCCCC
>JAVXIH010000059.1:0-11456 GCA_036648455.1 Mucinivorans sp.
AAGTACGTGAGGATTCTCAGATCCGAAGTAGAACGATGAAAAAGCAATTTTTCGAAGTCACCTAGGACAATTGCCCTTCGTTGGCCACATTACTCATCAAGTCCAATATCCCTTGATCGTCCGTGTCAACCTCCATCTCGCGTTGCAACTCAATCATACGAATCACGGTCGAGGCCGCTTCATCGCCCTTGTTTCCCAATTCACCACCAGCACGATCCATCGCTTGTTGCAAATCATCGACCGTCAACAAACCAAATGCCACTGGCAAACCTGCCGAAAGTTGCACATTCATCACCCCGTGAGTGGTACCCGAACATACATAATCAAAGTGCGGAGTGCCACCTCTGATCACACAGCCCAACACAATCACCCCATCAACTGCCGTATTCTCAGCCAAAAGCTGCGCCGCAAATGGGAGTTCATACGCCCCTGGCACGCTCTTGACAACGATATTTTCTTCGGGGCAACCAGCCATAAGCAAGGTGTCCACCGCGCCCTTCAACAAACGCGAAGTGACATTACTGTTCCATTGCGACACGACAACACCCACCACCATATCGTGCGCCGAAGGTAGCGGGGTGTCAAAAGTCGAAAGATTTTTTAGAGCTGTAGACACTTATTTCTGTTGTTGTTGCGCCAAGGCAATGTATTTATCAATATCACGCGCAATGATTGCAGTTGGATACTGGGCTTTGATCGACTGAAACTGCTCGATTGCAGCCGCAGCGTTGCCCGAAGCGAGGTTTACCATAGCCGCCTTTTGCAAGAACAGCGGTGCCGTAGCTACATTATTACTCGCCTTGACAGCTTTCATATAGCACTCAATTCCTTTGTCCGACTGCCCCATCTCAACGTAGCAATCACCCATCAAACCAATATTTTGAGCGTTCAACACCTCGCCAATTCCCTCTTTCTGAGCATCGAATTTATCGAAATAATCTAACGCATTTTTAAATTCACCCATCTTCAAACAGCAAATACCAGCATAATGTTGTGCCAAATTCGCTTGTTCGGTACCCGAATATTGATCAATCACGTCGACAAAACCAAGCGCCACACCATTGCCATTGAGTGCCACGGCAAACGAATCACGCGCAAATTCGGCCTGTGCATCGAACATCGCTGCCGAAGCTTTTTGGGCCCTAGGCGCTACATATAAATTAGTGTACGCAAAGTACCCTCCAACAAGCAACACTATGACCAGCAAGGCGATAACCATCGTTTTGCTATGCTTTTGGATAAATAATTCTGTGTTCCCAAGTGCTTGTTCGATCGCCGCTTCGGGAGCTTGAGTTTCGTTTGGTTTTTGAGTTGACATCTGTTTTATTGTTAAATCGTTTTTAATACTACTATGATAATGCAAAAGACAAAAGTAATAGTTTTTAGTGGATATTTCAATATTTCGATCAAAAAAATTATCTTTGTAGCATATTACTATGGTTTTAGATCACATATCGCTACTCAATTTCAAAAATATTGCACAGGGAGAGCTCGATTTTTCGCCCTCGCTCAATTGTTTTGTCGGCCCAAACGGCTCGGGGAAAACCAACCTGCTCGACGCGATTCACTACCTTTCGCTCACACGCAGCTCGCTCGGGGTGAGCGATGCCCAATGTATACGCCACGATGGCGATAACTTCTTCATCATCAAGGGACAATACTCTTTCCCTGGCCAACGAAACGAACAAATCAGCGTATCATATCGCCGCACATCAGGCAAAAAAGTTATGCGTGGCGGCAAAGAATATGATCGATTGATGAATCATATTGGGCTTATTCCAGTCGTAATCATCTCACCTTCCGACACTTACCTCATATCCGAATCTGGCGAAGAACGCCGAAAATTTCTCAACACACACCTCTCTCAGATCGATCCGCAATATATGGCCGCTCTGGCTCGCTACAACTCCCTTCTTAGCGAGCGTAACAGACTGTTAAAGAGCCCAATGGGCTTCGAAGAAGTACTCGAAATTCTAAACATTCAACTATCGGAAGTAGGCACTACAATCTACGAAAAACGAGCGCATTTTGTCGATCAACTTGCCCCCATTGTGGCTGATTACTACCGCTTTATATCGGGCGACAACGAGACAGTTCATATGAGTTATCGCTCGGCGCTGGCGAGCGAATCGATGGCCGATATTTTGCACCGCACCACCGAACGCGATTACGCATTGGGGTTCACCTCTTCGGGCATCCATCGTGATGATTTAGAGCTCACTATCGCATCCTACCCCATCAGGCGTTACGGATCACAGGGACAACAAAAATCGATGCTGATCGCAATGCGATTAGCGGAGGCTAAATTAGTGGAAGGCAACAATGATCACAAGGTAATATTGCTATTAGACGATATTTTCGATAAGCTGGATACCTCTCGTGTCGAAAATCTAATCGAACTTGTATCGCACGAAAATTTCGGACAGATTTTTATCACAGACAGCAACAAAGTAAGGCTAGAAACGATCATTGAACGCTTTTCTATCGACTATAAAGTATTTACAATATTGCACGGAGATATAATACAATGAAACGTACTGAACCAGAAAGCATAGGAGCATTGCTGACAAAATTCTTCGCCGAACGTAATACACTGAATGCCAGACTAGAAGGCAGTGCAATGGAGATCTGGCGCGATGTGGTAGGCCCATACGTTCAGGCCGCCACCGAAGATGCATATATCCGCTCAGGAGTGATCTACGTCACATTTAGTGTGTCATCGGTCAGAGCCGATATAATGATGCGTCGAAACTTCATTTTATCACAGATTAACAGCAAGTTAGGGCGACGAGTTATACGCGCAATCGTACTACGATAATTGTTTGGTATAAAATACTTTATAATATCATATTTACAAAAGCACTATTGTCTGTTTTTTAATGCACTAGCAGCAGCGCAACGCCCCGCCAAATGACCCGTACTAAGCGCTAATTGAATATTGTAGCCACCCGTATCCGCATCAATATCGATCAATTCACCAGCAAAAAATAAATTTTCAACAAGTTTTGATTGCATTGTGTATTCATCAATTTCATTGGTCGATACACCCCCTGCCGTCACAATCGCCTCGCTGAATGGTCGATAGTCTATAATTCGAAATTCCAATGATTTCAGAGCCTCGGCAATCAACACTATATCTCTATCATTTAGCGAATTAATCGATCCCCTGATATTAATTCCAGCTTGCTTTGCAATCTTAGAATGAAGTCCACGAGGGGCTAACTTATCCAGCAAAACCTTAATCGGAGCCGAAGATATCAAGGCAATCTCTCGATTAATTCTATTTACAATCTTCTCTTGTGATAGTGCTGGCTTAATATCGAGCATTAAGGCCACTTTTTTACTATCTAACAATGCATCTACTGCAAATCTACTCAGAGCAAGCACCGTTGGTCCGCTGATTGAATTATCGTAAAAAACAACCTCTCCAAAACGTGAATCGAACAGATTTTCATCCACCATCAAACTAGTATTCACATTACGTAACTCTAATCCTACCAATGCTTTCATTGACTCATCAGCGACCAATGGAACCAATGACGGGCGCAGAGGAACAATCGAATGACCCAAGCCATACGCCATCTCGTGCCCCTCACCGTCACTTCCAGTCAAAGGGTAAGAAACACCACCAGTTGTAAGTATAACAGACTTACATTCAATAATTTCACCATCAGAAAGTTCAATCGCAGCAACAACTGAATTTTTTACAACTATTTCTTTTACTTGCGCATTACATCTGATGTCAACATTCTGCCTACTTACCCAATTTTCTATTGTATTGGCAACATCCTGAGCTCTTCCAGTGCTAGGAAAAACTCTTTCTCCTCGCTCCACAATAACATCCAAGCCAATAGATGCCAAAAAATTCATAACACTCTTATTGTCAAACTCTTGAAAGGCAAAACTTACAAACTCACATCCAGCCCTCACCTTACTCATAAATTTATCAAGGTCAGCAGTATTCGTAATATTACAACGCCCTTTACCACTGATTCTCAGCTTTCTAGCTGGTTTTTCCATCTTTTCGACTAACAGCACGCTCGCACCATCGCCACCCGCAACGCCCGCAGCCATTAGTCCGGCTGGACCTGCTCCAACAACTACTACATCATACATTTTTCAAAGCATTTACCATTTTACGAACTCTTTCACTCGAAGCAACATCCCATTCATATTCATCGACAACAACAGTCCCACCCATCGAAATTCTTTCATTACGATATTGCATATTACTACTGATTTTCGTACGTGCTGATGAGTGAAATTCCTTTGCATTGGTTAGCCTAGCTAGCTGTTCTACATTATCCTCATTAACTCCCGCACCTGGCATAATAATAATACGGCTACTTGCACATTCTACAAGTTTTTCTATCAAACCAGCACCTTTCAAAGCTGTTGGCTCCTGGCCAGATGTCAAAATACGATCAAATCCCAAATCGATTATATTTTCGAGCGCCACAAACGGATCACGACACACATCAAACGCCCTATGAAAAGTCGTTGAAAGTCCATCAGCAGCATTGATTAGCAGTTCGTTACGCTTCATATCAATAGTCCCATCGGCACTCAAACAACCAAAAACCACACCATCAGCACCAGCATCCCGCATAGCACGAATATCATAGATCATAGCCTGAACTTCAAGATCCGTATAACAAAAATCACCGCCTCTGGGACGTATTATAACGTTGATTTTCAAGTTAGTAGCTCGCCTAGCGGCAATAACTTCGCCGACAGAAGGTGTCGTTCCCCCCTCGGGCATCGAGGCGCAAAGTTCAACCCGATACGCTCCGCCATTCTGAGCTGCGACACAGCTGGCAGCCGAAAAAGCACAAACCTCAATTATAGGATTTACCATTGTAATTTTGTTTTAAATATATTTTCATTACCCTTAGCATCAGTGACTTTTAGTACAACATTTCGCTCTTTAATCACATCGCTTTTTCTAATAAAATGATGTACCAGACTGTTAGTTTTCGGATCGTACTTCGCCAAAGCCCACTCCGAATCAATCATTAATTGATATGATGCAATACCTGACAGATTATCAGTAATTTTGAAAGCCAAACGATTATTAGTGCCAAATTTCAACATATTAATGGTAGGTTTAATAGTATCATAAGCAATTGAATATACGCCAAAGTTACGTATTTTTAATACCATTTGACCATTATCAAAATAACCACCAACACTCGCCCCAGACGGAGTAACAAATAATGCTTTCGATCGTAATCTTGGCTCTATCAAATCAATGGTATAAAGAGTAATATAACGTTGCAATGGGATTGAAGGATCACCTATATGATAAGATTTTCCATCATAAGAAAACGGAATTAGGTTTGTATCATACAATGTTTTAGCAGGTATAATAACCTTCATATAGTCATTTGAATAAACGAAATCGCGATTCCATTCAACAATCGATACATTTTTATCTGGTATTAATTTAGCCGACGTCGACTTACGCCGTTCTAGATAAAAGTTAAGCGTCGTTGCATTGTCATTATCATCCACAAACGTGGTAGAGACCTTTTTTCGTCGGCCGTAAGGACAATCAGGAAGTATAACCCCAGAATTTACATCGGCTAAATAATTGTTTAACAAATTATTAGATGAAATATATGCACGGATTACATCACCTCTAAACTTCCGATTTAAGTCATATTCCGCCAATGTATTAGCATAACGGGTGGTGGCAAACGAAATTTGATCTAATTGATAAGAGAAATTTGTCGCGCCGTTAACTCGCTGATTTACAGAATAAATACCCATAGTAAAATTCGCTCCATTCTTGTAATCAAGCGTTTGGTAAGCCAAATAAGCGGGGCGATCAAAATTAAGCACAGAATCAGACAAAACAACGGCTCCTGATTTGGTCCGCGAAACATCAATAGATGATGTGAGCCTAAAAATCGGCACGCCCAACACAGTGTCCTGCTGATAAAGATAAATTTTTCGAACAACGGGCGGCAGTTTATCTACAATGTTAAAAATACGCTGATGCCCAATATTCATTGGGTTCATAGTACGCGCATCGCGAAGTTCGAAGTGCAAATGAGGCCCACCAGAAGCTCCACTATTGCCCAAATACGCAATCTTCTCGCCACGAGAAACAGGAAAAAGAGTCGATGGCGGATAAAGATCAACAGAAAATGATTTTTTAGCGTATTGCTGGCGCTCAACCCAAGCGGCAATACGAGAAATAAAACGATCTAAATGACCATAAACAGCCGTGGTTCCATTCGAATTCTTAACATATAGTGCATTCCCGAAGCCGTAAGGACTAACAAAAATTCGCCAAACATAACCATCAGCGACCGAGGAAACAGGCGCACCAACAACTCCGCCACCGCGAATATCTAACCCAGTATGAAAATGATTTGATCTAATTTCGCCAACATTACCAGACAGCGAAATCGGAAAATCCACTGGTGAATGATAGTAACTATCTTGTGCATAAGTGTTTTCAATATAGAATACCAAACATAAGAATATTACTATGAATATTTTAATACTTTTAATCATTAAAAAGACTATTTAATATAGTGTTAATATCATCTAAATCAAAGCCCCTACTAGCTGCACGGCGAAACAGACGTTGACGAAGAATATATGGATCTTTGGCTTTTGGGGCATCAGAAACATACCATTTAGTAAGATCTAATTTTAGCTTTGAAAACATTGCACTGTTATCAACATTATCTAGCATTGACTCTTGTATGATTTCCTCCTCTATTCCTTTCTGTTTCAGCGCAAGCACTATTTTTGCCGCCCCCCAACGGCCAGCCGACAGTTTGTCGCGTACAAATGCAGCGGCATAGCGCCGATGATCAACGAACTGTTCTCGAACGAGAATCGCAATTATTTTATTTTGCTCATCCGCATCTCGCACCCCCCAACGGAACAAAGAACGCCTTATATCACTAGCCGTACGCTCCATTTTGGCACACAACCAACGAGCAACATCGAGCGCCTCGGCAGGCGTTTTATCTCTCTTTATCTTGCCCGACGAGCTGTACATATCCGATCGTGACCGTTTAGGTCCTTAATAATGTGAACATCGACATAAGACAAACTTTCGAGCAGCTCGACCACCTGAGCTCCGAACTGCTGATTTATCTCATAGTATATTTTATTGCAATTTATACGAGAGGCAATTTCTCGGTAAAAAAGGAGCGGATCGTCGTCTGGAACGAACAAAGCAAGCGATGGTTCATAGTCAAGAACATTCTTATGCATAAACACACGCTCACTGCCAGTAATATAAGGAGGATTACTCACTACGACATCGAAGGATAAATCAGTTGATTTTAGTATATTTAATTCTTGTAAATTCAAGTATACATCATTGATCATACAATTTTTAGCCGCGACATTAATTGCATCACGAGAAATATCAACCGCCGTAAGCTTAGATAGGGGCAATTCAGAGGCCAAAGTCACAGCGATTGCCCCACTGCCAGTACCAACATCTATTATAGTTCCAGCATATTTAGTGCCTAGATCTTCGATTACATAACGCACCAGTTCTTCGGTCTCACCACGAGGTATCAAAACCGAGGGATTGACAAGGAACCGACGACCATAAAAATCAGTAGCTCCTATAATATATTGTACTGGCTCGCCATCCAAAAGGCGAGACATAGCCTCAGCAGTCAGCTCACCACAATCTTCCGTATAGCGCCGCACGATAGCTGCCGCCTCGCGTGGATCATATAAGTGAGAAAGTTGTTCGAAAAAATTCGTAACCATTTGACAAAGATACGAAATATCCGCAGAAAACAGCCTATAATTGAAATTAAGAACACGATAAATAGGGTCCACACGAGTTGTAATGAAAGAGAAATTACGTACCTTTGCTCACATAGTCATCGAAAATAATAAAATAAAAAAAGATGAAAACAGTTGAATTAACGCGTAAATTTACGTTTGAAATGGCGCACGCACTGAGGGGTTACGACGGATTGTGCCGCAATATTCACGGACATTCGTATAAATTATATGTGACAGTTAGCGGAGAACCTTGTAAAGAGCCAAACAATCCGAAATTCGGAATGGTGATCGATTTTGCTGACCTAAAAAAAATAGTTAATGAACTAATTGTAAGTAAATTAGATCACTCACTAGTCGTGCGTATTGGTGGCGACTTGACAGTGCTCAAAGGGCTAGATTATCGAATCGTGGAGACCGAATATCAGCCAACGTGCGAAAATATGGTGATTGATTTTGCTGAAAAAATCATTCCAGAATTGCCTCACGGCGTGCAACTTACGAAGATTAAGTTGTATGAAACAGAGAATTCGTATGCAACATATCGCCCATAAATGACCACCTAAAAAATTATGAAAAAACTGTTTTTGATAGATGCCTACGCTCTGATTTATCGCTCGTATTATGCCTTTATAAATTCGCCAATGCTCAACCCTGCTGGACAAAACGTGTCGGCTGTATTCGGTTTTGCCAAGTTTATGGGTGATCTTATTTCGCGTGAATGTCCTGACCATTTGGGCGTGGCGTTCGATCCTGGAGGACACAATTTCAGACACGAACTCTACGATAAATACAAAGCAAACAGACAAAAAACACCAGATGATATTCTAAGTGCAGTGCCTATCATAAAAGATATTCTGAGGGCAATGAATATTCCGATTTTACAAGTCGAAGGCTTTGAAGCGGACGATGTAATCGGGACGTTAAGTCACAAGGCTTCGTTGGCTGGTGATTATCAAACCTTTATGGTTACGCCAGATAAAGACTACGCACAATTAGTATGCGACAATGTATTTATGTACAAGCCAGCAAAGGGCGGTACTGGTATCGAAGTTCTTGGGAGGCAGGAGATATGTGCTCAATTTGAAATACACGATCCCATACAAGTGATTGATATACTGGCACTTTGGGGCGACGCATCGGACAATATACCAGGAGTGGCAGGAATTGGAGAAAAAGGAGCTAAAAAACTCGTAATGCAATATGGTAGTGTAGAAAAATTACTTGCTTCGACTGATCAGCTAAAAGGACGGCAACGTGAGTCGTTAGAGGCTGGTGCAGAACAATTAATGTTATCTAAACAGCTAGCTACTATTAGATTAGATGTGCCGATAGAGTTTGAACCAGATAAATTGGTGATGGACAATCCAGACATTGCTCGTCTGCGCGAAATATATATCGAACAAGGATTTAGAAGCTTGATGCGGGACTTAGAATCGGACTGTATGCACCGCTCGATGGGAGGTGTAACACACTCAACCACACCATATTCAGCACAAGTACCAGAACTTTTTGACAAGGTAAAGACACAAATCACACCAGCCATTTTGCCTATCATAACTGCCGAAACGTACAATTCGATAAAAGACACGACGCACGAATATGTGGTGATAGATACGCTAGATAAGTTGCGCGAAATGGTTGAAATACTAAGTAATATTGAATATTTTGCCTTCGACACCGAAACAACATCACTAAGTGCGGTTGGAACGACGATTGTGGGGCTATCGATCGCTGTCGAAGAGCACCACGCCTACTGGATTCCGACTTCGCGCGGGGCGGCGAACACTATATTGAATGAACTGAAACCGATTTTTGAAAATCCGAATATTGGGAAAATCGGCCACAACATAAAATTCGATATGCTGGTACTGCGTAATTACGGAATACAAGTAGTTGGCAGACTGTACGATACGATGATTATGCACTATTTACTTGATGCCGAAAGCCGCCATTCGATGGATTTTCTAGCCACATCACTCTTGGGCTACACGCCTGTGGCGATCGAAGATTTAATCGGCCGCGGAGCCAAGCAAATAACGATGGATCGTGTTGCGCCACAGGTGATTGCAGAATATGGAGCCGAAGATGCCGATGTAACTCTACAATTGTTTAACGTTCTATGGCCTGAGGTGGCAAAGTTCAATCAGACAGAACTTTACGAGACGATCGAGGAGCCATTAATTTCAGTGCTGACCGACATTGAATGGGCAGGCGTGAAGGTCGATAGCGACATTCTTGCGCGCAGTGCCCAGGTGTTGAATCACAGATTGGTGTCCATCGAGGATGAAATTCGCACCACGGCCGGCGCACGGCAAGACATCAATATAAATTCGCCCAAACAACTTGGCGAGTTTCTTTTTGATGTGTTGCAAATCGATCCGAAGGCGAAAAAAACGAAAACAGGGCAATATAAAACTGACGAAGAGACATTGTCGGGGCTCGCCGATCGACACGAAGTGGTGAGCAAAATTTTGGAATATCGCGGGGTGAAAAAGCTACTTTCGACATACGTCGAGGCGTTGCCGCTGTTGATTAATCCCAAGACGGGAAGATTGCATACCAGTTTTAATCAAGCAGTTACAGCCACTGGGCGGCTCAGTTCATCAAATCCGAACCTGCAAAACATTCCGATCCGCACAGAAGAAGGGCGCGCCATTCGCGATGCTTTTGTGGCAGCCGATGCGGATTCGGTGATCATTTCGGCCGACTATTCGCAGGTCGAATTGCGTGTGATGGCCCACTTGGCGGGCGATGCTGCGATGCGCGTCGCCTTTGAAAACGGCGAAGATATACACACAGCAACGGCAGCAAATATTTTCAAAGTTGCGCCTTCGGAAGTGACTCAGGATGAGCGACGCAAAGCAAAAACTGCCAATTTTGGTATAATATATGGTATTTCTGGCTTCGGATTAGCTCAACGTTTAGGGATAAACCGTACAGAAGCTAATCAATTGATCAACAACTATTTCGCGCTCTATCCTGGGGTGAAAAAATATATGGACGATACGATTGCAATGGCGCGCGAAAAGGGCTATGTAGAAACTATTTTTCATCGGCGACGCACGTTGCCAGAGATCAATTCAGCCAACGGAAATATACGCCAAAATGCTGAACGAACGGCGATTAACACCCCGATACAAGGTTCAGCGGCCGACATTATGAAGATCGCAATGATAGAGGCTCATCGAGCAATAAAAGAGGCTGGTTTGAAGGCACGTATAATTTTACAAATACACGATGAGATTGTAGTTGATTCACCAAAAGTGGAGGCGCAACAAGTGATCGAAATCCTGCGCCGCACGATGGAGGGAGCGGCCGCGCTGACAGTTCCGCTGATTGTGGAAACTGGCGATGGAATCTCTTGGCGTGCAGCACATTAGAAGCTGTTTAAAACTTTTGAATAAATTTAAAACAGCTTCTAATACAATAAAAAAAGATACCCGAACATAAAGATACAAAATAATTACTATTTTTGTCCCATACATTAGAAACTATTTTAATTTGTTTTCAAAATTTTATTAATACGATTTTCGATGATTTGTCGAAATAGTAGTAGCCTACGATCAAAAATCAGTGGGAAAAGAGAGTAAAAAGAGTGGCAATAAAATGATGGGAAGAAATTTAGGGGGCTTCTAAAAATTAGATTTTTCAAGGCGTACAAGGTCGACGAGCCGCAGTTTACT
>JAVXIH010000060.1:0-11169 GCA_036648455.1 Mucinivorans sp.
AAACCGCAGTTTACTCACTGTAAATGAGGACTTTTAGATCCGTAGTCCAACGATGAAAAAGTAATTTTAAGAAGTCACCTTATTTCAGACCCATCTTTTCCATCAACGGTTCGATTGTCGGTTCGCTGCCATTGAAACGGATAAAAATAGTCATCGGATCTTCGGTACCCCCTTTTTCGAGAATATTGTGACGGAACGAAGCGGCAGTCGCTGGATCAAAAATACCTGCTGTTTTGAACTTCTTGAAAGCGTTAGCCTCCAACAATTCGGCCCATTTGTAAGAGTAATATCCTGCCGCATAGCCACCAGCAAAAATATGACCAAACGAAGTACTCATCAACGTACCGGGCACCACAGGCATAATTTGGGTCCCAGCGGTGGAAGTCCGTTCGAATTGTTCGGCGCTCGTCTGTTGATCGATCGGCTTTTGAATCGAATGCCAAGCCATATCATTGATCGCATAACGCAACTGCGACACATTGTCATAGGCGGATAAATGATTTTTAGCTGCGACTAATTTATCAATCAGCTCTTTAGGCATTTTTTCTCCGGTTTTGTAATGAGTTGCAAACAGATCAAGAAACTCTTTCTCGTAAGCCCAATTTTCCATAATCTGCGAAGGTAGCTCCACAAAATCACGATAAACATTGGTCCCCGTCAGCGAAGAATAGCTCCCCTTGGCAAACATTCCGTGAAGCCCGTGACCAAATTCGTGAAGCATCGTTTGAAACTCTTGGAAAGAGAGCAGCGAAGGAGTGGTTGGCGTTGGTTTGGTGAAATTGTTGACCAAAACTATGATCGGACGCACCACCGAACCATCGGCGGCGATACTCCCCTCGCGAAAAGTATTCATCCACGCGCCTGAATTTTTGCCCGCACGAGGGAAATAATCGCAATACAGAACAGCGAGAAAGTCACCATTTTTGTCCAACACATCATACGCCAACACATCGGGATGATAGGTCGGAATGTCTTTATTGACCTTAAATTCAATCCCATACAGTTTGCCAGCCAAGAGGAATAACGCTTTCTCGGCCTCCTCGATTCGGAAATAAGGACGAGTCATTTCATCGTTAACTTTGAACTTTTCGGTCGAATATTTCTCGTTCCAATAGCCAAAATCCCACGGCATTAATTGCTCGTTGAAGCCCTTAGAGGCTGCATAATCAGCAATGACAGACATATCTTTCTTGGCATAATCGAAGGTTTTGGTCAACAATTCGCCGAGAAATGAATTGACCCGATTGGCCGATTTAGCCATACGCTCTTCGAGCGCGTAATCGGCATATGTTTTATAGCCCAGCAAGTTAGCCAGTTCCAAACGCAAATTAGCGATCTGACGCACGATTTCTCGGTTGTCGTTTGCCCCATCCGTGGCACAGAGCGTCATCTTGGCTCGCCAAAGCTGTTCGCGCAAATCGCGGCGCGAAGCATATTTCATAAAAGGAACGTAGGAAGGATATTGAAGATTGACCAAATAACCTTTTTTCCCAGCCTCAGTGGCCGCCAATTTCGCTGCCTCGATGGCCGAAGCAGGCAAACCTTTCAAATCGGATTTACGAGTCAAAAGCATCGAAAAAGCATTAGTGGCCGCCAATTCGTTTTGATCGAATTTGACCGAAAGCTCAGCTAACTCGGCTGTCAGTTTACGATATTGATCACGATCAGCACCCACCAAATTCGCACCGTTACGCGCAAACCCTTTATAGGTTTCTTCGAGCAACATCGCATCCTCGATCGACAGATCGAGTTCCGCACGCCGATCGTAAACCTGTTTGACCTTCATAAAAAGACCCTCGTTGAGCGACACATCATTACTATATTCGGTCAGAAGGGGCGACAACTCCAATGCGATTTTTTGAAGCTCTGGCGTTGTCTCGGCAGAGTTCAGATTGTAGAACACACCCAGCGTGCGCTCCAATTCGGCACCATTGACCTCCAAGGCAACGATCGTGTTTTCGAACGTAGGCACTGATCGCTGCATGACGATCATATTCATCCGCTGGCGTGCGTGGAGGATTTGCTCATTGACGGCTGGAACGAAATGTTCGGCCTTGATGAGCGAAAAAGGAGGGGTTTCGTGTGGCGTGTTCCACTGTTTTTCGAGCAGCGGATTGACAGCCATTGAGGCTAATGTTGTTGCCATAATTGTGATAGCTGTAACTATTGTTTTCATATTTATATTGCTTTACGAAAAAGGGCAAGCCTTGATCGGGCTCACCCTTTACATTATTCTAGACTTAGAAGCTGTTTGAATTTTATTCCAAAGTTAAACAGCTTCTAAAATCACACTAAAAAAGTGGATATTTGACAAAAACTTCAATCGCTTGATATTCCGCCATACCCAATTGGTCGTACAATTTAGCTGTGGCACCAGTACGATCCTCGGCTCGTTGCCAAAATTCGCGTTTGTCTTCGCCTGGGAATGGAACGATGTCCTTTTGCGACAAGTGACGATAGATGGCGTGACGTTTCTTGACCACTTCGTCTGGACTGAGCGGCACGGCCATATCCACCATATCAAGATCCCACTCTTGCCAAGCTCCACGATAGAGCCACATCACACAATTTCTAATCCATTCGTCGCCTTCGGTAATGATTTGAGCCAGAGCGCCAAGCACCGCTTCGATACAAATACGGTGTGTGCCGTGAGGGTCCGACAAATCGCCAGCGGCATAGATCTGATCGGGTTGCACCTTGCGCAACAAAGCCTTCACAATGTCGATGTCGGCTTGGGTGACAGTGCCTTTTTTGACCGAACCAGTTTCGTAGAAAGGCAAGTTCAAAAAGTGAACGTTAGTATCGGGGTTCAGACCCAAGTGGCGGCAAGCGGCACGAGCCTCAGCACGACGAATAGAGCCCTTCAAACGGCGCAATTCCAAAGGCTCAACTTCGCCTTTTTTCTTGCCATCGATCAATTGTTGAACCTTGTCATATTCTTGGATCATCCCGCATTCGCGAGCCGTATCCATAATTTGGAGTGCCACGTCGTCGTGAACGGCAATGTTACCCGAGGTCTCATAACCCAAATGCACATCGTGACCCTGATCCACCAAACGAAGGAAAGTACCTCCCATCGAAATCACATCATCATCGGGGTGCGGCGAGAAGATCACGATCTTCTTAGGGAAAGGCCAACTGCGAGCCGGGCGAGTGGTGTCGTCCGAACCTGGTTTGCCACCTGGCCAACCAGAAATAGTGTGCTGCAAATCGTTGAAAACCTTGATGTTGAGTTTATCGTAAGTGTCACCAGTGGCATCTATCAATTGACCCAAGTAATTGTCGATATAGTCCTTGTAAGTTAGTTTCAAGATCGGCTTTTCGACCTTTTGGCACAACCACAACACAGCCTTACGCATAAAGCGATCGGTCCAGTTGCAAGTACCAACCAACCAAGGAGTGTTGACGCGAATCAAAGCCGAAGCGGCATCTTCATCGAGCACCATCTCTACATTAGTGTGACCTTGCAAATAAGTAGCTGGGATCGAACTGTCTTCGGGCCCTTCGATCACGCGTTGCAGAACTTCGGATTTCTCCTCGCCCCACGAGATGCAAATCACACGATCGGCTGACAAAATAGTGCCCACGCCCATTGTGATGGCACGCGTTGGCACATTTTCGATGCCGTAGAAGGCAGCCGAAACCACCTTGCGCGAAGCATTGCTCAGCGAAACAACCCGAGTCCGAGTGTTGGCGTAAGCACCCGATTCGTTAAGGCCAACCTGACCGCTCATCCCAACTCCCAAAAGCAATAAATCAATACCGCCCTTAGCTTTGATCAAAGCCTCGTATTCCTTGCAATAATTCGACACGTGTTCTGGATTTACCTGACCGTCGATGTAGTGAATGTGATCTTTCTTGACATCGATCTGGTCTAGCAATTCAACCCACAAGGTGTGGTTATAACTCTGCGTTGCACCTTTGGTGATTGGATAGTACTCGAAAACGGTGAAAATATCGCAAGCTGCGAAACTCAAACCTTCTTCGCGGTGCATACGCACCAATTCACGATAGACCCCAACTGGTGATTGGCCAGAACTTAGAGCCAACGTGCAACGCCCCTTTTGAGCCACGGCAAAGGCAATGGTCTGGGCGATCTGCTTGGCCACATAGGTGGCTCCCTCATCGGCCGTAGGGGTTACGTTTGTTGCAATACGCTCGAAACGAGCGATAATGTCCAACGGTTCAGCACCTTTGATCAGGCCACCACCGTCATTTTTCAATTTGTAATTACTCATTGTTCTATTGTTTTTACTTGTTCTTTACTTCTCTTTTGTCGATGAAATTATCAGATCGAGCCCCGCACCCATCGTCAAACCGACGGCAGCCCATTGCTGAGGAATGATACTCTGCTTGCTCATCCCGGGGATCGTGTTCACCTCGATAAAATAGGGAACTCCGCCCTTTATTATATAGTCCATCCGAACCACACCCCGACAGTGGAGCCGCTTGTAGGCTTGGAGCGTGATGCGCGATACAAGATCGGCCACCGACTTTTCGATCCGCGCAGGTGTGATTTCGTGAGTCATCCCAGGGGTGTATTTCGCCTGGTAATCAAAAAACTCGTTCTCGCTCACCAACTCGGTCGCCGGCAACACATACTCTGTATCTCCACAAATCATCACCCCTTGCGAAATCTCGACCCCCTCGATATACTCCTCCATCAGCACCTGATCGCTCTCCATAAAAGCACCATCGATCGCCGCGTGTAAATCTTGCTCGCATTTGACTTTACTCACCCCACAACTACTACCGCTCGCGTTGGGCTTAACAAAAAGCGGCAAGCCAAGCGATCGGACTATCTCTGCTGTGTCATATTTCTCGCCCCTATCCAGGCTAATCTCACGCGCCAAGCCAACCTCGCCAATCGAACTTATAACGAGTTTAGTGAGCACTTTATTGAAGGTGACGGCCGAAGTTTCGACTCCTGGCGAAGAATAAGGAATACCTAGCAAATCAAAATAACCCTGCAAAACCCCATTTTCGCCTGGTGTGCCGTGGATCATCAACAGTGCATAATCAAAACGCACACCATCGACACTGAAATCATTTTTATCTACCCCCACGCGCGCGGGCAAGGCATACCAACCGTTTTTGGAAAGCTCGACTATCATCGGATCGTATTTAGTCCGATCGAGCGACTCGAAAACAGCCGCACCACTACGCAACGACACCTCCATCTCGGAACTATCGCCACCACATATAACTGCAATTCTCAATTTTTTCATACGTTGTACAAAATTAAGAATTTTCTTACCTTTATCAAAACTTTTTAGCACAAAAAACATATGAAAACTAAAATAACTAATCTGTTCGGCATCAAATATCCGATTATTTCGGGTGGTATGGTGTGGTGCTCAGGTCATAAGCTAGCTACTGCCGTTAGTGGCGCTGGGGGTTTGGGGCTGATCGGGGCTGGATCGATGCACCCCGAAGTTTTGATGGATCATATCATCAAATGTCGCACCGCACTGCAAGGCACCTCACTCCCTTTTGGGGTGAATGTCCCGCTTTTCTATCCCGAAATCGAACGAGTGATCGACCTTATAATCGATCAACACGTGCCAATAGTCTTCACATCGGGCGGTTCGCCAGCCGTATACACCCAACGTTTGAAAAAGGCTGGTATCATTGTGGTACACGTAGTTAGCTCGACCAAATTCGCACTCAAAGCCGAAAGTGCGGGTTGCGATGCGGTGGTATGCGAAGGCTTCGAGGCTGGGGGGCACAACGGGCGCGAGGAGACCACAACGATGGTTTTGGTGCCTAGGGTGGCCGCGGCCGTACACATTCCTGTCATTGCCGCTGGTGGCATCGCCTCGGGAGCTCAGATGTTGGCGGCCTTGGTTCTTGGGGCGGATGGGGTGCAGGTGGGCACTCGTTTTGCTCTCTGCGCCGAGAGTTCGGCGCACGAGGCCTTCAAGGCTCGATGCCGCGCAATGGACGAGGGAGGTACGATGCTCGCTATGCGCAAGGTGACTCCTGTTCGGTTGGTGCGCAACGAGTTCTACGAGGCTATCGCGGCGGCAGAAGCTCGTGGGGCTACGGGTGATGAGCTACGAGAAATACTAGGGACACGCCGATCGAAGATTGGGATTTTCGAAGGTGATCTTGTTCAGGGCGAGTTAGAGATTGGCCAAGCGGCTTCGATGGTTCACAATGTCGAGAGTGCGGCGCAAGTTGTGGCGGATATGGTGGCCGAGGTCGATCGCTTACGCTTTACGCACAGCAACTCTTGATTGCTGGGTAAGATGACTTCTAAAATTAAAACCCCCACAAGGGGGATTCTAAACACAAAAAAAGCACTTACATATATGTAAGTGCTTTTTTTGTGACACCGCTGGGATTCAAACCCAGAACCTTCTGATCCGTAGTCAGATACTCTATTCAGTTGAGCTACGGCGCCATTTTTTCGCTATACTCGGCAACACGCGGTTGTCTCTTAAAGCGATTGCAAAGGTAGATAAATATTTTAACTTACCAAACTATTTGAACAATAATTGCAAATATTTTTACAACTCCCCTACTTTTCTCACTAAAAACGCCAAGCAAAAGTCAAAATAATGTTGTGATCCTGCATCTGTTTATATATATTGCCCTCTGGCAACATACGTATTCCGTCAGATGCCACATAGTCATAGAACACAGAGGGGATGGCCTTGTGCGCCGCATAGACATACGCTAAATCAATACCAAAACGACTGGTGCGATAACCTACCCCTCCGCTATATTGCTCCAAGTCATCGTAATGGCTCAGCAGTTCACCCTTTTTGTAGGTCGACTCCATAGCCGCATATGGCGATTGACTATACGCATAGCCAGCGCGTAGAAACAAACCATTTGTGGGCTGATACTCAATACCCGCGCGGATATTGTTTGTGGTGCGATAACTGTCGCGAATTATTCCGTTCATATCAATATCGCCACGCTGATTCATATAATTGCCAACGATGATTGGATTGTTGTCCACATCGGTTGGAGTGATTGGTGCGCGCCACCCGTCTTGGTTGATGCGAGTGGTGTATTTCATTGATTTATACCACGTGCGTTCGTAGTCGGCTGTGATGATCACACGGCGAGCGATGGTGAAAGACACTCCGGCCATCAGGCGTGATGGGGTCTGGTAATTGTAACTTTGACGTAGATCGGGCGTATAGTCATCGCGTGAAGGGATACTAGAAGTCCGCCACCAAGTTGCCATATCGCGGTTCGAATTTTCGTCCATCGAGATCCACGTTGGCGAGTGGTAGGCCACCCCAATGCGCAACCATTTCACCGGGCGTACAGTGACACCCAGTTTGAGGTTAAGCCCAAAGCCATCGAGGGCGAGATTCTCTCGTTCTTGGTACGAATCGAGCTGACCTTGGTTGTAATCTAAATCTGCAAATTCTGAATAGGCCGTATTTTGTCGGTAATACAAACTTTGCATACCGAGTGAAAAGCCGAAATAAAGGATGCCTTTGTGGTTGTAGGCTGCACTGAAATCGATCTCATCCACCGCCCCGTTGGTGTTTGAATTGAGCTGAGAGACAACATTGTCGCCACGCTCGAGCACGCCATCCAGGGTGTATTTCGTGTTGCCTGGAACGTTATTGACTGGATTGACCAAGTAGGTCGAGTTGGCCAGCACTGCGTTCCACATTGCCGGCGGACGGTTGTAAGCACCATTCCCGCTGAGAGTCCCCAGCGCAATACCTTCCAACTGATCGCGATAGATATACGCTTTGCTGTAAGGCGAATAATCGCCTGTGACGGTGTACTTACCTGCAAAATCGCCTAAACGATTCATCCCAACCCCCCAGGCCCAGCCGTTGCCGTTGGCGTAGATGGCCGCAAAATTGCCAATGATTGGCTTGGTGTTGCTTTGGGTGCCGTTGTTGGTGGGCCCAAATGCTGTGCTTATATTACTGATACGTAGCGCGGGCGAGATGCTGATCTCGGGCGCAGAATACATAGCCAACCCTGCTGGATTCTGTGACAGCGAAATACCATCGGCTCCCAGCGAAGTGAAGGCTCCACCCATAGCAGCGCTGCGGGCGGTGGCAAATGAGAAGTTGTGGCGCGAAAAACGCAGCAGCTCTTGCGGACTTTGTCCCCAAGCCGCACTCTGGCACAAGGCTATCAGAGCTAAGGTATATAGAATCTTTTTCATAATGTTCAGTACGTTAAAAAGAGTGGATCAAGGAGCAGTTCGTAATTATCTTCTCACTCCGCCGCCCATTCCGCCACCATTTGGCCGACCCGATGTGGTTGATGGTCGTTCGGAGGTTGTAGGGCGTGAAGTTGTAGTTGGTCGTTCGGTAGTCGTAGGACGTTCGTAAGTTGAGGGACGCTCGTAATTAGGGCGCGAGGTTGCTGGTCGCTCATAATTTGGACGCGAATTTGAGTTTGGTCGCTCGTAATTAGGGCGCGAGGTAGAGCTTGGACGCTCATAATTCGGACGCGAGGTAGAGCTTGGGCGCTCGTAATTTGGGCGCGAGTAATTAGGGCGACTCGACCCGACACCGACACCGCTTTGGGTTGGTCTGCCAGTCACCCCGTCCAAAGTATTATTACCATTGGGACGAGCGTTTGGACGATTCGATGCCACTCCGCCACCCATACCGCCATTCACACCATTGGGACGCGGCGTTGGGCGCTCGACACCGCTACCGCCTGGATAGTATGTTGAATTTCCATAACGGGTGTTGCCGTAATACGTTCCCTTGGGATTGCTGCTGCGATAGTAGTTGTTCCAGCCACCGTTCCAGCCGTTGTTCCAACCACCTCCCCAATAAGGAGGATAGTAGCCACCGCCCCAGCCTCCGCCCCAATAAGGGGGATAGTAGCCACCCCAGCCACCACCCCAGTAGGGATGACAGTAGCCTCCCCAGCCACCACCCCAATAAGAGTGGTAGTAGGGGCGCGACCAATTGTAGTATGACGAATAGAAGGGGCTGTACCACGAACTATAACGCCACACATCCCACGGATCAACCACATTGACTTGAATGGTGACTTGGGTCTGCTCTTTCCCATAATTGTTGGTGGACGAGAAACCGTTTTTGCGGATTTCGTTGTTGTATTGAATCACTCCTGCTGCTGGATCCGAGTCGGTGAACAGGGCGGTTATCCCTTGTGGTTCGACCCACATTTCGTCGCCCACCACCACGATGTTGTATAGATGTTGGTTATACTTACTTTCGAGCATCGCTTGGTATTGCTCCATCAACACCCAGTAACTTTCGGGCTGATCGCTCGCGTTACGCATCGCGTTCAGACGGCGGCGGAGTGCCTCGTCGTATGATGTGATAAGCTCCTTGGCATCGCTTGTCGAGGAAGCACTTTGAAGGGCTTGCCCTGCGGTGGAGTGTGAATAATTGGTGTTATTATTTGTATTTTGCACGCTTTGCGTGGATTGCGTGGATGTAGTTTTCGTCCTTTTGGGTGATCTGACGGGCGTTCCGTACAGGTCGTCCACATATTGCGCTGAGGCGGTACTTGCTACAAGCACCATTGCCAGTGTGATGATCAGATTTTTCATAATTCTTACTATTTATATATTAGACGCAAGAAACGTGCAAAAGTTTCCTCAAAGATACAACGTTTTTTCGTAGTTGAATAGTATTTTTGTATCTTTGTCACTCATTTATTACGAAAAACGATGATCAAAATAGAAAACGAACTCAAAGATCTCACCTCGCGTGAGGAAGATTATAGCCGTTGGTATAACGAACTAGTTGTCAAGGCAGGGTTAGCAGAATCATCTGCTGTGCGTGGCTGTATGGTGATAAAGCCTTATGGTTATGCGATTTGGGAAAAAATGCAAGCCATCCTAGATAAAAAATTCAAGGAAACAGGGCACGAAAACGCATATTTCCCATTATTTATTCCAAAAAGTTTTTTCAGCAAGGAAGCCTCGCACGTCGAAGGGTTCGCCAAGGAGTGCGCCGTGGTGACTCACTACCGCTTGATGAACGACCCCAAGGGCGGCGGTGTGGTGGTGGATCCCGATGCCAAGCTCGAAGAGGAGCTAATCGTGCGCCCAACTTCCGAAACAATTATATGGAACACTTACCGCGGTTGGATTCGTTCCTACCGCGATTTGCCGCTGCTGATCAATCAATGGGCCAATGTGGTGCGGTGGGAGATGCGCACGCGTCTGTTTCTGCGCACGGCGGAATTTTTGTGGCAAGAGGGTCACACCGCTCACGCCACTTCTGCCGAGGCGTTAGTTGAAGCAAAAAAAATGATACACGTCTATTCCGATTTTGCACAGGATTATATGGCTCTACCAGTGATTATCGGCACCAAAAGCGAGAGCGAACGCTTTGCGGGTGCGGTCGAGACTTTCACAATCGAGGCGTTGATGCAAGACGGCAAAGCGTTGCAAAGTGGCACGTCGCACTTCTTGGGTCAAAATTTCGCCAAGGCTTTCGACGTGCAATTTGCCAACAAAGAGGGGTCGATGGATTATGTGTGGGCCACTTCGTGGGGCGTTTCGACTCGTCTGATGGGGGCGCTTATTATGGCACATTCGGACAACAACGGTTTGGTGTTGCCGCCACATCTGGCTCCTATCCAGGTGGTGATGATCCCAATATACAAAGGAGATGCCGATCTGGCGCAGATGGTGGAGCGTTTGGAGGCGATTGCGGCCAAGTTGCGCGCCAAGGGTATATCGGTTAAGATCGATTCGCGTGACAATCTTCGCACAGGGTTTAAGTTTGCCGAGTGGGAGTTGAAAGGTGTTCCAGTTCGTTTGGCGATGGGTGCTCGCGATGTGGCGGCGGGTACTATTGAGGTTATGCGTCGTGACACGCTCACCAAACAGACGGCCTCGGTTGAGGGGATTGAGTCTCACGTCGAGGAGTTGTTGGAGGCTATCCAGAAGAATATTTTCCAGAAGGCTGTTGACTACCGAGCTTCGCACACCACCAAGGTTGATACTTACGAAGATTTCAAGCGTGTGTTGGACGAGAAAGGTGGCTTTATTTTGGCACCGTGGGATGGATCGGCCGAGGTCGAGGAGCAGATCAAGGCAGAGACCAAGGCGACGATACGTTGTATTCCTGTTGGAGCGCCTGATGAGGCGGGGGTTGATATGTTGACGGGTCGTCCATCGGTTCGTCGGGTGTTGTTTGCTCGTTCGTACTAGGGGACGCACAGCGTCTTTTGATTGCTGTGTCT
>JAVXIH010000061.1:0-11017 GCA_036648455.1 Mucinivorans sp.
CTTTGTAGAAGTTCCCATAGAAGTCACATATAAAAATTCCATACTGCAATTATATTGCAATATGGAATTTTTATGCTCTAACTATTTGGTAATGATCTATTTGGTCTTCTCTTTCTCGCCAAAAGAAGTTTGCTGCTGCTCAACTTCGAGTAGCGCAGCCTTGATTGCCTCGCGGTCGATCTGATCACCGTCCTTGATCAACGATGCGGGAGCTAGGCCTTTAACCTTAGCGTCGTAAACCAATGGCACTGTCGGATCGACACTGTAAATGGTTGTACTGCCACTGATCGGGGTGTTGTCGCCCGAGGCAATAACGGCGGCGGAGATTTTGATCGCGCCAGCCTTGGTGGTGCTCTGAACGAGCACCGAAGCCTCGCCCCACAGCACTGCCGCTGGGTTGGTGACCGTTGCCGCAGAAGCCATCAAAGTCCCTTCGCCCTGGATCGTGAAGCGTATATATTCGTTATTCAAACGTTTGACATTGCCCCATTTATCAACCATCCGAGCGGTCACAACAACCAAATCACCACCATCGGCAACCAACGCGTTGGACATCGTGTCCACTATGATCTCCAACTTGTCGGGACGACGAGCCGCACGGCGTACAGTGGTAGCGATCACATTACCCTGGTCGTCAAGCCCTTGGGCAACGATCCGAGCCGACGACTGTTTCCCAGCGCGCGAAGCCCATTTATCCTGCATCACATTCCACGCCGAAGGGAAGGTAAACCAACGCTCGCCTTGTTTTTTGACACCCATCCTCACCGAATCTTCACCGAAGAATGTGGTGAGACGCACCGAAGCGCAATTGCTGAACACGGTGACATCTTCGGGCGAGAATGGTGTGAGTTCGTTGGCTATATACACCATCGGAGCCACAAGTTCCATCGTTTGCCCTTGGAACATATAGTACGAATATTTAGGACGGCGGAAGGCATCCATAATACCGCCATAGAAAGGGTCGGGATGGTAGCCGCGTTGGTGGTCGAAAGAGTGCCATAGTGTGCCGCCAAAGTGATACGGAGCCTGTTTTTGCAGCAGATCATAGCAAGTATATGGGTATGAAGGTGCGGCGTAGTGCTTGGCTTGTATCATTTGAGGCACTTCGCCCCATTGGCGTGCCACGCGTGAGGGCGAGTTATGCGAATTCCAGTCATCCACATTATCACCCCATTCGCGGGTGTAATACACCTTTGTGGTGTCGAGTTTTTTGGCGTAGCCATTTTCGTCTGCTGGGCTACCGCCACCGAATGGGTGGGTGAAAATCACATCAAAATACTTTGCTCCTCGCGCCTCTTGATCGGCTGCCGTGAAGTTGGTTCCAGGATATGGAGTCTCGGTTTTGACTATATTATGTGTGTTCTGCGCAAAGGCTTCGGGATAGTAGGTCTCGTTCAAAATAGGTTCCCACATCAGCACCGAGGCGTGATTTCGATCGCGGCGTATCATGGTTCGAATATCGGCGTAGACACGTTGCTCGAATATCGGCGCATTATTCCAGAATTGCCAGCCGGGAGTGTTGACAATCACAAACATACCCAGTTCATCGCACGCATCCATAAAGGCGGGATCTTGGGGGTAGTGGGCGTTGCGTACTATTTCGAGGCCTGCCGATTTGAGTTTCGCCACATCGCGAAAGTGAAGGTTGTTGGATAGCGCGTTGCCCACGACAGCAAAATCTTGGTGGCGATTAGCGCCCATCAATTTGCGTGGATATGGTTTGCCGTTGAGAATAAATCCGCGTGAGAACGAGAAATCTATCGAGCGTATTCCCAGGCGTTGGGTGAAACCATCCACCACTTCACCGCGAGAGTTTTTCACCCTGACATTGAGTCGATAGAGGTTTGGCGAGGCGGGCGACCAAAGTTGTGGCTTGGAGACGGTGAAGCTCGTCGTGTTTTCGCCACGCTTGATCGTTTGACCTATGTTAAGCACCTTTGTCCCATCGGGGGCGATAAGTTCGTATTCCACCTTGCCGCGCAAGTTCTTCACTTGGCCATCCACATCGAGTTTCAAACCGATGTTGGCACTTTGTTCGCTCACCGAAGTGTAGGAAGCGAAGAGTCCGCCGCCCGCCACTTTGTCCACCATATTGGGGTCGGTGACATAGATATCTTTGCTGGTGGCCACCAACCACACGTCGCGATAGATGCCGCCAAAATAGCAAAAATCGAGTGTCGCTTGTGGCTTTCCAGGAGGGTAGATCGGGTCGTCGGAGTTGTCGGTCATCACCGTGATCACGTTATTACCCTCGGCATTGACGAGTTCGCTCACATCGAGGCTGATGGGGGTAAAGCCTCCGAAATGTTCGGTGGCAAGGTGTCCGTTGACCCAAATTTTGGATCGACCCATAATGGCTTCAAAATATAGTATTAATCGTTTGCCAGCCAGTGGGGTGGGCATCACAAAATGTTTGCGATACCAAGCCGCGCCACGATAGTTGACTCCGCCGCTGGCTTCGAGTGGCAATAATTCCATACCGCTCGGCAAATTTACGGCCCGCCACTGTGCGTCGTCGAAGTCGATGGCCGAAGGATCACCAGTCGTAGGGTTGCCTTTGAAGAATAGCCACGATGGATTCATCGAATGAACAGTGCGTCCCGTTGATTCTAGTTGGAAGAATCCTGCTGTCGAAAAATGCGAACCCTTGGCCTGCGGAACATTGCCGTAGAGGGCGATGCACGAAAGGGCGAGGATTAACATTAGAGATAGTTTTTTCATTTTAGGTATGTTTTTTGATGTTTGATAATAAATACTGTGTCGCTGAATCACCGTGCCGTTTGAGCGGTGAAAGTATAAGTGATCGTGCCACGTTGGCGATCGGGAGCCGACGGCGATGCGTTGAAGGAGCTGGCAAAGGCCGCCTTGACCGCCATTTCGTTGATACAAGGATCGTCGGACGAGGTGGTCTTGTCTACCGTTGCCGCAATCACGCGCCCGTTGACATTGACCGTGATACCCACCACCACCATACCCGCGTATTGGCATTGGTAGGCTGGTATGTGTAGATGGACATCGGTTCGGTTGGCCAAGTCCCACACCACGGACACCGAACCTTTGTAGTTTGCCGTTTGGCGTTTGTCGCCTTGGCGAGCCGAATTGTCGGACGACGAGAGATCTTTGTTCGATTTCTTGCCCATATTGTCCAGATCGTGCATTGCGCGGTTATAAGCTTCGGCACCAGAGCTCATTTGTGCTTTTACTCTTTCTGCTTCTTTGTATATTTCGCTGGCGTTGGTGCTTTTGCTGTCGCGCACCGAGGCATCGAGCTTGGAATTGGCATCCGAAACGCGGTTGCGCATATCTTGCCCCATAGGCATTTCGATCTGCTCAACTTCTTGTTGTTGCACCTGAGGGATTGGCTCGGGCGGTTTCTCGTCTTCAAATTCCATTGCGATCGGCTGTTGGGCTGGTGGAGCGATAATAATCCGATATGAAAGAAAAAGAATAATGACAGAAAGATAGATAACAACGGTTACCAACAGACCAACCCTGTGTCGGTAGATCCAAGCCGAGGCGCTGCTACTGCGTGAGCGTGGCTCGAATGGCAAACGCATTTTGTTGGTGCCCAATCGTTGATCGTTGGATGATGGTGGAATAGGATGCTTCATAATTATTACAAAAATAGAAAAAATTATCGTACATTTGCGCCAAATTAGTATCAATTTACAAAAAGAAAGTTATAGTTCATGGACAAACAGAAAACGATTGCCGCCCCAATCACAGCTTCGGGCAAGGGGTTACATACGGGATTGAATGTCAATTTGACGATTCTCCCTGCCGATGAAAACGCAGGTATTCGTTTTCGCCGTGTTGATTTGGACGGCAAGCCCGAGGTGGCAGCTCTGGCCGAAAACGTTGTAGAAACTTCGCGCAGTACGGTGATCGCCCAAGGCGATGCTCGTGTGTCAACGATCGAACATTTGATGGCGGCTTTGTGGGGGATGGGTATCGATAATGCGATGGTGGAGATCGATGCCGTTGAAGTGCCAATCCTTGATGGATCGGCCAAGTTGTGGGTCGAAGAGATCATAAAAGTCGGAATGAAAGACCAAGATGCCGATCGAAAGTATTTTGACATCGAAGGAAAAATATCATACACAGCCGAAAATGGAGTCGAATTGGTGGCCTTTGCCGACACCAAACTCACCGTGGGTGTCAATATTGATTTCTCGTCCAAAGTTATTGGTTCTCAATATGCTACCTACACTTTTGGGGACGATTTTGCATCCGAGGTTGCCTCTTGTCGTACTTTTGTCTTTTTGCACGATATTTTGCCGCTCTTTGAGGCGAATCTGATCAAGGGAGGCGATTTGAATAACGCGATTGTGGTGGTCGAAGAAGTGCCATCCGACAGCGAAGCGCAACATATCGAAAAAGTATTCGGCACTCAATGCCAAGAAGCGATGACCACTGGTTATTTGAGTTCCAAACCGCTTCATTTCAATAACGAAATTGCACGTCACAAATTGCTCGATTTGTGTGGCGATATGGCGCTTATCGGTCGTCGTTTGCACGGTTATATTTCCGCCACTCGTCCCGGTCATAAGGCCAATACAGAGTTTGCCAAACTAATCCGCAAAGAGATTCGCGCCGCCGAGAGTCGTCCGCCATTCAAATACGATCCCAATAAAGCGCCGCTGATGGACATCAATGCCATCCGAAATATATTGCCGCACCGTCCTCCGTTCTTGCTTGTTGATAAGATTTTGGATCTTGGTCCCGAACACGTGGTGGGCATCAAACAGGTGACAATGAATGAGCCGTTTTTTGTGGGTCACTTTCCTTCGGAGCCAGTTATGCCAGGGGTGTTGATGGTTGAGGCGATTGCCCAATGTGGTGGAATTTTGGCGCTCAACGGAATCCCTGATCCCGAGAATTACTCGACCTACTTTATGAAGATCGACAATGTTAAATTTAAGCGCAAAGTAGTGCCGGGCGATACACTGATGTTTTGTTTGGAACTGGCCGAGCCTATCCGTCGTGGAATTGTGGTGATGCGTGCACGTGCCTTTGTGGGCGATGCGCTGGCCGTTGAGGCCGAACTGATGGCTATGGTAAGTAAAACTAAAAACATACAAAAATAAAATAATTAAGATATGATAAGTAATTTGGCATATATCCACCCCGATGCTAAGCTAGGTCGCCACGTAACGGTCGAGCCATTTGCCTACATTGCAGGTGACACTCAAATAGGCGATGGGACGTGGATCGGGCCCCACGCCGTGGTTCTGGATGGGGCCCGAATCGGAAAAAACTGTAAGATTCATCCCTCGGCAGTTATTGCGGGTGAGCCCCAAGATCTCAAATTTAAGGGCGAGTACACCACCGCCGTTATAGGCGACAACACCACGATCCGCGAATATTGTACCATCAACCGCGGTACGGCCGCCAAGGGCACTACCATCGTTGGTTCTAATTCGTTGTTGATGGCTTATGTCCACGTTGGGCACGACTGTGTGGTGGGCGATTCGGTGGTGTTGGTCAACCGCGTTTCGTTGGCTGGCGAAGTGGAAGTCGGTGATTGGGCGATTATCGGGGGACACGCTGGTGTTCACCAATTTGTACGCGTGGGTGCGCACTCGATGATTGCTGGCATCAGTAAAGTTACGCGCGATGTGACTCCATTCATCAAAGTCGGTCACGATCCGCTCTCTTATGTCGGCATCAACACCATAGGTTTGCATCGCCGCGGTTTTACGGCCGATAAAATAGAACACATTCAGAGCATCTATCGCATTATTTTCCAGAGCGGACTGATGGTGCCTACGGCGGTGGCAAAGGTGCGTGATGAAATCGAACCTTCGCCAGTGAAGGACGAAATTTTGGATTTTATTGCCTCGTCTACCCGCGGGCTGATCAAACCATACAGCTCGAAGCACAAAGATACCGAAATCGAATTGTAGTGATGGTGACTTCTAAAAATTGCTTTTTCATCGCTCCACTGCGGATCGAAAAGTCCTCATTTACCACGAGTAAACTGCGGCTCATCGACCTTGTCCGCCTTGAAAAATCTAATTTTTAGAAGCCCCCTGAGGTCGAATATGATGTCGAATATGACATAGTGTCGGCATAAAAAGAGGAGAGTAATCTCCTTTTTTTATGCCGATATTTCTCCGTATCGTTCATCTAAATTAGAACAGATTTTTAGAAGCCCACTTGATGTAAGAGTTGTTTGTCGCATCGAAATAAGGGACGTTAGTTTAACGAATTGAGCAAGGTGGTGATTTGTATAATGTAAATGTTTGTTTTTCGGATTATTTTATTATCTTTGTGCACAAATTATAAAGTGTAAAAATGATGTATAACGAAACTATCAAGACGATCCAACTATCTGGCTCTCGTACGATCGAGCTTTCTACGGGTAAGCTCGCTAAACAGGCCGATGGGGCGGTTGTGGTCCGTCAGGGCGATACAATGCTCTTGGCAACAGTTACTTGTGCAAAGGATGCCAAGGAAGATACCGACTTTATGCCGTTGTCGGTTGAATACAAAGAAAAATACGCCGCCAATGGTCGTTTTCCGGGTGGTTTCCTCAAGCGCGAGGCTCGTCCGTCGGATTATGAGATTCTGATTTCTCGCTTGATCGACCGTGCGTTGCGTCCGCTTTTCCCGTCTGATTTTCACGCTGAAGTTTTTGTAACGGTCACTCTTTTGTCGGCCGATCCCGATATTCAACCTGACGCATTGGCTGGTTTGGCTGCTTCGGCTGCCTTGGCCGTGTCGACAGTGCCTTTCGAATGTCCGATTTCCGAAGTTCGCGTGGCTCGCATCAATGGTGAATTGGTGATCAATCCAACTTTCTCGCAAATGGAAAATTGCGACTTGGATCTGATGGTGGCCGCCACGATGGATAACATTATGATGGTTGAAGGCGAAATGAACGAGGTTCAAGAAGAAGATATGCTCGAAGCGATCAAATTTGCACACCAAGCCATCAAGATTCAATGCCAAGCTCAATATGACATGGCGGATGCTGTTGGTAGCACCGCTAAACGTACATATTGCCACGAAGATAAAGACGAAGATTTGCGCCAAGCGGTGATCGCGGCCACTTATGACAAAGCTTACGCGGTGGCAAAGGCTCAAATGCCAAAGCACGAGCGTTCAGATGCTTTCGATGCCATTGAGGCCGATTATATCGCTCAATTGACAGCCGAAGAACAAGTTGCAAAGAAAAAATTGGTAGAGCGCTATTTCCACGACGATGTGTTGAAAATGGCGATGCGTAATATGATTCTCGATGAAGGTGTTCGCCTGGATGGCCGCAAGACCAACGAAATTCGCCCTATTTGGGCCGAAGTTGGCTATCTGCCCGCTCCTCACGGTTCTGCCATTTTCACTCGTGGCGAGACTCAATCACTGACAACGGTCACTCTTGGCACGAAACTTGATGAAAAGATGATCGATGATGTTTTGCGTGATGGGACCGAGAAATTCGTGTTGCACTATAATTTCCCTCCTTTCTCGACCGGCGAAGCGCGTGCAGCTCGCAGCCTTTCGCGTCGCGAAGTTGGGCACGGGAACTTGGCTATGAGAGCTCTCAAACCAATGATTCCAAGTGGAACTGATTGTCCTTACGCAATTAGAGTTGTGAGTGACATTTTGGAAAGTAACGGTTCGTCGTCGATGGCAACGGTTTGCGCTGGTACTCTGGCGTTGATGGATGCTGGGGTGAAGATCAAAAAACCTGTTTCGGGTATCGCAATGGGTCTGATTGCCGAAGGTGGTCGTTTTGCTGTTTTGTCGGATATTTTGGGTGACGAAGATCACTTGGGCGATATGGACTTCAAGGTGACTGGAACTCGCGACGGGATCACGGCAACGCAAATGGATATTAAGGTTGATGGTTTGAGCTACGAAGTTCTCCACCAAGCACTTATGCAAGCCAAAGAAGGTCGTATGCATATTTTGGGCAAAATCACCGACACCCTATCCGCTCCACGCGAGGATTACAAACCACACGTGCCGCGTATTGTTCAGATCGTGATTCCGGGCGACTTTATTGGCGCCATCATCGGACCAGGCGGTAAGGTGATCCAAGAAATGCAAAAGACAACCGGGACAACAATCACCATCACCGAAGCTGATGGTAAAGGTATTGTGGATGTTTTTGGAGCCAACAAAGCTGGGGTTGATGCTGCTATCGAGCGCATCAAGGGCATCACTGCCGTTCCCGAAGTTGGCACCATATATACAGGTAAGATTCGTACCATTGTTGAGTTCGGTGCTTTTGTCGAAATTTTGCCAGGTAAGGATGGTTTGCTACACATTTCAGAAATAGCCAACCACCGTATCGAAAAAATGACCGACAGCGGGTTGAAAGAAGGCGAAATGATTGAGGTGAAACTGATCGGTGTCGATGCTAAAAATGGTAAGTTGAAGCTCTCACGCCGAGTTCTACTCGACAAGTAATAGAAGAAAAACAGATAGAATGAGTAAAGTTTAATTTTTTTATATTAACTTTGCCGTTACAATATGATAACACAAATAATTAAATAACCAAATCTAAAAACAAATGAAAAATCTAATGAAAGTTAGTCTGGTAGCTGTGGCTATGATTTTCACTTTGAGTAGCTGTAACTGCTACAAGAAGATGATGAACGAGACACAGGCAGGTATTACTGTCACTTGCTCGCCAGAAATCGTTACCCTTAAAGGTGACAACGCAATTGCAACAATTACAGTGAACATTCCAGCTAAGACATTCCACAAATGGGGTGTTGCCAAGTTGACTCCTGTTATTATGTGGGACGGTGGCCAAGCTGCTGGTACTCCTGTGTTCTTGCAAGGTGAAAAGGTTCAAGATAACTACAAAGTTATCCCTTACAAAGCAGGTGGTTCGGTGACTATCGATGTCAACATTCCTTACCAACCAGCGATGCGCCTATCTAAATTGGTGATCAAAGCCGAAGGTAAATGCTTGAAACGCGGTAAAAAAATCAAAGAATTTACTGCTTATCCAAAGCCAATCTTCGTTGCTAACGCTGTTAGCTCACTTCAATTGATGGCCGACAACTACGCACAAGTAGCTATCGCACCAGACGCTCTTAAACGCGTTACCGAAGTGAACCAAGAAGCTAAAATTATGTTCCAAATCAACAAAGCTGACGTTCGTAAAGATCAATTGAATTCTGACGAAATCTCTGCTTTGGAAAAATTCATCATCGACAACACAGGTGATGTTAAGAAAAAAGTTGGTGACGTTTACACACAAGCTTACGCTTCACCAGATGGTCCATTGGATTTGAACGACAAATTGTCTAACAAACGTGGTGAAACTACTCACAAAGCATTGGGCGAAAAATTCAAAAAAGACAAAGTTCCTGCAAGTGCTAAATTCGACATCAACGCAATGGGTGAAGACTGGGCTGGTTTCAAAGAACTAGTTTCTAAATCAGACATCGCTGACAAAGAACTTATCCTACAAGTACTTTCAATGTATTCAGATCCTCAGGTTCGTGACCGCGAAATCAAAAATATGACTGCCGCTTTCCAAGTGTTGGCCGAAAAGATTTTGCCAGAACTTCGCCGTTCGAAAATGAATGTTAACGTTCAAATCGAAGGTTTGACTGACGATGAATTGAAAGCTGCTGTTGCCGCTGACATCAATACTTTGAAATTGGAAGAGATGCTATTTGCTGCAACTCTATTCAACGACAATGCTACAAAAGCAAAATGCTACAAAGCTGCTGCTGACAAGTTCAACTGCTACCGCGCTTGGAACAACCTAGGTTGTGTTAAAGCTTGGGAAGGTGACTATGCTGGTGCAAAAGAGGCATTCTTGAAAGCATCATCGATCAATAATTCGGCTGCCCAAGTGGTTAACAACCTAGGTGTTGTGGCTTTGGCAGAAGGCAAAAAAGCAGAAGCTGCTAAATTCTTCGCAGCATCTAACACCCCAGAAGCTAAATACAACAAGGGTCTTGTTGAATTGGCAAACGGTAATTATTCAGCTGCAGCCGCTTCTTTGAACGGTTACAACAAGGGTTTGGCTCAATTGCTCAACGGTGACGTTGCTGCTGCTAAATCTACTTTGGCTTCGGCTAAGGGTTGGAGAGCTGACTACGTGAAAGCAGTGATCGCTGCTCGCGAAGGTGATGCTAACGGTTTGATTTCGAACCTTAAAGCTGCCATCAACGGTTCATCAGCTTGCGGTTGCGCTAAGAAATTGGCAGCCACAGAAGTTAACTTCGTTAATTTCTTCGAACACGCTGAATTTGTAGCTATCGTTTTGAAATAATTCAAAACAAATAGAAAATAGATCGCCGCAAAGCGATTGAAATTAAAAAGAGGGCGATCCAGTGGGTCGCCCTCTTTTTATGTCTTAATTTAGCCCGTACTGTTATTAGGGCTAGATTACTTGGTAAGGTGTTTAAAAGTAACCACAAATAATTCAACCATAGCAATATATGCGCTATTAAAAACGTTCACAATAAAAGTGAATAATTAAAAACAGTTTCTAAGTTTCAATACGGTAATAACCAATTAAAACTTTAAAGTATGCGCTATAAATCCTACGCCTTACACAATTTTAGAGAGATCGAGCAAATTAACAACTTAAAGCCTGAACAAATTGAGGCAATAGAAATAGTTGGCCGAATCTTTCCTTTCAAAACCAATAATTATGTAGTAGAAAACTTAATTGATTGGCTAGATCCCCCTAATTGCCCCGTCTACACTATGACTTTCCCACGGAAAGAGATGATTAGTAATGCTCAATACCTGGAACTTAAAACGCTGCTAAGTTCACAAGCAGATAGTGATACCGTAAAAGAGCTGATTACTAAAATACGACTGAGCCTGAATCCCAACCCCGCCGACCAAGAGTACAATATACCAATGTTAGGCGAAATTAAACTGAAAGGTGTTCAGCATAAATATAGAGAAACTGTTTTGTTTTTCCCCTCACAAGGGCAAACCTGCCACGCTTATTGTACTTTTTGTTTTCGATGGCCGCAATTTTCTGGGATGAGTGAGTTGAAATTCCATATGAAAGAGGCAGAGCTTTTATACC
>JAVXIH010000062.1:0-10935 GCA_036648455.1 Mucinivorans sp.
TTGGTTCTGTTTCTTTTTGGCCGCAAAAAGAAATGAACTGTGGGGGACGGGGGGTACATAAACCCCCAGGATAGAAACGTCTAGAAATTATTAGACACAGTAATCAAAAGACGCTGGCGTCCGCCACGCGTCCGTCCGCGAGAGCCCTGAAACTACCTAATCTTACGCCGATTGAGCTCCCGATGATACGCCGCCGCATTACGCAAGTGATCACCCCAAGAAGATGCAAAGGCGTGAGTCCCCGAAAAATCAGCGTTTGCACAAAAATAAATCCACTTATGCTCGTTGTCTACATAGTCCAAAACCGCATCAATGGCGACACTGGGCGGAACACAAATCGGCCCAGGAGGCAAACCAGCATTCAAATAAGTGTTATACGGTGACTTATAACGCAAATGTTTCCCCTTGATCCGCCGTAAAGAAAAATCCCCAACCGCAAACTTCACCGTCGGATCGGCCTGCAAAGGCATCTTCTTGCGCAACCGATTCACATACACCCCCGCCACAGCAGTCATCTCTTGCTCGGCCTTGGTCTCCTCGATCACAATACTGGCCAAGGTCATCACCTCGTGCGGCGTGAGCCCCAAATCTTCGGCCTTGGATCGCCTGCCCTTTGAATCCCAAAAATCAGCGTACTCCTCACGCATCATTGCCGTAAATTCGGCGGGAGTTATAGTCCAATAAACCTCATAAGTATTTGGCATAAAGTACGATATATAATTTTCAGAATCTCCACTATCGGTGGCTTCTTGGGTGAATTGACTCATAAAATCATCCTTCGAAGCCAACGTGTATCGAGCCACCCGAGTGGCGAGCTGATCGAGCGTGCGAATGTTGTTGAAGGTCATTTTCACCACACTTTGATGACCCGCACAAATATAAGTAAGCAGCGTGCGATAGCTAATACCCTTATTGAAAGTATAGTAGCCCACCGCCACCGAGTCTTTGTCCTGCTCGCGAGCCGTGCGCTTCATCTTCGCCGCCGAAGCAATGTAACCCTCAGCACCCAGCGCATCCGCCACGTCTTCGAGCGTCTGACCGGGATAGATTTTCAACTCGCAGTTGCGAAGAATAGCCGCGCTGAAACGGTATTGATACTCATCCACGATGACGTAGGTGCCCACTGCAACAAGGACAGCCGCGATCGCGCCAACGATAATTATTATTTTTTTAACTGCTGGTTTTAATCTTTTTTTCATATTTCAAAAAAAATTACTATCTTTGTCGCTTAGGGTAAGTCTTTCACGACCAGCTCCCTTCTAATCCCCCAGGGCAGGAATGCAGCAAGGGCGTGGAGGTTGAGCGGTGCGATGAAAGTAGCTTACCCTATTTTTGTGTCCTTAGGTGACTTCTAAAAATTGCTTTTTCGGCGTTGGACTGCGGATCGATAAATCCTCACGTACTTCGAGTACGCTGCGGTTTTTCGACCTTGTCCGCCTTGAAAAATCTAATTTTTAGAAGCCACCTGAAAATTGCTTTTTCGATTCTATAATAACATAGACGCAAAATGCGGGCGATTCGGATCTCCTTTCGAATTTTGCGTCTCAAAAAAAGGTGAAAAATGTTTAGGAAAAGGCCCCTGTAAGGTAATTTTTCGTCAACTCGTTCTGCGGATTATTGAAAATTTCAGCCGCAGGCCCCGCCTCGATCACTTCGCCCAAGTACATAAAAATCACATAATCGGCAATACGTAACGCTTGGCGCAGGGTGTGAGTCACCATCACGATACCGTACTCTTGTTTGAGTTTAACGAACAGATCCTCAATCGTCTTGCTCGAAATCGGATCGAGCGCCGAAGTAGCCTCGTCGGCCAGGATAAATTGAGGCTCGACAGCCAAACCACGCGCCAGACACAAACGCTGTTGTTGCCCGATCGACAGACGCGAGGCGGGCGAACGAAGCCGATCGTGAACCTCGTCCCACAGACCTGCCGCAGAAAGATAGTGCTCCACCACCATCCGCAATTTCTTCGCATTATGGATCCCGTGGATACGACAGCCATAGGCAACGTTGTCGAAAATCGACATCGGCAGCGGACACGGACGCTGAGAAAGCAGCCCCATCGTGCGGCGGATAGCGGTCACCTCCACCCCCGGAGCGTAAATATCCTTGCCATCCACCACCACCGAACCAGTCACTTTCACCCCGTCGGTCATATCGATCAAACGGTTGAAACTACGTAGCAAAGTCGATTTGCCGCAACCCGAAGGGCCGATGATGCAGGTGATCTTACGATCGGGGATCGTCAGATTGCAGTTTTTCAGGATATGAGCCTCGCCGATCGAGATGTTAAGGTCGCTCACTTGGATCGTTGCGCCAACGGTGCGTTCTTGTTGCGAAAATTTTTGGTAAGGGCGAAACATCCCTTTTTTGAAGTCGTTCATCTTACTGTTTTATGCGATTCCTCGAGAAACGATTTGTTATTATGCGCCCTGTAATGCTGAGTATCAGCACAATAATGGTCAATATCAACGCCGCGGCATAGGCCCGACTTTGAACCTGCGGAATGGGGCTCGATAGTTGAAAGAAGACCGCTAGCGGCAGTGTCGCCGCTGGCTGCGAGAGCGAAGTTGGTATGCTGTCGGTGTATCCTGCCGTGAAAAGCACAGCCGCCGCATCACCTATCGCTCGCCCAATAGAGAGTAGAGTCGCCGTGGCAATACCTGGCATAATCTGCCGCACCACCACCCACACCGTTTGTAGGCGAGTGGCTCCAAGCGAGAAAGTGGCATCCAGAATTTCGCGCGGCATAGTACGCGCCACTTCATCCATCGAACGAATGAAAATAGGAATGATGAGTAGCGTGATCACGATAATCCCACCCAAAAGCGAAGTTTTGAGCCCAAAATAGATCATCAACGTGAAAGCAAAAGCTCCATACACAATGCTCGGCACGCCAAAAAGCACATCAAAACTCAAACGAGTAACGTAAGCCAACTTGGATTTCGGGCTCAGGTAGACATTCAAATAAAAAACGACGGGAATACTGACCGCCAAACCCAAAATAGTAGAGGCTGAAACAATCATCAACGAACCGACGATGGCGTTCAACAGACCACCCTCGCGCCCCATATAGAAGCCACCTCCTGGCAAATCGGTGATCATCGACCAACTCATCCCCGCCCAGCCCTCGCTCACGATGGTGTAAAGAATAGCCCCAACAATACAAAAAAGAGCAACGGCCGACATAACCATCACCACCCGCATCACTTTTTCTTCTATAAATTTAGCTTTCATCTAGATAAATCTATCTTCTATGCGGCGCAAAATAATTCGCGACACAATATTGAATACAAAGACCACAACAAACAGAATCAGAGCGGCAAACATCAGCGCCGATTCATAGAAAGGCACACTGAGCATCTCCCCGTAATTATTGGCAATCAAGGCGGGCAAAGGATAACCAGCATCGAGCGGCGAATGCGGGATTTGCACTATGTTGCCACACACCATCAGAACGGCGATAGTCTCGCCCATAGCACGCGAAATGGAGAGGATGATGGTTGCCATAATACCTGGAAAATTCTTGCGCAACAACACATATTTTGTTGTCTGCCAACGCGTTGCACCCAAACTAAGCGAGGCCTCACGTACATCTTGCCCGGTGGCCGAAAAAAGTTCGACAAACAAACTCACCATCAGCGGCAAGACCATAATACCAAGCACCACACCACCAGCAAGGATGGTGTAACCTGTCGAAAACTCGGGCGCTAAATGTTTGGCAATCCACGGCACAACAACCAACACACCCCACACACCATAAACCACCGAAGGAAGCCCCGCCAATATGTCTAGCACAGGATAAACAGCCTTTTTGACCCATTTTTTAGCATTCTCGGTCAGAAAAATAGCCGTCAATAAGCCCAAAGGCAAAGTCCACAAAATCGCAATGAAGGTCACCCAGATTGTGCCCATAATGAAA
This sequence comes from Mucinivorans sp., assembly GCA_036648455.1. Lineage (GTDB taxonomy): Bacteria > Bacteroidota > Bacteroidia > Bacteroidales > Rikenellaceae > Mucinivorans. The sequence continues at coordinate 3,923 of JAVXIH010000062.1, forward strand.
GGCAAAAAACCGAATTTACCCGCCAATGGTTTCCACTCGGAACCAGCCAGCAGGCTCCACAACGAACGATCCTCCAAAATCGGGAGCGATTTGAGAACCAAACCCACACCGATCACCAAAACCAACAACAAGGCCAATAGGGTTAGTGAAAACATCACCACACCTGCCGCACGGTCTTTTATTAGTTTGACTTTCAATTGACTATCTCAAAATAGTTTCAGATCTGTCTGGCCCCACACTCACAATGCCAATATGCACACCCGTCTCTTTTTCGATATATTCGACATACGCTTTCAGTTCGCTCGGGAACTCGTCATACGAACGAACATCGCCCAGATCACAATTCCAACCCTTGAATGTACGGTAAACAGGTTCGATCTTAGCCGAGGTTTCGTAAGGAATTTCGAGGGTCTCTACCCCATCGACTTTATAGGCCACCGCCACTTTAATTTCGTCGAAATCGTTCAGCACATCGCACTTCATCATAATAAGTTCGCTCACGCCGTTGATCATTACCGAATATTTGAGCGCCACCATATCCAACCAACCGCACCGACGGCGGCGACCAGTGGTTGAGCCAAATTCGCGCCCTATGGTACACATCTTTTCGCCCACCGAGTCGAAGAGTTCCGTTGGGAAAGGACCGCTACCCACGCGAGTGCAATAGGCCTTGAAAATCCCATACACGTTGCCTATCTTGCCCGGTGCCACGCCAAGACCAGTGCACGCACCAGCACAAATAGTGTTGGACGAGGTGACAAAAGGATATGAACCAAAATCAATATCGAGCATCGAACCCTGAGCCCCTTCGGCTAAGATATTCTCGCCCTTGCTCAATATATCGTTCACCACATATTCGCCCTCAACGATCCGAAAATCACGAATTTTTTCCACCGCCGCGAACCACTCTTTTTCGTAACTAGCATAATCGAATTGGAAATTGCCCAGCAAACCCAAGTGTTTGTTTTTGAGTTTTTCGTAGCGCGCCATAAATTCGGGCGAGATCAAATCGCCAACCCTCAGTCCGTTACGTCCTGTTTTGTCCATATAGGTGGGGCCGATACCTTTGAGCGTCGATCCGATTTTGTCCTTGCCTTTGGCCGCCTCGCTCGCCGCATCCAACGCGCGGTGAGTGGGTAGAATTAGGTGTGTCTTCTTGGCGATCTGCAAATGAGCCTTCACATCGACCCCAGCAGCAACCAATTCATCGACCTCGTGCATAAAAATTACGGGATCAAGCACCACACCCGACCCGATAATATTTTGGGCATCGGGACGGAAAATTCCGCTTGGAATTGTGTGCAACACAAAACTCTTGCCGTCGAAATGGAGTGAGTGCCCAGCGTTTGGCCCACCCTGAAAACGAGCAATCACACCGTAACGCGGAGTTAAAACATCCACCACTTTGCCTTTTCCCTCATCGCCCCATTGGAGGCCTAGTACTACGTCTAACATATCATTGTATTGTTTAATTATAAATCACAAAAATCGCAAAATCAATAAGGAGCAAAGGTACAAAAAAAGATGTAAATTACGAATTAAGATGCGCAATTTTTACGCATTAATATCAAGTAAATGCTTTTTAGCGGCTACTTTACGACTGCAATCGCCCCCAGGTAGAGCGTCGCATCGCCCACCGCCCGCGCGATAGCCCCAGCTGCGGCTTCGATTGTGGCACCAGTTGTCACCACATCATCCACCACCAATATCCCTCGACCAGCCAACAGATCTACGCGTGTGACCCGAAAGGCGTTCTCGACATTCAGCGCTCGGGCTTGACTATCCTTCAGACGAGCCTGAGTGCGGGTTCGGCGTGTGCGCACAAGAGCTTTGGTTTGAAGCTGCGCCCCCATCGCGTGCGCCACGCCACGCGCAAATTCCTCGCTCTGATTGTAACCGCGCTTGATGAATTTGGAATAGTGCAACGGCACGGGCACTACTAATTCCACGCCCCGATAAAGCTCACTATCGTGCAGGTAGCGCCCATAAACCTCGCCCAGCATCAGCGCCACATCACGCCGCGCACCGTATTTCATCCGATGAATCAAATCGCGATAATGGCTCTGGCGACGAAAAAACATCAATGCCGATGCCTCGGCAAATGGCAAACGCCCAGCAAATCGCTCGACCATAAAATTCTCGTGCACACTCCAATAATCGGTCAACGGCATATCCCAACGACAAGAAGTGCAAATCGTCTGTTCGCCACGCGCCAAGGCGGAGGAACAAACAGCACATCGCGCTGGAAAAATTGTATCAAACAGTGATCGAAACCAGCCCGTAATCATTATCGGGCAGACTAAATTTCGTTATTCTCTTTGCCTTCCGTCGGCTCGGCTTCTTCGACCTTAGGCACGGCGGTCGAGAGTTCCGCCACCGTCATACGGTAGGGAACAATAAAAGATTTAGGAAAAACACCCTTCAAACGACCCAGCAAGATCGTCGCCTCGGTTTTCGATATACAATGGCCGGCATAAACCCTGAAAAACGGATTGTCGTATATCATACTCGACACCACGCCCCCAATATTACGAACGGCTCCCAACGCACTTTGAGCCGCCGAACGCGCCGTTTGTCCGTTGTCCGAAAAAACACACACGCGGTAACCCGATATACGCTCGGGCTGAACAACGGCATTGACAGCGTTCGCCACGTCTAGATCTAAGTTCACTTTCACCCCACGAGCGGCAAGCGAACGAATGTAGAAATTTGTGCCACTTTGGATCGGGATGATTTCATCTGTGGGGACAGTGATTTGAGCCTGCACACCAAAGGTCGCCAAAAATGCGACTACTAAAATTGTTGTCCGAATAATTTGTCTCATTTCGTTGTTTTATACCCTATATATATGGTGGCGATAGCGCCCATTAACTCTTTTTTGGATAGTCTGTCGAATCCAGCCGCGCGCATACGATGCAGAAAATCATCGCCACACACAAAACCATCAACCGAAGCGGGCAGATAGCTGTACGCGGCTTTGCTACCCGAAATCATCCGCCCAATGAGTGGCAAAACGTGATGAAAATATAATCCATAGATCGCCCCCCAGAGCCCCTTGCCAGGTTTAGAAAATTCGAGTATGAAGCACCCACCGCCATCGGCAAGCACCCTGTGCATCTGAGAGAGCCCCGCATCAAGATTCTCGAAGTTGCGCACCCCGAAACCACAAGTTACGGCTTGGAAACTGGCAGTCTCGAAGTTCAACTGCTCGACATCTTGCACCTGAATCTCGATCACTTTATCCAGCGACTGATCCTTGACCTTGCACCGTCCGACATCCGCCATAGCAGGCGAAAGATCGACACCCACAATATGATTAACCCCAGCCGCAGCAAGACCAATCGCCAAATCACCTGTCCCCGTGGCAACATCCAGCACCGTCCGTGCGCCACTGTCACACACCATTTTCACAACCTTCGCTCGCCAACGGCGATCGATATTGAGCGACAATGTATGGTTCAACAAATCGTATCGCGGGGCGATCGAGTTGAACATATCTCTCACGCGCTCTTTTTTAGTTTCCATAGCACAAAGATATAAATTTTTGATGAGTTGTCGCTTTTGTTTCTACTCATTTTTATTGAAGTGGCCTCCGAAAATTATATTCCACAAGGCTATCAACGCCGAAAAAGCAATTTCCAGAAGTCACCTTCAACGGAAATCAAAAAAAAGCGGAACGCATTATCAAATGCGTTCCGCTTATAATTATTGTTCAAAGACTAAAACTATTTCTTGATTGCAGGAACCAGTTTCGTTGCTTTGATTGTGTCAGGAGCTACGCCCTTAACGATTTTAAGAACTTCAACTTCGAATTTAAGCGATTGTTTAGGTTCGATCATACCGTTGCCAGTTTCGCCGTAAGCGATTTCATATGGCAAGTACAAAGTAGCTTTGCCACCCACGCCAAGTTGATTAACACCTTCCATAAAGCCTTTGATCGAGCTACCTTCTACGTTTGGATAAGTGTAAGGAGTACCTGATTCAACACTAGATTGAAGTTTTTTGCCAGCAGCGTCATACAAAGTGTAATTCACAGTGATTGAATCGCCAGGAGCTGGTTTAGGATCTGTACCTGCGGTTTCGATCACCGAGATCAAACCTGAGGCCGATTTAACAGCACCAGCTTCTTTTTCGGCAGCAGCCAAAAATTCAGCGCTTAACTTTTCGTTTTTAGCGGCTTTTTCTTTAGGAAGCACTTCGCTCAAATAATGTTGGATATATTCACCTGCTTGTTCTCTGGTTAGGTTCGCTTTTTTGGCGAAAACGTCTACTATACCTTTGGCTACTAGATCAGCATTCAAAGTCGAGTCAAGGTTCATCCACAGTGCTGTACCGTAGTCAACACCAAGGGCATAAGCCAATGAATCTTTTTCGGATTTAATACTTGTCGACCCGCCACAAGAAGTAGTTGTCAGGCCAATAGTCAGACCAACGGCCACGGTAAGAATAAGAATTGCTTTTTTCATTTTTATTTGTTTATTTGTTTTTTCTGCTCAAAGAGGCTGCAAAGATATACCTTTTATATTTACAAACCAAATTTTACTACTTACTATTATTGGCGATAAGAGATCACCAGCACTTTCGATGTCTTCCAGAACGAATTTTTATCTGAAATCACAAGTTCTTCGGTGATATTTTTGTCACCAGCGATCAACACATATGAATCTTGTGGGTGCGAACTAACCACTTTGACTCCTTTTTTGCCAATTGGAATACGCTCGATTTCGCGAAGGTCACCTTTGGTGAAATTATCCATATTCGACACGTCTTTGAGCACCGATGTACGACCGATAAAGCCTTTTTTGTCGATCACGCCCGCTTTGACAAGAGCTTTTTCTTGCCCAACTGTCCAGAAAACAGTGTTGATCTCGGTAGTTTGTTCGGCCACCGTACCTTCGAGTTGTGTGTTTTTGCCCGACAAAGTTTCGTTCAGACCCTTCAATTCAGCGATCTCGATTTTCAGATTTTCAAGATTCTTCGACATTTCGGAGATCTGAGCGTCTTTATCTTCCAATTGTTGTTGGAGCGAAGCCACCAAACTTTCCAAAGCTGCAATCTTCACGTTGGCCTCTTTCAGCTTTTTGGCCGAAGATGCAAGGCGTGAAATCGCTTGACGATTTTGTTGCAACAAATCGGAAATAGCCGATATATTTTCGGAGATACGTTCTTTGGTTGTCTTATTGATCTCGCCAGCCGAAGTCGAAGCAACGATTTTTTCGCGCTCGCTGATTTGCGACAATGCGGTCGAGATCTCTTCGATGCTACCAAAAGCGTCGTTGAGGATCGAATCCTTAGTGTTGACCACCATTTGCAGTGAGTCATTGGTGTTTGATGCAGCCTCCATCTCGGCTTTGTGACCGCAAGAGGTAAATGCTATTGCAGCAATAAAAGCTGCAAGTGTGAGAATTTGTTTCATTGTTTATTTTTAATTGTTTGTTTATTCAAAATTTATTCGCCGCTTTTTAGACTAAGCCTTGCGCCAACATTGCGCTTGCCACCTTGCGGAAACCTGCAATATTTGCCCCTTTGACATAGTTGATATAGCCATCTTCCTGTGTGCCAAATTCCACGCAACGCGCGTGAATGTTGTTCATTATCGAACGTAATTTAGTGTCCACTTCCTCTTCGCTCCATTGCAGACGCTCCGAGTTTTGCGACATTTCCAGACCCGAAGTCGCTACCCCACCTGCATTGCTAGCCTTGCCTGGCGAATACAAAATTCGTGCCGATTGGAAAGCTTCAACAGCACCCGGAGTCGATGGCATATTAGCCCCCTCGCCCACACAAGTACAACCGTTGGCCAAAAGCATTTTAGCTTCGCTCTCGTCCAATTCGTTCTGCGTGGCACAAGGCATCGCAATGTCGCACTTAACAGACCAAGGACGCTCGCCACGTACATATTTCGCTTTTGGATAGCGATCTACGTATTCCGAAATACGCCCGCGGAAGATATTTTTGATTTCCATAATCGTCTCCAATTTCTCATCATCGATACCTTCGCTATCGTATATATAGCCGCACGAATCGCTCATCGTGAGCACTTTGGCCCCCATAACGATCATTTTTTGAGCCGCGTGTTGCGCCACATTTCCGGAACCCGAGATGCAGACCGTTTTGCCCTTAGGGCTATCGCCGCGTGTGGCCAACATTTGTTCCACAAAATAGCACAGACCATATCCCGTCGCTTCGGGGCGCAATGGCGAGCCGCCAAAGTCGAGACCTTTACCCGTAAAAGTACCTGTAAACTCGTTGCGCAGGCGTTTGTATTGACCGAAAATATAGCCGATTTCACGACCACCTACTCCAATATCCCCAGCTGGCACATCGGTGTCGGGACCAATGTGGCGAGTGAGTTCGGTGGCAAACGATTGGCAGAAACGCATAACTTCCATATCGGACTTACCTTTGGGGTCAAAATCCGAGCCACCTTTGCCGCCGCCCATAGGCAGTGTGGTGAGCGCATTTTTGAAGGTTTGTTCAAAGGCCAAGAATTTCAAGATCGACAGATTGACCGAGGCGTGGAACCTCAGACCACCTTTATAGGGGCCGATGGCTGAATTACATTGCACGCGATAGCCACGATTCAGGCGCACCTCGCCGTTGTCGGCAAGCCACGGAACGCGAAAAATAATGATACGTTCCATCTCGGCGATACGATCCAGAATTTTCAGTTTATCATAGACTGGATTTTCGACGATGTATTGTGCCAGACTTTCGGCCACTTCGTGTACAGCTTGGTGAAATTCTTTTTCACCCGGATTTTGCGCTTCTATGCGCTGCATAAAGGCATTCAACCATTGTTTTGTCTGTTCGTTCATCGAAATAATTGGTTTTAGGGTTAATGATTTACAGCGGCAAAGTTATGAAAAAATTCATTTTGTTTCACGTCTTGCAAAAAATATATACAAAACGCAAAAATCTCCGTGTCGGGGGACGCGTGGCGACACCGAGATTTTTTGTTAGACCCAGCACTCAAGAGGCGCTGTGCGGACGCGGCGTCTTTTGATTGCAGT
>JAVXIH010000063.1:0-10749 GCA_036648455.1 Mucinivorans sp.
TTGGCTCTTATTTGAAAAGTGGATTTTGGAGTTAATAAAAACAGCCGATGTGAAAATTGAAAATTCATATCGGCTGGGATTTGGTTTTTAAGGGGCGACTAACTAGTCACTGCAATCTCGGTGTCGCCGCGCGACCAATCAAAAGACGCCACGCGTCCGCACAGCCAAAACAAAAGAAGCCAACCGAGCCCTGCCCAATGGACATACCGCGCAACGAGCAGAAGGACAGTAAACAGTCTTTAACTCAATCATCGCCTGCGAATCCGTGGCCCACACAAGCCGCGACCCACAACTAGCATAACTACGCGTGTAAAGATTGTGCTCCGCTGGTACCATATTCAACAAATCCATCGACCGCTCTACATATCCACCATCGGCTCGATCAATGCCATATGCCCACAGAAAAGGCACTACACAATTTATAATCACCAGATTAAGCTTCTCGTTGGTCAAGTTATCCGACACCGGCTGACCATATATCACCGACGAAGGCGCACTGTGATAACGCCAATAACTAGGCAACGCAACATCCAAAATAGAATACAAATCGGACACAGTCCGACTCCTCAAAATCATTTGCATCAGATCGGGCGTGTGAGCCAAAATCGTCGCCGCACGAACAATCGAAATAGCAGGTGCCGATGAGGGCCTGGTGCGCGCCCCCTGCCAATCGACAATTGGATCGTTAAACGTGTTTTCGCGTCTGAAAGCACGCCACTCGTTCTGCAGTTCAGCAGTGTAATAGTCCGCCGATCGCACATCCAAGTAACCAGCCGCCCCGAGCAACATTGCCTCCAACAGATGTTCACGCTCGGCGTGACGCACAATATATCGATAAGGCACCGCGCGTGCCAGATTCTCGAAGTCCCGTTTCTTATCGCGGTAGCCCCACGAACGCATAAAACTGATATAGAAAGTCTCGACCCAATCGCCTAACTCATTTTGAAGAGCCAATATCTCACGCCCTTTGCGTTCGACGCGATTGGTGGCCAGTCGTTCGATGAGCGCTTCGCGAACCACGCCCTCGATCTGGGACAACGAACTCTCGCAATCGATTGGCATACGACGATAGAACTCCAACAACTCCGCACGCACGCCGAGCACAACAGTCAGAACTTCCCGATCATCGCGCAACATAATTTTATCACGCTGAGCAACAAGGTGGATCGCAATATCGTGATTCTGTGGAGCTAAATTACTGCTCAACTGATCGATGCACATCGTACCACGAATTGTACTATGAGTTATAGGATCTATAAATTCGACACCATCGAAGCGATATTCATCTTCACAACTAGCCACGCCACCACTAACGACCACCCGATCCACCGCATCTGAAAAAGTCAGATCGCGAGCCTCAAATAGTCTATTATGCCACACTAGCCTCAAAAAATCTCTATCAATCACTGCATCATTCTGGAGTTGAAATTTTCTTTAGATACTCATCCATCGCGCGCGCCGCCTTGCGCCCTGCACCCATCGCCAGGATCACGGTTGCCGCACCGCTCACCACATCACCGCCCGCAAAAATACCCTCACGCGTGGTGGCTCCGTTGCTTTCATCGGCCACCAAACAGCCGCGGCGTGTGGTTTCGAGCCCAGGAGTGGTTTGAGCAATCAGCGGATTGGGCGACGTGCCGAGCGCCATAACCACCGACGTACAAGGGATTTCGAAGTCCGAACCCACTATTTCTATTGGCGAACGTCGCCCCGAATCGTCGGCTGCGCCCAGTTCCATACGTCTGCATCGAAGGGCGCGCACCCAACCCTTATCGTCACCCAAAACGGCAACTGGATTGGTCAACATTTCGAAAACGATACCTTCTTGTTCGGCGTGATGCACCTCTTCCTTGCGGGCAGGGAGTTCGGCCACCGATCGGCGGTAGACAATTGTGGCACGCGCGCCCAACCTTTTGGCTGTTCTCACGGCATCCATCGCCACATTACCCCCACCAACAACCACCGTATGCTCGCCCGTAAAAATCGGGGTGTCGTAGGTGTCGTCGTAGGCCTTCATCAAGTTGGTACGAGTCAAAAACTCGTTTGCCGACACCACTCCATTGAGGCTTTCGCCTTCGATACTCATAAATTTAGGTAGCCCAGCGCCAGAGCCCACAAAAACGGCAGCGTAGCCCTCATCGTCCATCAAAGAGTCGATGGTCACCGTGCGCCCGACAACCGTGTCGGTCACAAAATCGACCCCAAGCCTACGCACGGCATCGATCTCCCGAGCTACGATTTTATCCTTTGGTAGGCGAAATTCAGGGATTCCGTATTGCAACACGCCGCCCGCTTTGTGCAACACTTCGAAGATCGTCACCCGATAGCCCATTTTCGCCAGATCGGCCGCACAAGCCAGACCAGCCGGCCCGCTACCAACGATGGCCACTTTCTGCGCATCGTCGGCAAGGCTCACGGTGTCGTTATTTTCATTGTCGCTATTTTTGATTTTCTCGTCACCAACAAAGCGTTCCAGCTTACCGATGGCCACCGATTCGCCCTTGATGCCGAGCACGCATTGACCTTCGCACTGAGTTTCTTGGGGACACACACGCCCACAAACGCTGGGCAGCAGATTGTCGCGAGCGATAACCGTAGCCGCCGCCGCCAAATCACCCTTAACAATTTGAGCTATAAACTCGGGGATATGCACCCCCACTGGGCACGCGGCAACGCAACGTGGATTCTTGCAATTCAAACACCGCGAAGCCTCACGCGTGGCCTCGTCTAGATTATACCCATAACAAACTTCCTCAAAATTAGTGGCGCGGATCGCGGGATCTTGTTCGCGCACGGCTACACGTGGTTCTCTCATCTTATTTTACACTTATGATTTTCTTGTTCCTTGTACATTCCCATCCGACGGAGCGCCTCATCGAAATCAACTTTATGACCGTCAAATTCTGGGCCTTCAACACACGCAAAGCGGACTTTGCCATCGACCGTCACCCGACACGCACCGCACATCCCCGTACCATCCACCATCAACGTGTTGAGACTCACGATGGTTGGAATGTTGAGCGCACGAGTGGTGAGAGCCACAAATTTCATCATTATCATCGGGCCGATGGCGATCACCTCGTCGAAAGTTTCGCCTTCGCCCACCAATTTTTTGAGCAGGTCGGTCACCAAACCGTGAAAACCGCGCGAGCCATCGTCCGTTGCAATATGCACGTGTGGGGTGAGAGCGCGAAACTCATCTTCCATTATTAAGAATCCTTCGTTCTTAGCCCCCAATATTACGTGCGCCTCGATGCCGTGTTCTTTGAGCCATTTGACTTGCGGGTAGACGGGCGCCGCCCCCAAACCACCGGCAACGAATAGGAATTTCTTGTGCTGAATATCAGCCAATGGCGCGCTTTCAAATTCTGACGGGTGACCAAGCGGCCCCACAAAACCGACAAAACGGTCGCCAACTTCCATCGCTACGATTTTGCGTGTCGAATTACCAATAGCCTGAACTACAATAGTTACCGAGCCCTTTTCGATGTCGTAATCACAAATTGTGAGTGGAATCCTTTCGCCTTTTTCGTCGGCAATGACGATCAGAAACTGACCAGGCTTAGCAGCCGCAGCCAGTCGTTCGGCGTGCACCTGGATTGCCAAGATGGACGGCGCAAGCTCTTTTTTCGATAAAATTTCGTACATATTTCAATCTAATCTATTTATTTAGAATCTGTTATAATTTGTTTCCAGATTCTTAAATCACATTTGCCATCACGCGCACCTCGCGCACCGGATTTTGGCTATCATTGGACACCACGCGCACCGTTTCGCTCATCACGCCCACTATCTGAGGACAGACGGTGATGGTAAGAATAGCCTTGCCCCCCGCCTTGATCGTCTCTTTATCGATGGCAAAGGTAACCTCTTTGCTCGAACTCTCCAAGCGATCAATCACTAAATCCATCTTTCCGCTGTTTCGGATCTCGAATTTACGGGTCATAGTGGCACCAAGTTTCTGGTCAGAGAAATGGTAGAAATAGCTCGAAAACTCAGCCCTCGCGCCATCGCGGCTCTCCAAAGGTGTGAGCATCGAAAAATCGCGCGTAAAAACAGCACTTACCCATATTTTTTCGGCCTGTGGCTCGGCATTGATTGTAAAGACGATATCCGCTTGATGAAGACCGAAATCATTACCCGTAAATTCAAAAACGACTTCGCCACGCTCGCCAGGGGCCAAAAATTTTTTCTTCACCTTCACCCCAAGCCACGATGGCAATTGCGCCGAATCAATATCAAAAGTCGCGCCCAGACTCATCGAACTGTTAGCCACCCCCAATATCCGCACGATTTTCCGACCAAGGGGAGCGTGATCCACGTTGAGCGCCAAAGACGAAAGGCGAATATCGGCGTGAATCAAAAATGGAAAATCATCTTTCACCGTCCGTGGCCGCGGGATCACCTGGCCTTCGATCACCAACTTCACCTCGCCAGCCGTGGTGCGCAGGTAGATAAATTTTTCGAACCGCCCCGGGCGATCCGTCGGGTCAAAACGAACGGTGAAAGTCCCGCTTCCACCAGCCGCTAACGGTTTGACCGAGTAAGACGGAGTGGTACAACCACACGAAACCGACACATCGAGAATCACAAGCGGATCCTTGCCTTCGTTTTTATAACTAAATTTATGCTCCACCACCCCATCCGTTTCGCGAATCTGGCCGAACGAATGGCTATAAGTATCGAACAACGCCTGAGCACGCCCCGCAAGGCTCGCCAAGGCGACAAACAATATAAAAACTACTTTTTTCATTCTCTACTGTCGACTATTCAAAATATTTACCCACCTTGGCAATTGCCGATGGGAGCGAAAAAACTACAACGCGGTCATAGGCTTCGATCTCGGTGTTGCCCGTGGCGATAAAAGCCTCGCCAGCGCGAACCACGCCACCAATAATAGCCTCACGTGGGAAATTAAGCTGTTTGATCTTGCCCCGCGTGGCAGGCGATTCGGCCTTGGCAATAAATTCGAGCACCTCGGCATCGCAACCGTTCAAACATTTGATGGCCTGAACGTCGGTGTTCATCGTGAAACGAAAAATCGAGCTGGCCGTGGTCAGTTTCTTGTTGATAATCGTGTCGATGCCCACACTCTCGGCCAGGCCGATATAGTTCAGATTTTCCACCTCGGCAATCACCTTTTTCACCCCCATCTTCTTGGCCAACATAGCCGCCAAAATATTTGTCTCAGCCCGACCCGTGAGCGCCACAAAGGCATCCATATTATGGAGCCCCTCTTGTTCCATCACTTCGATTTTGCGCCCGTCTTCATTGATAATCAGAGTTTTGTCCAGCAGTTCGGCCATCTTGTATGCTTTCTCGGGGTTGTAATCCACCAGTTTGACATTGATCTCGCTCTGCAACTCCTTGGCAATTCGCCGCCCGATGCTGCTGCCACCCAAGATCATCAGATTCTTGATGTTCACCTGCTGTTTGCCCGTGAAGTTCATCACTTCGTGCGCCGACCCTTGATTGACAATAACATAGATCATATCGCCAATTTTGAAAAAGTCGCCCCCGCGTGGCACAATGGTAGTCCCAGCGCGCGAAATAGCAACGGTGCGGTAGTTCAACTTCTCGCGCGAGCGAGTCACTTCGAGCAACGTGCGATTGGCCAATTCCGAACCAGCTTCGACCTTGAAGGCTACCAAGGCCAGTTTGCCTCCCGAAAAATCGACATACTCGGTTGTCGAAGTGTGACCAAGCAGAGTGATCACCTCTTCGGCGGCCACCTTCTCGGGGTAGAACATATAATCGATACCCATATTGACAAAGATCTCCTTGTTGCCTGGCAACAAATAATCAGAATTGTCGATACGAGCCACAACTTTCTTGGAACCCAACTGCTTGGCTATCATTGCCGAGAGAATATTTGAATTTTCGTCGGGCGAAACCGCCAAAAAAAGATCGGAAGACTCTGTCTCCGCTTTTTTGAGAATGTCGAATTGAGTAATATCACCTTCGATTGTGATCAGATCGGCCGACGAAGCAAGCGAATCAAGGCGCTTATCACTATCGTCGATCACCGTAATATCGTGGTACTCCTCGCTCAGCATTTTGGCCAAGTGCGAGCCCACTTCACCTGCCCCTGCCACAATTATTTTCATTTTCTATTTTTTGTTTTTTTTGAAACCAAAGAAAAAAGTCATTTAAATTTATAGAGGGGGCTTCTAAAAATTGAATTTTTCAAGGCGGGCTCGTGGTCGCAAAACCGGAGCTTACTTGAAGTAAGTGAGGATTTTGAGATCCGAAGCTGAGCACCGAAAAAACAATTTTTAGGAGTCACCTAGATTTTTAGAGATTCGCAGCAGAGCTACAAAAAGTAATTTTCAGGGGTCATCTCTCCTAAAAAAATGGGCGGACACCTCCCGCGCCCGCCCTAAGGTGTGTCACATATGGGGACTTCTACAAATTGCTTTTTCGGTGCTCTACCGCGGAGAAAAGTAATTGTATGAAATCGCCCTCAGCGTTGATTATTTTTTGAGTTCAGCCACCGCCGTACGCGCATCAGCGGCAAACTGACCTGAGGTAACTTTCGACAGATACTCGATCGCTTTGGGCTTGTTAGCCTTGTCGTTGTAGGCGCTACCCACGAAATAGTAGACATCACTTTTCAGCGCGTCATCTTTTTGCAATTCAGCCGCCTTGTCGCCACGAGCGATCACAATGTCATATTTTTTGGCATTGTTGGCCACCTGCATCGCTAAGATTGCTGCCTGTGGGCTAGTTGGTGCCATATCGGCCAAGGCTATCACTTTATCGATATCCTTAGCCTCGGCAGCAGCCGAAATAGCTACCAATACGTAATTATTCATATCCGCATAAGCTTCTGACGAATCCTTAGCATAACGCGAATTATCGGTCCCAGCTTGGATTACTTTTTCGAACAAAGGCACCGCCTCGCTCAATTGGCCAAGCTCGGCATAGGTTTTGGCCGTGAAGGATGCTAACTTAACATTACCGTCGTCTTCGGCATAGCCTTTCTTGAAAATTTCGAGCGCACCCGCAAAGTCTTTGTTGTTGAAACAATCAATCCCCTGCGCCATATAAATCCCCGAAATAGCACGCGAAGCTTGGCGAGCGATCTTAACATTGTTATACAAATCGCCAGTTTCTTGGGCGGTTTTCAATGATTTGAGCGCGTCATCAAACTTTTTGCTTTTGTATTGATCCAAGCCCAATTGAAAATGCACAACGGGCAAAATTTGTTGAACTGACTTAGTTAAATCTAATCCTGACTCGCCCGCGTCGATGGCCATATTCATCGCCTCTTTCAACAAAGGAATTGCAGCCACATAATCCTTAGCTTTTACTTTTTCGACCGCACTGTTGTATTTTGCCGTAGCGTCGTCTAAACTTTGAGCAAAAGTTATGTTTAAGCTCAGAAATAATGCCACAAGGGCAAATGCAATTTTTTTCATAGTGTAATCCGATGAGGTTATTATTAATTTCTTATCCTGCAAATATGCGACTTTTTTTTATGAATATCAAATTTTTCGACGAATTTTTTCGAAAAACTCCTTGACCAATGCCGAACACTCCATTTGAAGCACACCTTTTTTGACTATCGTTTTGGGATGCAAGACATTAGGCGACACAATCGAGTAGCCTCGCTTGGGGTCATCGGCTCCATAGACAAGCCCCCCGATCTGCGCCCAATAGAGCGCCGCGGCACACATTGGACACGGCTCAACGCTCACATAGATAGTGCATTGAGGCAAGTACTTGCCCCCCACCGCGTGGCAAGCCGATGTGATGGCTTGCATCTCGGCGTGAGCCGTTGGATCGCTCAGCGTTTGGGTCAAATTATGGGCACGAGCCAACACGCGATTGCCACCCACCACCACCGCCCCGATGGGCACTTCGCCCAGCTCCAACGCCCGATGAGCCTCGTCGAGCGCCATTTTCATATACCTTTCATCGTCCATCGCCCTAGAATTTCAAATCCGCAATCACCGCCTCCAAAGTCGCAATCGCCTCATCCATAGTGCCGAAAAACTTACCCCCGGCAGCGTTTTTGTGACCGCCACCATTGAAATGAGCGCGCGCAATGATATTCACATCTAATTCGCCCACCGAACGCAGCGAAAGTTTGACACATTCCTTGGTCTGGATCAACATAGCCGAAAATTCGACTCCTTGGATCGTGAGCGGAATGTTAACAAAACCCTCGGTGTCCCCAATTTGATGGTTGAAACGCAACTTTTCGTCCGAAGTGAGGGTGATGTATGCCGCGTGATGAGCCAAACGAACCTCCATCTTTTCGGACAGCAAATAGCCCTGCATCCGCACCCGATCTTCGCTCTGCGTGTTGTAGACCGAGCGATTGACCGCAGGCACATCCAACCCGTTTTCCACCAGCGTGGCCACGGCACGAAACAAATCAGCCGTCAAATTGCCAAAGGCAAAGCTACCCGTGTCGGTCATCATACCTAAATATAAAGCCTTAGCAATGGCGGGCGTGAAACCTCCACCAAGTGACTCAATCAAAGAATAAACCAGAAAAGCGGTCGATGAACTTTCGGTAGAATGGAACATTAGATCGTAAAGGGGCGGCGCAATGTGGTGATCTATCAAAATTCGAGGTGCCGCGATATTGAGATCCAAAGCCGCACCCATAGCCTCCAGACGACGAACATCATTGAAATCAACAATAATAATAAGGTCGGCAGCCGCTAAAAAAGACTCATTATATTTGCAACTGTCGATAAAAATATCTATCTTTCCGTCGGGATCCACCCAG
This sequence comes from Mucinivorans sp., assembly GCA_036648455.1. GTDB lineage: Bacteria > Bacteroidota > Bacteroidia > Bacteroidales > Rikenellaceae > Mucinivorans. The sequence goes on from JAVXIH010000063.1 coordinate 8,744, forward strand.
TTCAAGAAGGCAGGGAAACGATTGGGCACAATAAAACGCACATCGAATTTCGGGTTAGACGATCCGAATTTCTGACTCAAAAAAAGCGTCAGCGCCAACCCCGCCCCAATGGCATCGCCGTCGGGATTGGTGTGGGCAATCACCGCCACGCGAGAAGAGGCCGAAACGAGCGAAGAAAATTTTTCTGTTTTGTCGGGAGTGAAAATATTTTTCATATATTTGATATAGATTATGGTTGCAAAGATAGGTATTTTTAGGCGTGTTTGGCGCTTTTACTACGAAGGCTTCGCCTCGATGCAGATCGGGCGTACGCTGTGGTTGATTATTTTGATAAAGCTAGCCATAATGTTTTTGGTGCTGAAAATATTCTTTTTTCCATCGGTTTTGGGTGGGAAAAGCGACGAAGAAAAAGCTGATTTTGTTTCACGTGAACTTATAAACCGACAATAGTATGAATGATTTTACAAGCGTAATCGATTGGAGCAGAGCAATGTTCGCCCTGACGGCCATCTACCACTGGTTATTTGTGCCCTTGACCTTGGGGCTAAGTTTCATCATCGCCTTTATGGAGACCAAATACGTACGCACGGGCGATGAATTTTGGCGGCGCACCACCAAATTCTGGATGCGTCTCTTTGGTGTGAATTTCGCCATCGGTGTTGCTACGGGTCTGATTCTCGAATTTGAATTCGGCACCAATTGGAGCAACTACTCCTATTTTGTGGGCGATATTTTCGGCGCTCCGTTGGCCATCGAGGGTATTTTCGCCTTCTTTATGGAGAGTACTTTTATCGCCATTATGTTCTTCGGATGGAACAAAGTGGGCAAAAAGACACACCTGCTGGCCACTTGGCTCACCGCCGTTGGCGCTAACCTGTCAGCGCTATGGATCTTGGTGGCCAACGCGTGGATGCAGTCTCCCGTTGGTATGCAGTTCAACCCCGCCACGGCTCGCAACGAAATGGTTGACTTTTGGGCTGTCGTTTTTTCGCCTGTGGCCATCAATAAGTTTTTCCACACCGTCACCTCGGCTTTCGTCCTGGCTTCGATCTTTGTGATCGGAGTTTCGGCGTGGTACTTGATCCGCAAACGCGAAACTCAGATGGCGATTAAATCGATCCGAATAGCTGCAATTTTCGGTCTACTGAGTTCGGTGTGCGTGATCTGGACTGGCGACGGCTCGGCGGTTCAAGTGGCGCGCGTACAACCGATGAAACTGGCGGCTATGGAGGGTCTATACGAAGGTCGAACCCACGCACCGCTCACCATTATACCTGGGATCGAAATTCCATCGGGACTTTCGTGGCTAAGTTATCGCTCGGGGGATGCTTATGTGGCGGGCATCAATAATATGGTGCGGGAAGCTCCCGAACGTATCGAACGCGGCAAAGTAGCCATCGCCGCCTTTGCACAATTCAAAGATGCTCAGGCTGTTGGCGATAGCGCCAAGATGAATGAAATTGCAGCGCTGTTCAAAAGCGCAGATTTTAAACGCGAATATTTCGACCATTTCGGCTATGGATACCTCAATTCGCCACAAGACATAGTACCACCCGTGGGGCTTACCTATTGGTCCTTCCGCGTGATGGTGGCCTTTGGAATGTGGTTCCTTCTGGTTTATATAGTGGCCATCTGGGTCACACGTGGCGGCAAAATTGCAGTACCTCGCTTCTGGCTCTACGCCTTTTTGTGGAGCATTCCATTGTCTTACATCGCCTCGCAAGCGGGGTGGATTGTGGCGGAAGTTGGGCGCCAACCGTGGACCATCCAAGACCTGTTGCCAACGATGGCTGCCGTCTCGCGAATCGACAGCGCCTCGGTTCAGGTAACTTTCTGGCTCTTCGCCGCGCTCTTCACTGCTCTACTGGTGGCGGAAATTACAATCCTCACACGCCAAATCAAAAAAGGACCTAACGACGAAAACTAATAAGGGGGCTTCTAAAAATTGAATTTTTCAAGGCGGGCAAGGTTGCAAAACCGGAGCTTACTTGAAGTAAGTGAGGATT
>JAVXIH010000064.1:0-10614 GCA_036648455.1 Mucinivorans sp.
AGCGTTGCAGAGAGTAATTACTTCGGGGACGCGTGGCGTCTCTTGATTGCTGTGTCTATTTTGGCACCCAAAAAGAATTGAACTGTGGGGGACGGGTGGTACATAAACCCCCAGGATAGTGACTTCTAAAAATTGCTTTTGCAATTTTTAGAAGTCACTATCAGTTTTATTACAGCGGCACACGGCGGTTACCAACCATCGCCACCACAAAGGCATCACGGAAATGACGCGCTGACAGAATTTTGTTGCACGCCGCATCGGCTGCCGCTCGTGTAGCGTAATTGCCTTGGTAATAGATATATCCACCCGAAGGCATACGCTGTTCGATCACCTCGGTGAGCGAAGAAAGTGCGGATCTAGATAATTTCGATCCACTAATGGCCACCATCACGCGGTAAACACGACCCTTGATATTGGCTGCCTGATCATCGTTTTGCTCATAGTCTCCGGTCTGGTCAAGGTTCACCATCGGCACATTATTGCCGTTGACGCTCAGATAATCGCGATACATTCGATCCAATTCTGGATCGTTGGACAAGTGCCCAACAAACGGATTGCTCTCGGCCACCCGCAGCGAGGCGATCGAATCGAGGCTACGGCGAAACGAAGCATCGTCTTTGACTTTTGGCTTGACAATAGTCGAATCGGTCACCGAAACGGGGAACGCGGCTAGCTTGCGTTCAATGATTGCGAGTTTGTCGGTGATCAGGTTGATCTGGTTTGTAATCTTTCGGGCGCTGGATTTTGAGGCCGTGTGCAGCGATATGGACAGGGCGCTGATCTGGTTGCCCAGCTCCAACTGCTCTTTTTGCAGGTCGCGACAGACTTGGCGAGCGGTATTTGAACCGCTAATGGCCATCTGGTTTGGTTTGGTTAGTGGGCGCTTGGCGTGCGCCACCATCGAACTCGTGGAACAAAGTAGCCCAACGAGAACTATAAACATAAGAGAAGTACAACTTTTCATAGAAACCTTCATTTTGATATGGTGACTTCGAAAAATTAAATTTTTAGAAGCCCCCATATGTTATATGTGCAAATGTAGTCAAAAAAGTTTGATAATTGTATTGCTGTCAAAAAAAACTTATGATTAGTGAGCGGCCTCTTCGTTTTTTTTATTATCTTTGACCAAGTGTTAAGCGGTATTTTAATTAAATATTAGATGAAAAAGATTCTACTCTTGTGCCTAAGTATAATGATGCTTACTGGTGTTTATCAAGGAGCTAAAGCTCAAATTCCGAGCGCTAATAAATTGATTGATAGTGCTTTCTTCCACTATCGTGCTGGTAGTATCATACTCTACAAAACATATAGTTCGAACGAAAATGCGTTGGACGTTTTGGCGCGGATGGTTGCCAGCCATCGCACTCAATTGGTCACAGGGCGTGCTCACTTCGAGATTTTGAGCTACATTCCTTCGTATAATGTTGGCGTTCTTTCGAGTGTCAATTTTGCGTCGCTCCAAGCGAGCGTGGTGCGTGCTTACCTGAAAACTCAATACGGCATAGCCCACGCTTATTCGACTTTTGCGATCGACACCACCCAAAATATGGAAAATGTGGTGCAATTACAACTGGTTTCGGGGCCGATTCCGCAGTACGCTAATCAGGATATTTTCTATAGTCATAAAGGCTCTTCGTGGAGTATCAATCAGGCTTTTGCCGCATATCGTGGCGGGATTCCATACGCATCATATCGTATGATTAATTCGCAACGCAACGAGCCTTTGTATGCTCACCAAGACTTCGATCAGAGTGCCGAGGAGCCCGATAGCGCGTCGCTTTCTCAGTTGTCTGAGCGCACATTGTCCAGCCCTAGTTCGAATGAGTATGAGTTCAAGGTCTATGATGCCAATAAGAATGCGAAGGATGGTCGATCTAGTCGGTTGCCTGTTTTTGGTTTCAAGACCAATCTTTTAGGTTGGGTCACCGCGATGCCAAATCTTGGTGTTGAGTTTTATTTCGGCAAACATTTTTCACTAGGTGTCGATGGTCAATACTCTTGGCTGTCGCGGTATTTGAAAAACGACTTAGCTTATTATCATTGGGGTGCGAATGCTGAATTTCGTTATTGGTTCGGTCAAGGTCATCGCTACGATCGGTGGTACTTGGGTGTGTATGGCAACGTCGGTCAATACGATTTCAAGTTTGCTGAGGTAGGTAATCAGGGCGAGTATTACAGTGTCGGCTTGACGGCTGGCTATGTTTTGCCAGTGGGTAGGCATTTCAACGTCGAGTTTGGGCTCGGTTGTGGCTATGTCAATAGCACCAACACGGCCTATGTGTGGGATGAAGCTCAGGGCGATTTTATTAGTAAGGATCCGAGCAAAGTTAAGGCGACAGCGTGGTCTATTTTGCCCACCAAGTTGCGTATAGCATTGCTGTGGAAGTTCTAGTGGCGACTTCTGAAAATTGCTTTTTCATCCGTTGGACTGCGGATCGAAAAGTCCTCATTTACAGTGAGTAAACTGCGGTTTTCGACCTGGTCCGCCTTGAAAAATCTAATTTTCAGAAGCCCCCTTTACTCTTTTGGCTCTTGGCTTTGTTGAAGAGCTGATTTTCGAGCCGCAGTCGAGCTCCGTAGTCGAGCGACGACGAAGTCCCCTATTGTATGTTTCGTAAAAGCGTCTTCCTGTTGTATTCAACGAGTTCTTTGAGCGTGTATCGTCGCCAATCGTTGAAATATGCACAGTGCCCAATCATTATTCTAGAAGTCACCTAGAAATAAAAAGCGCTCTCAAGACCTTGCTTGCGAGATAGTTGTTCTTGTTTGCTATGCTTTTGAATAAAAAAAGAGAGTGCGGTTATTTATTTCATAACCACACTCTCATATGTTAATAGATTTTGCAATCTATTGGTCTACATAGCTTTAATGTGACTTCTCAAAACAGTCACTAACTCCCGAAGTTGTCGTACATAATATTTTCTGGCGGCACACCTAGTGAGTCTAACATCTTCACCGCTGCCGAAATCATCATCGGAGGTCCGCACAAGTAGTATTCAATATCTTCGGGTGCAGGGTGATTTTTCAGGTATTCATCATATATAACTTGGTGAATAAAGCCTGTCTTGCCAGTCCACTTATCCTCGGGTTGAGCGTCCGACAAGGCAACCGTATATTTGAAATTAGGAAATTCACGTTCGATGCGATCGAAATCATCTTCGTAGAACATTTCGCGTTTCGAACGGGCACCATACCAGAAAGTGGCTGGTTTGTCCCATTTTTTGGTTAGGAACAAGTCGAAAATATGCGAACGCATCGGAGCCATACCTGCCCCGCCACCGATAAACATCTTTTCGTTAGGTGTGTCGTGCATAAAGAACTCACCGTAAGGGCCCGAGATTGTAACTTTATCGCCTGGTTTGCGCGAGAAAATATACGACGAGCAAACGCCTGGTGCCACATCCATAAAGCCACACTTAGCGCGATCGAACGGCGGAGTAGCGATACGAATATTGAGCATCACAATATTGCCTTCGGCAGGGTGGTTGGCCATCGAATAGGCGCGGAAAGTCTCCTCTTTATTGTCGGCTTTCAGACCCCAGATATTCATATGATCCCAATCTGCGCGATATTCTTCTTCCACATCAATATCTTTCGAGAAATCGACCGTGTATTTTGGAACATCGATTTGGATGTAACCACCGGCACGGAAATTCAGATTTTCGCCTTCGGGTAGTTTCACCACAAATTCTTTGATGAAAGTTGCCACGTTGTGATTGCTCACCACGGTGCACTCTAATTTCTTGACACCCAACACTTCGGCTGGAATATGAAGTTTGAGGTTCTCGCGCACCTTGACTTGGCAACCCAAACGCCAATGTTCGGCTTGTTGACGACGAGTGAAAAAGTTGACCTCGGTAGGCAAAATTTCACCACCGCCATCGACCACCTGAACTCGGCACATACCGCACGATCCGCCTCCACCGCAAGCCGAAGGCAAGTAAATACCGTTGTCGGATAGGGTGGTGAGCAGCGAAGAACCAGACTCGACTTCGAGTGTCTTGTCGCCATCGTTCACATCGAGCGTCACTTTGCCCGTTGGTGCTAGTTTAGTTTTGGCATAGAGCAGCACTGCCACCAGCACCAAAACGATAATCAGAAAGGCCGCAATGGCCACAATAATTGGAAAATAACTCATAGTTGCTTATAGTTGAATGCCCATAAAAATCATAAACGCCATACCCATCAGCCCCGTTACGATGAAGGTGATCCCGATACCTTTCAATGGCGCAGGAACAGCCGAATAGGTCAATTTTTCGCGGATAGCCGCCATCCCGATGATGGCCAACCACCAACCAATCCCTGAGCCCAGGGCGAATGTTGTAGCCAGACCAACTGTTTCATAAGCTCGCTCTTGCATAAAGAGTGAACCACCCATAATGGCGCAGTTTACGGCGATCAGTGGCAAAAAGATACCGAGTGAATTGTAAAGTGCAGGGGCGAATTTTTCGACAATCATCTCCACCAATTGAGTGATCGAAGCGATCACGGCAATGAAGATAATAAAACTCAGAAAGCTTAGATCCACATCGGCTAGCGACGGCGAAAGCCACGAGAGCGCACCCGGTTCGAGCACATAAACGTTGAGCAAATAGTTCAACGGCACGGTCACCACCATCACAAAGATGACAGCCATACCCAGACCCATCGCAGTTTTGACTGTCTTACTCACGGCAATGAACGAGCACATACCGAAGAAGAAGGCAAAAACCATATTGTCGATAAAGATCGACTTGACAAAAAGACTTAAATATTGTTCCATTTCTTTTTAATTAAGAATTTTGAATTATGAATTACAAATTGAAGAATTATAGAATTTCTGAATCGAAAACCCTTAATTCATAATTTTAATCCTTATTTTTCTTGTAGAGATTTGTTTTTCGAACGGTGAACCCAAATAATAATACCGACCAAAATCAACGCCATCGGAGGCAGAATAATCAAGCCGTTGTTGGTGTAACCGTGGGCATAGACCCAGTCAGGGATCACTTGCATACCCCAAATGGTACCCGAACCGAACAGTTCGCGAACGCAACCCAAGATAACCAAGATTATACCATAGCCGACCCCGTTGCCCAGCCCGTCGAGAATCGAAGGAAATGGTTTGTTGGTCATCGCGTAGGCCTCCAAACGACCCATAATGATACAGTTAGTGATGATCAAGCCAACAAAGACTGAGAGTTGCTTGCTGACATCGAAGACAAAGGCTTTCAAAATTTGATCGACCAGAATCACCAGCGCCGCCACAATCACCAGTTGTACGATGATACGAATACGCGAAGGTATGGTGTTGCGAATGAGTGAGATAACAAAATTCGAGAGCGCCGTGACCGCGATCACCGAAAGTGCCATCACAAAGGCTGGTTTGAGCTTCGCCGTCACAGCCAAAGCCGAGCAGATACCAAGCACCTGCACGATGACGGGGTTGTTTTTCCCGAAAGGCGCTGTGAGCGCTTCGAGATTTTGCTTACTTAAAAATGCCATATTCTAGGAATTTTAGATTGTTTGTTTTGAGTTTTGAATTTGTGAAGCGTTATTCTCCACCAATCAAAACTATTTTATCTTTTTGGCTGGGACTAATTTCACCATCTCAACCACCGAATCCGAGACGGCTACCGATGTCGAGTCGACAGTTGATGTAGTGTCGACGAGAGCTCTTTGCTGACGAATTTTATCCATAAAAGGAAGGTAATCGGTCAGGCAGTTTTTCAACATCGCCGACACTCCGTTCGAGGTTAGCGTACCGCCCGAAATCCCATCCACCGCATAAGGATTGTCCTTGGATGAACCGGCACCTTTGGTCAACTGTACGGGACGAAACTGGTCGTTTTCGAAGAGTTGCTTGCCGCGGAATTGGTCGGCAAAAACTGTGGTGGCGATCTCGGCACCCAAACCTGGAGTTTCGCTTTTGTGGTCGAATTTCACACCATAAACTGTGGCGCAATCATCATTCAAAGCGATATAGCCCCAAACTGGACCCCACAGACCAGCACCCGACAAAGCAAAAACATATAGCTTTTGTCCGTCGTCCAATTGAGCTTCAAAAACAGGGAACGCTTTTTTGTCGGCAAATACTTGTTTGACGTTGTTGAGCGATTTGAAAGCATCAGCGCCTTGAACCATATCACCAGCCGCATCGACCGAATAACTCGACACGATATATTTAGAATATTGTTCTTCGATATATTTATCCTTGCCCAGCGGCGAAGTTTCGACATCTTGACCCTGACCAATCGAACCGAGGATCGCGCCCATTTTTTCGACCCTGATATTGGCCTCTTGATATGGTTTGAGGCTAATTGAAGCATAGGCCAACACAGCCGCCACCACCACAACCAATATGGTTGAGTAGAGTATAATATAAATATTACTATTTTTATTCATTATCTTGAAATATTATCAGTTTTACTTCGTTTGAACTCGCGCGCGTTTCAAACGGCGTTTAATATTACCTTCCACCACATAGTGATCGATCAGCGGCACCATAGCGTTCATAAACAAGATGGCGAGCATCATCCCTTCGGGGTAACCAGGATTGAGTACCCGAATCACGACGGCCAACATACCAATAAGCAGACCATATATCCACTTGCCGATATTTGTTTGTGCACCCGTCACAGGATCGGTCGCCATAAATACCGCGCCAAAGGCGAAGCCCCCAAGCAGTAGGTGGTAATAGGCTGGCATATCCATATAACAGTTCGCTCCGATGAGGTTGAAAAGCAGCCCCGTCAACAGTCCGCCAGCAAAAGTGGCAACCATTATGCGGTATGAAGCCACACCCGTGAAGAGCAAAATAGCTGCTCCAATCAAGATGGCCAGTGTCGAAGTTTCACCAATCGAGCCTGGAATCAAACCATAGAACCAATCAATGGGAGTACTCGAAAAATTGATTGCCGAGGCGTGTTCGCTGGCGGCAAGTGCGGCATCCGAAAGTGGGGTAGCACCCGAAAAACCATTCACCGCAGGCGTTTGACCCAAACCAGCCACCCAAACCGTGTTGCCCGAAATGGATGAAGGATAGGCGAAAAAGATAAATGCACGAGTGAGCAAAGCGGGGTTGAAAATATTCATACCCGTACCGCCAAAGACTTCCTTGCCAATGATAACGGCGAAAGCAGTCGCAATTGCTACCATCCACAGCGGAACGTCCACCGGCATAACAAGCGGAATCAACATCCCCGACACCAAGAAACCCTCATTGATCTCGTGTCCGCGGATCTGGGCAAACGTAAATTCGATACCCAAACCAACAACATAAGAAACCACAATGATGGGCAGAACTTTAAGGAAGCCAAAACAGAAGTCGGCCATCGCAGTTTGATCCAGTCCGTTGGCCAAAGAGTGTTGATAACCAACGTTGAACATACCAAAAAGTAGAGCTGGGATCAGCGCCAACACCACAACGGACATAGTCCGTTTCAGATCGATCGCATCACGAATATGCGCACCCGTGGTGGTTACCGTTTTGGGGACAAAAAGGAATGTTTCAAAACCGTCAAAAGTGGAGTGTAATTTAGCAAATTTGCCCCCTTTCTCGAATTTAGGCTTAATTTTATCAAGCGTGTTACGTAAAAATTTCATATCTTATAACTCTTTGATCATTTTATTAATTCCTTGACGCAGAGTGTATTGCCACTCAATTTTGCTTGGGCATACAAATTCACAGAGCGCAAAATCCTCTTCCAGCACTTCGTAAATACCAAGGTTTTCCATCTTGTCGATGTCGTCCGCCATAATGGCTTTCAACAGATAGACGGGATAAATATCCAGTGGCATCACTCGGTTGTATATGTCGTTGACCACCAACGCTCTGACACCTCCGTTGAGGTTTGTGTCCAGGTCGAAGTTTTTGTGAGGTGTGAGCCACGAGAAATAGCTCTTCGAGAGCGAAAGCTTGTGACAACGAGGCATCGCCCAACCCAAAAACTCATAATTATCGCCTTCGGGCAGAGCCACGACTTCATTGGCGTAGTAGCTCACATAACAAGCAGGGTCTACCTTGGTGCCGCTCAGCGGATTACCATTGATCAAACGAATCGTGCCATCTTTCAGATTGCCTTCAACGATCGAAGCGATCGGTGCGCCACAAATGGTGCGATAGTAATGAGGTTTTTTGACCATCGAACCCGACAAAGCCATCAACTTAGAAAAGTCAACGTGACCGGTGGCGGCCAAACGACCAATCATCGCAACGTGTTGAATACCAATTGTCCATACAATATCGCCCTTAGAAATTGGAGCAATAGCGGCGATCTGTGTGCCGACATTACCTGCTGGGTGAGGACCTTGAATATGGTGAATCTCGGCGCTCTTCACATTGGCCAACGTGCCAGCGGTGGTCTCGAACCCGACAGTCAGATGGACCTTGCCCGATGTCAAACGAGATAAAATTTCAACCCCGCGTGACACATTTGCACTTTCGTCTTGCACCAAGAAATTAAGGTCGGCAGCCAAAGGCGCGGTGTCGATACCGGTGATGAAAATATCACGCGGAGTGACATCCGTTGCTGCAATGAAGCCAAAAGGACGTTGGATGAGCGATGGCCATAAACCGCTGTCGAGCAGCGTTTGACGAATCAACTCGATCGGACTGTTTGAATCCAATTTCGCAAATTCGACACTGTCTTTTGTCCCATCGGGCGCAATGGTGATGGCCATAATTTTACGTTTGTCGCCGCGCACAATTTCTTGAATTGTACCCGCAACAGGCGAAGTGAAAAGTACAGACGTATGCTCCTTATCGAAGAAGATTGGTTGCCCGATCTTGACTCGATCGCCTTGCTGAACCAACATTTTGGGCGTTACACCCATAAATTGGCTCGGAACCAGGGCGTACAAATTCGCCGTAGCCGATTTGGTTATCATCTTTTCCGCTTGTCCTACGAGAGAGATGTTTACCCCTTTTTTGATTTTAATTATTTTCGACATATCTATATATGTATATATTTTCTTAGTATGTGTAAATTTCGTCCCCGCGCGAAATAGTCAATCGAGGCGCGCCAGCGGTGCGTTCTTCGACACGACCAACAATTTGAGCATCAACGTTATAGCTCTTGCTGATGGCTATGATAGTTTGCGCCACATCCGCATCCACATAGAGCTCCATTCGGTGCCCCATATTAAAGACACGATACATTTCGCTCCACGGAGTCCCAGATTCTTGCTGTATGATTTGGAACAGAGGCGGGGTGTCAATCAATTGATCTTTAATGATATGAACCCTAGGGTCAGCGAAATGAAGAACTTTGGTCTGACCGCCACCCGAGCAGTGAATCATCGCCCCAATGGCTTGCCGCGGAACTTCTTTCAGGATTTTGGTGATAATTGGTGCGTAGGTGCGCGTTGGCGAGAGCACTAATTCTCCAGCAGTAAGGCCAACGCTCTCGATTTTATCGGTCAAATTATATGAACCTGTATAAACCAAATCTGACGGAATCGCGCCATCAAAAGTTTCGGGATATTTGGCAGCGATCGATTTGTTGAACACATCGTGACGAGCCGAGGTCAAGCCATTGCTACCCATCCCGCCATTGTAACGGTCTTCCCACGTTGCTTGGCCAAAGGAGGCCAGCCCAACGATCACTTTACCAGGCGTGATGCCACCGCAAGTGATCACGTCTTGGCGGCGCATACGAGCCGTCACCGTTGAGTCTATTATAATGGTGCGCACCAAGTCGCCTACGTCAGCCGTTTCGCCCCCCGTGGAGTAAATGCCGACACCCATATCGCGCATACGCGCTAGAAATTCCTCGGTGCCATTGATCACTTCGGAAATCACCTCGCCTGGGATGAGGCGTTTATTGCGCCCGATTGTCGAGCTGAGAATAATATTATCGGTCGCCCCAACGCACAGCAGGTCGTCCGTGTTCATCACCACGGCATCGATGGCGACATTACGCCACACCGAAGTGTCGCCCGTTTCGCGCCAATAAGCATACGCCAACGCTGATTTTGTGCCCGCGCCATCGGCGTGCATAATCAGACAGTGATCGGGTGAGAGAGTAAAATAATCCTCCACAACTTTGCAGAAAGCATTAGCATACAAGCCTTTGTCTACATTTTTGATCGCTTGATGAACGTCTTCTTTTTCGGAAGAGACCCCGCGAGCGGCATATTTAGAGTTGTCGGACATAGTGTTACTGTTATTTAAGCGACAAAGCTACAACTTTTTGCTATGAAATACAAACGTTTTATCTGATTACAGAAAATTTTCTACTATCATTTCCCGTTATATCTATTTTGATCCTTAGGGTAATGTCGCCAGGCAAAAATTGTTCGATTTTTTCGGGCCATTCGACAAGCGAGATCGAATTGGTGTCATAGAAATATTCGCCAAGGGCCAGATCTTCGATTTCTTTGACCGTATCGATGCGATAAAAATCAAAGTGATAGAGTGTTATATTTGGCGTGTCGTATGTATTGATTATTGCAAAAGTTGGGCTAGATGCTTGTTGTTTGGCGTTGTGTAGGGCTGTAAATCGGCTTATGAGGGTTGTTTTGCCGGCACCCATAGCACCATAAAGCGCAACGACGGAGCAGCTTGTGGCGGCGATTTTTTGGTCGAGCCAATGAGCCACCGAGTCTAGTTCATCGATTGATTTTATGATAATT
>JAVXIH010000065.1:0-10482 GCA_036648455.1 Mucinivorans sp.
TTATTTTGCTGATCGCGTAGCTCTGCTACGCTGAAAAAATTCTTGACCCTTGACATCTTGAATGCGATCTTTTTTCATTACTCTAACTAGTCACGGAAATCTCGGTGTCGCCGCGCGACCGCCCCAACCCCGCGGTCGGTACCCCGACACGGTGATTTTTTTGTTAGTCACTGCAAATCAAAAGACGCTGGCGTCTGCCCGCGCTTCGCAACCCGCAAGCAACGCCTTCAACTCAGCAACCTTGCGCGGATGCTCAGCCGCTACATTGATCCGCTCACCATAATCCCTCCTTAAGTTATAAAGCTGATCCTGTGGGTCGTTACCGTACTCGGTGTTGGTGTATTTGGAATAAGCAGCTCCATTATTAGGGCGAATATACTTCCAATCACCACACGTGATCGAACGCGTTGACGCATCCTCGACAATATAACGTCGACCCTTTTTGTCGCGCCCCACAAGCGCCAACAATTGATTCTCGCTGTCTGGCGCCTCGCCTGCAACCAGCTCCACACCCACCAAAGCCGCCAGAGATGCAAAAATATCAACATTCGAAAGCGCCGCCCCACTCACTGTGCCTGCCTTGATCAACCCCGGCATACGCGCCAACATAGGCACACGAGTCCCTGCCTCGAAAATGCTATATTTCCCGCCACGCATCGCGCCCCACGGTTTATGATCGCCCAGCAGCTCCACGGCGCGATCGCGGTAGCCATCGTCCACCACCGGACCGTTGTCGGAGGTGATGATCACCAACGTGTTATCGGCAATCCCCAGGCTATCCAACACGTCGAGCACCCGCCCCACACTCCAATCGAACTCCAAAATCGCATCGCCACGAGCACCCATCCCGCTCAGCCCAACAAACCGATCGTGTGGCGCACGGGGAACGTGAATGTCATTGGTACAGAAATAAAGAAAAAATGGATGATCGGCCTTCGCTTCGCGCTCGATAAAATCGACCGCCGCACCCGTGATTCGATCAGCAATTTCTTCGTCTTTCCACAACGCACTCTGCCCGCCTTTCATATAACCGATGCGACTAATGCCATTGATCAGAGCTTGATCGTGGCCGTGCGAAGGATGTAATTTGAGCATCTCGGGATTGTTTTTGCCCGTTGGGAGCCCCTCGAAAGGGGTGGTGTAACTCACCTGGATCGGATCATTGGGATCGAGCCCGACGACCCTTGCGTTTTCGATATAAACACACGGCACTCGGTCACCTGTGGCAGCCATTATATAAGAATAATCGAAGCCAATATCCACAAGACCTGGCGTGATTTCGCCATTCCAATTTTGTTTGCCACTCACCGCGCCCAAACCCAAGTGCCACTTACCCACAGCAGCGGTGGTGTATCCCGCACGGTGCATCATATCGGGCAAGGTCTGCATTTCGGGTTTAACCACCATCGCCGCATCACCCCTGGCAATACCAGTACCCTTCACTCGCCAAGCGTATTGACCCGTGAGTAGGCTGAAACGCGATGGGGTCGAAGTGGCAGAAGTGGTGTGCATATTGGTGTGGCGCACCCCCTGAGAGGCCACTCGATCAACGTTCGGGGTCTGGATTCGCTTCATACCGTTGCACGACAGATCGCCATAGCCCAGATCGTCAGCATTGATGTACACCACGTTAGGTCGTTTAGTCTGACCCACGGCAGAGAGCGCACCGAGAATAATTAAGCTCGATGTGAGAAGAAATTCTTTTTTCATTACCTTTTTATTAATCGCGAGCCAGGCCCTCACCCTACGCTCGAAATCAAACAGTATAAAGGTAGCGACGAATGCTTCGTTTAGGTGTTTTTTCGAATTCGGAAGGGAAGAGCATAACATCCGAAATGTTTTCGTATGGAGCTACCAACTTATTGAGCTCAATAATGTTGGATTTCATTATTTCGTTCAGCAACGTGTGATCACGAACCCCCAACGCGTCAACCTGGTCGTAGTCTGGGTAGATCAACGCCACTAGTTTTCCGTTTCGTTCGACCACCAAACTTTCCATCACACAAGGCAAGTTATTGAGCTTACTTTCGATCTCTTCGGGGTATATATTCTGACCGTTCGACCTTAGAATCATAGTTTTGCTCCGCCCGCGGATAAAGATCAGTCCATCATCCGACACCGAGCCCATATCACCCGTGCGCAACCACCCGTCCTGGCTGAGCACGGCGCGCGTTGCCTCTTCGTTTTTGTAATAACCCATCATCACATTCTCGCCACGCACAAAGATCTCGCCCACACCGCTGAGCGGCTCGCGATTCTCGATTTTCACCTCCATCAGCCCAGGCAGAGCCCTCCCGCACGATTTGTCCATAAATTCGGCAGGCGAAACATAACTGATCAACGGGGCACATTCGGTCATACCATAACCAACGGTGAAAGGAAATTTAATCTTATGGAAAAATTCCTCCACCTCGCTGTTGAAAGCCGCCCCGCCAATGATAACCTGAGTAAATTGCCCACCCAAGGCATCGACCAACTTCTTGCGAATCATAGCATAGATACCCGCATCAACCAGCGGCACGCGAAGGGCAAGTTTGGTGACTTGCTTGTCGAGCTGAGGAAGAATCTGTTTTTTGTAGATCTTTTCCATAATGAGAGGCACCATAAAAATCACAGCTGGTTTCACCTCATCCAGGGCTTGCATCAATATCTTGGGCGATGGAATCTTGCCCAGCAATGTCACGTGACTCCCCATCACCATCGGATAGATGAAATCGAACATCAAACCGTAAGCGTGAGCCAAAGGCAAAAACGATAGGGCACGCGAACCAGAATAATGAACGCCAAGCTGTTTGCCGAACAGTATATTACCGACTAAATTATTACCCGACAACATAACCCCTTTCGAAAAGCCTGTCGTGCCGCTGGTGTAGCTCAGGAGCACCATTTGATTCGATGGAGTGTGGTGATATTTTATATCCTTGGCCGTGAAACCTTTGTAATATTGCTTTTCGAACTTCGATTCCACGTCGCATAGCGATATCCGACGCTCGAAATTGTCGGACACATATTGTGTCGAAAGATCGGTCAAGGAAAACGAAGCACGAAGAGAGGAGATCTGTGAAAGTTCGATGGCTTCGAAATTCATATCACTTGCAAAAAGCAACACGCTGTCCGAATGGGTGATAATATGTTGCACATCATTGGCGTTGAACTCCTGCAAAATAGGAACCACAACGGCACCATAAGTTATGGTGGCCAAAAAAGCGACACACCACCTGATGTTGTTGCGCCCGATGATGGCGATCTTGTCGCCCGCCCGCACATCCATCGCACGAAAAAGTATGTGAATCTTGGCAATCCGAACCGCCACATCACCATAAGTCAGTGTTTCGTTTTTGAAATAATCGCTCAGAGCAGGCTGTTCCCAGTGCTCACGAAACGAAGATTCAAACATTTCAATTACATTCTCATTAATCATCTATTGCTCAAAAATAGTTATAAGTCCTTGCTCTCGATAAAATGTTTTTGTGATTTAATCAAGTTACGCGATTGAAGGAGCATTGTTTTGGTCTCGTTGATGATGGCCAAGTAGAGTATCGATCCGCGAGTACTCGAATCATTACCGATCACTCGTTTGACTTGGTTTTTGGTACATTCGGCCAACAGATCGAACAACTGATCGCGTTTGACAAGCGTTGCATCAATGTGCGAAAAATCACCCGAGCGCAACATATGGTTAATCATTTGATAGACCGCCCCAACCGAGAAGTTAATCTCGCGCAGGTCGTTGGTCTGGTCGGATGACAAACCTTGGTGGTTGTTGTCGATATGTTCGTAGGCTGGGCGCGTGATGTGTACCAAGGCCTTGGCCACTTCGTTCAGATAGTCGGTCACTTGGACATAATAGTGCCCCGTGTTGACATTATCCGCTTTCAAGGCTTGCAGAGCGGGCATCACTTGGTGTTTACGCTCGTGAGCCTCTTCATACATTTCTTCCGACAGACGCACCTGTTCGCGTAGCAATTTGCGATCTTCGTCGAACAAACCACGCAAGGTAGTGGCATAAATGGCGGTCATCTGCTCCATAGCCTTACAAATATCTTCCGATGAGCGTTCGATAATCGAGCGTTCGTCGTTTTCGTAAGCACTGACGGCAACAGCCTCTTTCTTTTTCTTACGCGAGTAAGCTAATTTGCTCTGAACCAAGATAAAGACACATAATATTGCGATACCGTAGATCGCAAATTCGCCTCCGTACATAAGCGCCAAGGCCACCAAGAAAGCAACCGTAAAGGCGATAAAAGCGGTGAAAAACCAGCCCGAAATCACAGTCAGCACCCCAGTGATACGATAGACTGCCGTTTCGCGCCCCCAAGCTCTGTCGGCCAGCGAACTACCCATAGCCACCATAAAAGTGACATAAGTTGTCGAAAGCGGCAGTTTGAGCGACGTTGCCATAGCGATCAGAATCGAAGCCGTCGATAGGTTGACCGTGGCGCGGATCAAATCGAAAGGCGCTTGATCAGCCTCGTCGTGCACCATCGGTTGGAACCGTTTCTCGATCCATTCTTGCGCCTTGATAGGCATATATTTTCTATACTTTTTGTTGAGTCTCATCGCCGAACGAACCACCGAACGACTGACCGAAGTAGAACCAAAACGCTCGACACCAGTATCTTGACGTGCAAGGTTGATCTCGGTCTCGGTCACCGAACGCGCTTTTTTGCTGAACCACAGCGTGAGGGTCATAATAGCCCCTGCCGCAAAGAGATAGATCCATTCCACCTCCACTTTACCCTCCAAAACGGTCATCTTCATCGTCGTAATATCACCACCCGCAGCCGAGAGCGCCGAAGCGGCATCAAATGATGATTTACCAGCCATAAAGACCCCGATAAAGTTCACCAAGTCATTGCCGGCAAAAGCCAGCGCGAGCGATAGAGTACCAGCCAAAACGGTGATCTTCAAAATGTTGAATTTGAAAACCCATTGCACAAAGGCCATCAGCAGTGTCCAACCGGTGAACAAAAGCCCAAGAATATATAGTGTGCTAGTTTCGTTGATCCATACCTTCAACCCTTCGCTGAGCATCGTTGTGTCCTTCAAACCTTTGAAGACCGCAAAGTACGAAATAGCAGTGAGCGCCATACCGCACCACACAGCCCCAACGTATCTGAATGAGCGATGATAACGGAAAGAGAAGATGGTACGCGTGATGAACATCACCACGATACCTGTGGTGAAGGCAATGACCACCGAGGATAATATCCCCGAAATCAGCCCCATCGCCTTGGCGCTATTTATGTATTTGGACAGCGTTTCGGAACCACCTTCGTGACCCCAAATCAAAACCAATGCCACGGCAACCGCAGCCCCAAGAAGTTCGAACACCAGCGAGACAGTGGTCGAGGTGGGAAGGCCAAAGGTGTTGAACATATCCAGCAGGATGACATCCGTAAACATAACGGCCAGGAAAATCATCATCACGCTATTGAAGTCGAATTGACTAGGATGAAAAACGCCACTACGCGCGATTTCCATCATACCGCTCGAAAAAATCGAGCCCAGCAAAATCCCGACCGAAGCCACGATCATAATAACGTAACGGGGAGCCGCTTTGGATCCAAGTGCCGAATTTAGAAAGTTGACCGCGTCGTTGCTCACCCCGACTATCAAGTCGCAGACAGCCAACGCCATCAAGATTGTGATAATTACGATGTAAATAGGATCCATATTTTTAATTATTTTTGAATTTCTTAACTGTCGTTCTCTGTATTTGGCTTCTGAAAACTAAATAAAGTCAAAGAAACCGAAGTGAATTTTATAATTATAATTGAGCCAATGCAGTCCGAATAATATCTTCGGTCGGCATTTCTGGATTTTCGGTAGCTATTTTTTTGACAATTTTCTCGGTCGCCCCGC
This sequence comes from Mucinivorans sp., assembly GCA_036648455.1. GTDB lineage: Bacteria > Bacteroidota > Bacteroidia > Bacteroidales > Rikenellaceae > Mucinivorans. The sequence continues at coordinate 5,866 of JAVXIH010000065.1, forward strand.
GCGAGAAACCTAATACGAGCAGCGCATCAAGCGCCTCATTCCATCGTTCGATCCGCTCACTGCGATCGATCTGCCCCTCCACATCACCCTCCATGCCGATCACGCGGAGCACTTTGTCGCGCAATTTGAGCACCACCATCTCGGCCGTCTTGGGCCCTATGCCCTTCACTCGGGTCAATTGAGCCACATTGGCCGCGCTAATCATCGTCGCTATCTCTTCGGGCGACGAGGATGAGAGCATAATGCGAGCCGTGCCAGCACCAATTCCATTCACCGAAATCAATAGACGAAAAAGCTCCCGTTCTTGGCGCGTAGCGAAGCCATAGAAAACGGGAGCTGAATCTTGTACGATATATAAATGAGTGTAAAGTGTTGCTTGACTGAGACCTTCGAGCGCCGCGTGAGTGGTCAACGATATATTCATCAGGTAACCAATACCTGAGGTCTCAACCACTACTGCGGTGTGCGAAAGTGAAGCTATTGAGCCTTTTATATATTCGTACATCTAAAAATTTATCAAAAACATTGTGCAAATTTATTAAAAATTTCGCACCTTTGCATAAAATTTAACAAAAACATTATGAAATTATTGCAAACTTTAACTCTCGCGGCCTGTGCAACGTTGGCCGTTGCTTGTGCAGATGGTAATTCCACCTCGAAAAATTCATCTAAAAACGACTCAACCAAGTCTGTCGATCTATCATCGGTGGCCTACAATGGCAAAATCGCCTTTGTCAGGATGGACTCTCTGATGAGCGGTTACGGCATGTACATCGATATGTCGGATGAATTTGGCAAAAAACAACAGAAAATTCAAGCCGAACTCACCGCCAAGGGACGCGGTTTGGAACGCGAAGCGATGGAATACCAAGAGAAAGCTCAAAAAGGGCTGATCACCCGCTACCAAGCTCAATCGACCGAAGAAGGTTTGCAGAAAAAGCAACAAGATATTATGGCATACCGCGATCGTGTGATGGGCGAACTTGGTCAACAAGAAGCTGCAATGTCGCGCGAGATTTTCGCCGCCGTTTCTAGCTTTTTGCAAGAGTACAACGTCACGAAAGGTTACAGTATGATTCTCCAAACAGCAGGCAGCAACCCAGTCTTGGTGGCCGATCCTAATTTGGATATCACAACAGAAGTGCTCGCCGAGCTCAACAAACTCTACGACGAAAAATTGGCAGCCAAAACTGACAAAAAATAATTTTTAACAGTAATTTATCAGCTACAAAAAAAGGAGACAATATTGTCTCCTTTTTTTGTAGCTTGATTTAATCACTCATCGTTCACGGTTTTTGGATGATTGTCATCACGTTGTTTTGCTCAAAGGCGCGTTTGGCGGCTTGGCGCACACTCTCCACATTGATGCGGCGCAACTCTTCGAGGTAGTTTGTGTATTCATCCGTCCCCGTTTCGTACCATCGGCTCAGGTGTGACAACCATGTCGAGTTGCTGTTGTTATCTTCGGCAAACTGTTTGCTCATCGCCTCGATGGCTTTGCCCAGCTCTTTTTGCGATGGGCCTTTGGTGATCAGTGTATCGACACAGAGTTTCACTTCGGGCAGCACCCCGTCGAGTTTAGCCGAGTCGGTCAGGAAAATCGTTTGATTGATAAATAGTGGGCGAGGGTAGTCGTCAACCCCTATCGCATTTTGCACCACATAGGCTCCGCCCTTGGCTTCGCGAATGATTTTGGTGTATTCGTTTTGCAGCGCCGACGAGGCCACTTCCAAATTGAGTCGCTCGGCGAGCGAATAATTGACCGTACCCGTTTTGACCACCATTGCCGTCACACGACCGGCCTCTTGTGGGGTGACAAAGATATTATTCACCACACCCTTGGCAGGCGTTACAATATATGGCCCAACGGCAGGTGCTTTTTTGCTTTTAAGGACGGGCAGCGAACCGATATATTTTTCGACCAGCGGACGGATCGTGTCCAAGTTCACCGAACCGATGATCACGAAAGTCATCCCGTCGGCCGAGGCGAAGAAGTCCTTGTAGACGGCCTTCATCCTCTCGAGAGATACTTTTTCTAGATATTTTTCGCTAAGTGGAGCGCGACGCTCGTTGTGGCCAAAAAGCGACACGGCTACTGAATCTTTGAAGATGCGCATTGGATTTTTCTCGGCTCCTTTGATTTGAGTTTTCACTTTATCCATAAGCACTCCCCAGTCCGAGGCTTCGAAACGTGGTGCGGTGGCGTAGAGGTAGTTCATTTGGAGCATCGTTTCGAAATCCTTCTTGGAACTCGATCCGCTGTATCCCACTCTGGTGTCGGTGATAACGGGCGACAGACCAACGCTCTTACCCGACAAAAGGCGGGTGAGCTCGGTGTCCGAAAATTCGGATAGACCAGCTAAGTTTTCGAAATCACTATACATATCGATCGAGCGGAGGTCTTCGATCGAGGCCAGGGTCGAGGTTCCACCTTTTTTGAAGGCGCGCAACATAATTTCGTCGGCCTTGTATTCGGTTGGTTTAACGACAACGCGAATCCCGTTTTTGAGTGTCCACACGGTGGAACCATACTTGCCAGACTCTGTTTTTTGGACAGCGCTACCAAGTAATTTCGAACCATCGACTAGCGGTTTGGTGTTCACTTGTTCGGTGTAAGGGGCGATATCCAGAGCCTCGACCTCCTTCATAGCGACCCGCAACTCATCCTGGGTAGGTATGGCCACGCCATCTTTGTTTTGAGCCACAAGTGTCAACACACACTCCTTGCCAACCAGGCTCGCCATTTGGGCGTTCACCTCGTCGAGCGTGATGTCGGTCAATATTTGTTTGCTCAGTTGATATGCCGTTTCGGCCGAAGGATATGGCGTGTTGCTGATAAAATTACTTAGCAGCGCCTTCGTAAATTGCCCATTGCGGCGGTCGCCACGGTTGTTGTACGTCTGTTCGATACTGGATAGCATATTGGCCTTCGAACGGTCAAATTCTGGCAGAACAAAGCCCGAACGAGCGGCACGCAACACTTCGGTGTACATAGCGCGGAAAGCTCTATCGGCCTCGCCTTGGCGAGCTGACCCTTGCGTGATAAAGAGGTCAAAAGGGTTGTAGTAGTCCATCACACCACAAGCTGCCCCTTGAAAGGGTGCGTTACTCTCTTTGGCTACATTCGACAGGCGAGCGTCAAGCATCGAGGTGGCTATGTTGTTCACCATATCATTTTTGAGCTTCATAGCCGTGTTGTTGTACTTATTGTCGATCGGACGATGGCGATAGATGAGCGACAAAGCGGTCGATGTTTGCTCGGGATCGGTGATCACGGCAATGCGTGGCTCGGTGAGCGGCTCGACAGTGACCACCTCTTTTGGTGTTTGAACCTCGAACGGTTTGATGTCAGCCATCGTGGCTTTGAGCTTGGCCTCCATTTCGTCTACGTCGAAATCGCCAACCACAACAAAAGCCTGCATATCGGGACGATACCATTTGTGGTAGAAATCGCGAATGTCTTGGTAGGTGAATTTTTTGAGATTCTCCATCGGTCCGATTATATCGCGGCGAGTGTAGATATTGTCATCGCCAAAAAGGGCGGCCGTCTCTTTCCTGGATGCGCGGAACGAGGCTTGACCCTCGTAGAGGCGGAACTCCTCTTGGATCACACCGCGCTCCTTGTCGATGTCGTCTTCGTTGAGCGAAATAAAACCAGCCCAATCGTGCAAAATCAGTAGCACCGAATCCACAATGGCGGGGCGAGTGATGGGCACACTGGTGATCATATAAGTAGTCTTTTGCTGCTCGGTGCCCGCGTTGAGGTTCTCACCAAACTTAACACCAATGGTTTGCAAATAGTTGATCATCGAGTTGTCGGGAAAATTCTTCGACCCGTTGAAGGCCATATGCTCCAAAAAGTGAGCCAAACCATTCTGGCGATCCTCTTCTTGCAAAGCACCAACATTGTAAACAATGTAAAAATCGGCCAACTTTGGATCCTTGCCGTTGGCGCGGATGTAATACTTTATCCCACTGGGGAGCGTCCCCGTTCGGACTGCCGAATCGGCGGCGATAGGTTTCATAAGGTCAATGGTTTGAGCCTTTGAACCAGCGATGGATAGCAGGGCTACCATCACCATTAAAAGTGATCTTTTCATTCTTTCTTTTGATTTATTGTTATTTTTATGTTACTAACTTAATATGGGACATTAATATGGGACAAAGGTAATCAAAAAAACGTATTGTTATCACGATGGTGGGGAAGGCTAGTTTTTGGTTCTAGCTTTGGATCTAGCTTGGGTTCTAACTTTGGTTTCTAGCTTGGGTTCTAGCTTTGGGGGCGTTTCCCACCCCCCAAAAGCCCCCCGGGGTTCATTTCTTTTTGCGAGGCCCAAAAAGAAACGCAACCAAAGAAAAAGGGCCTTTCCGTTTCTATGGGCCGCTTTTATTGCGGCCGTGCTGATCAGTTTCTTTTCCCGCTCCATAGCCATTTCTCACCGCACTGTCTGCCATTTGAACCCGACCAACATCTACGATGTGGTAGGGTTGGTTCTTGTGTTTGGGGACTAGTTTTGGGTTCTAGCTTCGGTGCTAGTGTTGGGTTCTAGCTTTGGGGGCGTTTCCCACCCCCCCAGCGAGAACCCAAGCTAGCCCCAGCGCTAGCCCCCAAAACTA
>JAVXIH010000066.1:0-10435 GCA_036648455.1 Mucinivorans sp.
TGTAAATGAGGACTTTTCGATCCGTAGTCCAACGCCGAAAAAGCAATTTTTCGAAATCACCTTAAAGTGTAGACGACTTGATTGCCGCGTGTGCAGCTGCCAATTGCGCAATCGGCACACGGAATGGCGAACAAGAGACGTAGTTCAAACCAGCATAGTGACAGAACTCAACCGAGGTTGGATCACCACCGTGCTCGCCGCAAATACCACATTTCAGATCTTGACGCACACCGCGACCTTTGAAGACCGCCTCGCGAACCAATTCACCAACGCCCTTAACGTCAAGCACTTGGAATGGATCTTGTTTGATGATACCCTTTTCGAGGTAAGTAGGCAAGAATTTAGAAATATCATCGCGCGAGAAACCTAACGTCATTTGAGTCAAGTCGTTAGTCCCAAAGCTGAAAAACTCGGCCATCTCGGCAATTTCGTTGGCCGTAACCGCTGCGCGAGGCACCTCGATCATCGTACCCACCATATAACTCAGTTTATCGTTACGCTCAGCAAAAACTTCTTCCGCCACACGATCGATAATCGCCTTTTGATATTTGAACTCTTTGTGATTACCAACCAACGGCACCATAATTTCGACATTAACTGGCAGCCCTTTCTTCTTCACATTCATTGCCGCCTCCATAATGGCGCGGGCTTGCATCTCGGTGATTTCGGGATATGTATTACCCAAGCGGCAACCGCGGTGACCAAGCATTGGATTGACCTCGGCCAAATATTCGATTTTCGCCTTGATCTTTTCGAAAGAAACGTCCATATCGGCGGCCAATTCGCGCTGCTCTTTTTCGAAGTGAGGCACAAATTCGTGAAGTGGCGGATCGAGCAAACGAACAGTCACTGGGTGACCACCCATCGCCTCGAACAGACCCTCGAAGTCGCCCCTCTGGATTGGCAACAACTTGGCAAGTGCCTTGCGACGACCATCTTCGTCGTCGGCCAGAATCATCTCACGTACCGATTTGATACGATCGCCCTCGAAGAACATATGTTCGGTGCGGCACAGTCCGATACCTTGCGCGCCGAAATCAAAGGCCACCTTCGCGTCGTGTGGCGTGTCGGCATTGGCTCTGACTTTCAAGTGTGCATATTTTTTGGCCAACTCCATAATCTTAGCGAAATCGCCCGACAGAGTGGCTGCCATTGTACCAACTTTACCTTGGTAAACTTCACCCGTTGAACCGTTTAGCGAAATCCAATCGCCTTCTTTGAGCACCGTAGTGCCGATTGTCATCGTGCGTGCCTTGTAGTCGATCGCCAGTCCGCCAGCTCCCGACACACAGCATTTACCCATCCCGCGAGCCACAACGGCTGCGTGTGAGGTCATCCCGCCACGAGCAGTCAAAATCCCCTCGGCTGCGTTCATCCCTTTCAAATCCTCGGGCGAAGTCTCGATACGCACCAAAATCGTTTTCTTGTCATCATCCGCCCATTGAGCCGCGTCATCAGCAAAGAAAACCAATTGACCACTAGCCGCACCTGGCGATGCAGGCAAGCCCTTGGCCAAAACTTTGGCTTGTTTGATGGCTTGGGTATCGAAAACAGGGTGCAACAATTCGTCCAACTTGGCAGGCTCCACGCGAAGAACAGCTGTCTTTTCGTCGATCAAACCCTCGCCCATCATTTCGACTGCCATACGAACCATAGCCGCCCCGGTACGTTTACCCGAACGAGTTTGCAACATCCAAAGTTTACCGTCTTGGATTGTGAACTCAATGTCCTGCATATCGGTAAAGGTCTTTTCCAAATGGTTTTGAATGTCGAACAATTCTTTATAAGCCACAGGCATCACCTCTTCTAATGACGGATATTTAGCCTTGCGATCGGCCTCGGACACCCCTTGAAGTGTTGCCCAACGGCGAGAACCTTCGATTGTGATCTCTTGCGGAGTACGGATACCTGCCACCACATCTTCACCCTGGGCGTTGACCAAATATTCACCGTTAAAGATGTTTTCGCCAGTCGATGCGTCACGCGTAAAAGCGACACCCGTTGCCGAATTATCACCCATATTACCAAAAACCATCGCCTGAACGTTGACGGCTGTCCCCCATTCGGCAGGATATTTGTGCATCTGACGATATAGGCAAGCGCGTGGATTCATCCAGCTCTCGAACACCGCGCAGATAGCACCCCAAAGTTGATCCCACGGATCGGCAGGGAAATCTTTGCCAGTCTGTTTTTTGACAGCGACTTTGAACTTGTCTACCATCACTTTCAGATCATCCGACGTAAATTCGGTATCTTGCTCATAGCCGTGTTCGGCTTTCATCGAATCAATAATCTCTTCGAAAGGATCTTCATCTTCTTTGCTTTCGGGCTTCATTCCCATCACCACATCGCCGTACATTTGCACAAAACGACGATAAGAATCCCACGCAAAACGAGCATTACCGCTGTTTTTGGCAACACTTTCGACCGTTTGATCATTGAGCCCCAGATTCAGGATCGTATCCATCATACCCGGCATCGAAACCCGCGCACCCGAACGAACGGATACTAGCAGCGGATTTTTGGTGTCAGCGAATTTTGTGCCCATTTCGTTTTCGACAGCAGTCATCGCTTTTTCAACGTCAGCGCGGATCATATCGATCACGCCTTGTTCGCCCTTTTCGTAATATTCGGTACAAACTTCGGTTGTGATGGTAAATCCACCCGGAACAGGGATACCGATCAAGTTCATCTCGGCTAGGTTCGCACCCTTACCGCCCAAAAGTTCTTTCATCTTGCCGTTGCCTTCGGCTTTTTTATTCCCGAAGGAATAAACTCTCTTGATGTTTGCCATTTTTTATATGTTGTTTTGATTTATAACTGATTCCTAGTGGAGGATTGTGTTTGCTAAGCCCTTATATTGCTACTCACGGCAGCACATAACCCGACTAAGGTCTAACATAATCGACCTAAAATTACATAAAAAAACTGAGAATCACAACACAATTGAAAAAAATATTTTCAATTGTGTTGTGATTCTGTCTTAGTTCTCCTTGTGGGGGCTTCTAAAAATTGAATTTTTCAAGGCGGGCAAGGTCACAAAACAGCAGCAGAGCGCCGAAAAAACGATTTTTAGAAGTCACCTTATAATTTTCTTGCCACCTCAACCTGAGTATAGCTTTCGACTATATCGCCAGCCTTGACATCGTTATAATTTTCGATTGCCAAGCCGCATTCGGTATTCACTGCCACATCCTTGACCTCTTCTTTGAATCGCTTCAAGGAGTTGAGCTTGCCAGTATAGATCACGATACCATCGCGAATAACTCTGATTTTCGCCCCGCGAACAATCTTGCCCTCGCGAACAATACAGCCTGCCACAGTCCCGACTTTGGTGATTTTGAAGGTGTCGATAACCTCGACCGAAGCGGTGATTTCCTCCTTGGTCTCGGGAGCCAACATACCCTCGATGGCATCTTTGATCTCACCGATCGCATCATAAATGATTGAGTACAAACGAATATCGATCTCTTCTTTCTCGGCTATGCGGCGCGCGGCAGCAGCCGGACGAACTTGGAAACCGACAATAATAGCGTTCGAAGCGGCAGCCAACAGCACATCGCTCTCCGATATGGCACCCACCGCTTTGTGGATCACATTGACCTGAACCTCTTCTGTCGATAGTTTGATCAGGGAGTCGGTCAACGCCTCGATCGAGCCGTCCACATCACCCTTGACAATGATATTGAGTTCCTTGAACGAGCCGATAGCTATACGGCGACCGATTTCGTCCAGCGTGATATGTTTCTGTGTGCGAAGACCTTGCATCCGTTGCAACTGCTCGCGTTTGGTGGCAATATCGCGTGCCGCCTTGTCGTCGTCCATCACATTGAACAGATCGCCCGCTTGCGGAGCCCCATTCAAGCCCAGAACCAAAACCGGAGTCGCTGGCCCAGCCTCGGTGATTTTCTTGCCACGCTCGTTGAACATCGCCTTCACGCGGCCAGTATAAATACCTGACAAAATCACATCGCCCAAACGAAGTGTACCGTTTTGCACCAAAATAGTGGTCACGTAGCCACGACCCTTGTCGAGCGTAGACTCGATCACCGACCCGCTCGCCTTACGGTTAGGATTGGCCTTCAAATCCAAAATCTCGGCTTCAAGGACGATTTTCTCCAACAGTTTATCGACATTCAAGCCACTCTTGGCCGAAATATCTTCGGATTGGAACTTACCACCCCAATCTTCGACCAAATAATTCATTGCAGCCAATTGCTCCTTGATCTTCTCTGGATTAGCGCTAGGCTTGTCTACCTTGTTGATAGCAAAGACAATAGGCACACCAGCGGCGGCGGCGTGGTTGATCGCCTCCAATGTTTGAGGCATAATGGCATCATCAGCCGCGACGATAATAATAGCAACGTCGGTCACCTTCGCCCCACGAGCACGCATCGCCGTGAAGGCCTCGTGACCCGGGGTGTCGAGGAAAGTCACCCGACGACCATCATCTAATTTCACCGAATAAGCCCCGATATGTTGAGTAATACCACCCGCTTCACCTGCAATCACATTCGCCTTGCGGATATGGTCCAAGAGCGAAGTCTTACCGTGGTCGACGTGACCCATCACCGTCACAATTGGCGGACGAGGAATCAAATCTTCTGGTTTATCTTCTTCTGTGTCGATAGCTTCCTGAATTTCGACGGCAACAAACTCGACCTTAAAACCAAATTCCTCCGCCACAATGGCTAGCGCCTCGGCATCCAAGCGTTGATTGATCGAAACCATCAGCCCTAGATTCATACAAGCTGCAATCACCTCATTGACAGACGCATCCATCATCGTTGCCAATTCGGACACCGTCACAAATTCGGTTACTTGCAGTGTGTCATTGCCGCGTTCAGCACGTTTGGCCTCTTCCGCCAAGCGACCGTGAACGGCATCACGCTTATCGCGACGATATTTAGACGATTTCGTCTTGCCACCCTTACCCGTCAAACGAGCCAGAGTCTCCTTGATTTGATTCTGAACATCAGCATCGCTCACTTCGACCTTCACAGCTGGTTTTGGTCTCGATGCTCCGCGTGAGGCTGCTGGCCCTACGGCTCGTGCCCCGGGAGCTGAGTTGCGATTGGTGTTCCCTCGCGTTGAAGATGCTCCATTGGCACCCGCTGGACGAGCTGCACCTGTGGTGTTGGCTATGTCTACTTTATTTTTCTTGATTCGATTACGTTTGCCGCGCGAAGCACCATTGGCCCCTTGATTGACCGGCAAAACCATAGTCCCTAAAATTTTTGGCCCAGCTAATTTCTCGGTTGTATTGGCACGGAAAATACCATCCGCACCCACTTCGTTTTGGCCAGCCACTGGAGCTTTCGCTTTCGGTTTATCGCCCTTGTGAGGTGCCGCTTTGGGGTGCTGATTGACGCTCTCCACAGTGTTTTTATGAGCAGGCACATCGTGCGCTACTTCTTTCACCGGTGCGACCGTCGGTTTGATCACCTGCTCGATCACTGGGATCGATTCTGTGCTCAACACTGTGCTCGACAATGGGACGGGAGCCGATTCGGGCTCTGGTTTTGGGGATGAAATTGGTTCTACTACAACTTCGGACTCTTTTTTCGTCTCTACTACAATTGGTTTGATTTCTTGTACAGGCTCTATCTTCACAGGTGCTGGTTCTATCACTTTATCCACTTTTACCTCGACTGGTTCAATTATCTCTTTTACCTCAACTATTTTATGTTCTGGCACACCTATATTATTAAGATCGATTTTACCGATTATTTTAGGAGCGCTGATCTCGGGTGTCGGAGTGCTAAAAATAGCATTGCTCTTGACCGTCAACTCTTTCTCAAGAGGTTCTTCTTTTGTTTGTGACACCGGCTGAGCAGCCACTTCGACCGTAGTGCGCAGCATTTGGCGAATATCGATTTTCTCGGTTTTAGCGCCACCAAATTCGCGTTCAAGGGCCGCGTATTGACCCTCGTTGACAATGGTATTAGGATTCACGCCATCACCCGTAAGATTTTTCTTTTCGAGCAATTCCACCAAGTTATGCACTCCTACATTGTAGGTGCGAGCCAATGCACTGAGCCGTATTTTCTTTTTTTCTATCATCTTATTTAGGTCTTCTAGGTCTACACCAGACCTCGAATTTCAATCATTTGCCTTACAACTTGTGAAAATTGCTTTTGCGGCGCTCTACTACGGATCGAAAATCTTCATTTACAGCTGGGTAAACTGCGGCTCATCGACCACGAGTCCGCCTTGAAAAATCTAACTTTCACAAGCCCACATTAGGCGGCTTGTGAAACAATTATTCGAATTCGGAACGCAATATTCCCATCACTTCTTCCACCGTTTCTATTTCAAGATCGGCTCTAGCAGCCAACTCTTCTGGTTTTTGAGCCAGCACCGAACGCGCAGTGTCATACCCAATTTTAACCAACGCATCGATAATCCACTCTTCGATCTCGTCCGAAAATTCCTTCAAATCAACGTCGTCTTCGGCCTCTTCGGCTGCACCCTCGCGGTAAACGTCAATATCGTAACCAGTCAACATACTTGCCAGACGAATATTAAGCCCACCCTTGCCGATTGCCAACGAAATTTCGGTTGGTTTGAGGTGCACTTCCGCCGTTTTGCTCTCTTCGTTGAGCGTCACTGAGCTCACCTTGGCTGGGTTCAACGCGCGTTGGATCAACAACTGAGCGTTGCTGGTGTAGTTCACCACGTCGATATTCTCGCCGCGAAGCTCCTTCACTATTGTATATATACGCGAACCCTTGACACCCACGCAAGCACCCACTGGATCGATCCGTTCGTCGTAACTTTCGACGGCCACCTTGGCCCGTTCGCCCGGAATACGTACGATTTTCTTGATGGTGATCACACCGTCGAAAATTTCGGGAACCTCCATCTCGAACAGACGTTGCAAAAATTCGGGAGCAGTACGCGAAAGGAAAATTTTCGGAGTGCCGTTCACCATATCGACCTTGCTCACAATACCACGAACGGTCTCGCCTTTGCGGAAAAAATCGCTCGGGATTTGATCTTGTTTGGTGAGTATCAATTCGTTATCCTCATCGTCGAGCACCAACATTTCGCGTTTCCACACTTGGTAAACTTCACCCGTGATCAGTTCACCGATACGAGTCGAATACTTGGCAAACAGATTCGCCTTTTCGAGATCCATAATCCGCGAAGCAAGATTCTGTCGGATCGAGAGCACCGAGCGGCGCGGAAATGCACTCATCGGCATAATTTCGGAAACCTCCTCGTCTATTTCGTAACTTTCGTCCAATTTTTTAGCATCGGAAAGCGAAATTTGAAAATTATCGTCCGCCACGTCGCCATCTTCCATCACAATCCGACGTCGCCAAATCTCCAAGTCTCCCTTTTCGATATTGACGATAATGTCGTAATTTTCGTCCGTGCCATAGTTTTTTTGTAGCATCGAGCGAAAAACATCTTCCAACACGCCCATCATCGTTGCGCGATCTATGTTTTTAAGTTCTTTGAATTCAGCAAAATTGCTGGCCAAATTAATTGTTTCCATTATTTTTATATTACTGGTGACTTCTTAAAATTGTTTTTTCTTTTTACTTCTGTTCGCTAAATCCTTACGTACTTAAATGTACGTTCTAGTTTATCGACCTTGTACGCCTTGAAAAATCTAATTTTTAGAAGCCCCCTCATAAATTAGACTAGCAGCGCTTCGCACACTGATTTAATATCCGAAAAATTATAACTTTCTTGTTTTTCTACTTCCACTTTACGTTTTTTGCCCTCCACCGCCTCGCGTGCCACGTATTTGATGGTGATCTGCTCGGGGTCATAGGCCACGAGTTCGCCGTGAACCTTAGCCCCGCTAAGGAGCACAACATCGACATCCGCACCCAATATCTTGGCAAATTGGCGTTGCAAAGTCAGCGGCTGACCGATACCAGCCGAACCGATGGTGAGCGAATAATCCATCACCTCACGATCAAAGGCCTCCTCCACCGCGCGCGTCAAGGCGATGCACTGCTCGATTTTCACCGACGTGTCGCTGTCCAACGTGACATCGATATCCATAGCGGCAGAGATCGTAACGCCAACCATAAAAAGATCAGTGTCAACGAGTTGCTGCTCGATAAAATCGGTTATTTCTTCTTTTGTCATTGTTGATTACTAGCTCGTTAAGGGCTGTTTATTTGGCAAATTTCAACAAAAAAGGGGCTATCGGCCCCTCTCTATTCGTTCTTTCGCCTGCAAATGTAAGCATATTTTTCATATCTACAATAAGAAGCTGTTTAAAATTATTCAAAAGTTTTGTTGCGGCTCTTATTTGCCCCTGTTTTCACCTGTGAAATCCTCATTTACCCCAATAAATTCTGGTTCCACAGACAAAAATATGACCAAAAACGACTCATAATAAATTCAATGAACAAAATTTAAACAGCTTCTAATAAATCGAAATTTTTCTTACCTTTGCCTCCACAGTTTATTATATGAAAAACATCCGAAACTTCTGTATTATAGCCCACATCGACCACGGCAAATCAACGTTGGCCGATCGTTTATTGGAGGTCACCTGCACCATCACCCAGCGCGAAAGTCAAGCCCAGGTGCTCGACAATATGGAGCTCGAACGCGAGAAGGGCATCACCATCAAATCACACGCCATTCAGATGGATTACGTGCGTCCAGCAACGGGCGAACATTTCAACCTGAATTTGATCGACACCCCGGGGCACGTCGATTTCTCGTATGAGGTGAGCCGCGCCATCGCCTCGTGCGAGGGTGCGTTGCTGGTGGTGGACGCTACGCAAGGCATTCAGGCTCAAACAATTAGCAATCTATACTTGGCTCTTGGCAACGAGCTCGAAATAATTCCCGTGCTCAACAAGATCGATATGGAGGCCGCGATGGTGGAGGAGGTCAAGGATCAGATTGTCGATCTGATCGGTTGCGCTCGCGAAGATATTTTGAGCTGTTCGGCCAAGACTGGCGCTGGCGTGCCTGCTATTTTGGAGGCTATTGTCGATCGGATTCCAGCCCCCAAGGGCAGTGAAGATGCGCCGCTACAAGCTCTGATTTTCGACTCAGTTTTCAATAGTTTCCGCGGAATTATCGCATATTTCCGTGTGATGAACGGCACACTGCGCAAGGGTGACAAGGTTCGTTTTTTCAATAGTGGTATCGAATATACGGCAGATGAAATCGGGGTACTCAAACTCAAAATGTTGCCCCGCGATGTGGTGAAGGCTGGCGATGTGGGCTACCTGATGACGGGAATCAAGAACACGGTGGAGATCAAGGTGGGCGACACGATCACATCGTTTGACCGCCCGTGCGAGCACCCGATCGAGGGGTTCGAGGAGGTGAAGCCGATGGTTTTTGCGGGTATTTACCCTGTGGACACCGACGATTACGAAGATCTGCGCAACTCGCTCGACAAACTAGGTCTGAACGATGCCTCGCTCACCTACGAACCCGAGAGTTCGTTGGCGCTGGGTTTTGGTTATCGTTGCGGCTTTTTGGGTTTGCTCCATATGGAGATTATCCAGGAGCGCTTGTACCGCGAATTTGATATGGACGTGATCACCACGGTGCCCAACGTATCGTATAAAGTGACCACCACGGCGGGTGTCGAGACTTTTATCCACAATCCGTCGGGGATGCCCGAGCCCAATTATATTTCGGTGATCGAAGAACCATATATCAACGCTCAGATCATCACCAAGGTCGAATACTTGGGCAGTGTGATCACCCTGTGTGTGGGCAAGCGGGGGCAATTGATCAACCAACATTTCATCACCACGGATCGTGTGGAGGTGAATTTCGAGATGCCACTTTCCGAGATTGTCTTTGATTTCTACGACAAGTTGAAATCTATTTCGCGTGGTTACGCTTCCTTTGATTATCACCAGATTGGTTATCGTCCGTCGAAATTATCGAAGCTCGATATTTTGCTCAACGGCGAGCCTGTTGATGCGCTGTCGTCCTTGATTTACTTTGATAACGCGTATGAATTTGGGCGTAAGATGTGTGAAAAGTTAAAGGAGTTGATCCCTCGTCAGCAGTTTGACATCGCCATTCAGGCGGCTATTGGGGCGAAGATCATTGCCCGCGAAACAGTGAAAGCGGTGCGTAAAGACGTGACGGCCAAGTGCTATGGTGGCGATATATCGCGTAAGCGCAAATTGCTCGACAAACAGAAGAAGGGCAAGAAACGAATGCGCCAAGTGGGGAATGTGGAAGTACCGCAGTCCGCCTTTTTGGCTGTCTTGAAGATGGATTGACGGCTCGGCCGCACTCGGTGCGGTGGCCAGGTCAGCAGATATGCGCACAACAAAGCCGCCACACGTTTAGGTGAATTTACACTCCTAAACGTGTGGCGGCTTTGTTTATATTTTTCCAGAATCGTTAGTGGACTTCTAAACGATGCCCAAGGGGGCTTCTAAAAATTAGATTTTTCAAGGCGGATAAGGTCGAAAAAACGCAG
>JAVXIH010000067.1:0-10301 GCA_036648455.1 Mucinivorans sp.
GACTTTTGTGGTTTTGCAGCTTGAATTTGGTGTCATTTGGCGTTATTTTGCTTGGGCGAATCAAACCTTAGCCGTTTTTACGCTATGGGCCTTGACTGTTTATTTGGTGCAAAACAGCCGATATTATTGGATAACACTTATCCCAGCACTTTTTATGACAGCCGTCTGTTCAACATATATTTTGATGGCAGATGCAGGATTTGGAATTAATACGAATATTTCTTATATTTGGGGCGCAGTGGTCACTTTGGGAGCACTCGGTCTCTTTATGATTAAACAAAAAAAACATATACTTCGATGAGAACACTAGACCACATTGGTATTCCAACCACAACACCCAAGGCGGGTGAATTTTACAACGAGGGAATGAAGGTTTTTTTAACCGATTTTTCCAAAGATCCACACCGTATCGAATGGTTGCGCTTCGATAGCGACAGCTGGATGCCCGAATTGATTCAAAAACAAACACACCTGGCCTACCAAGTGACCGACCATAAGGCCGAAATGCAAGGCAAAAAGGTACTCATCCCAGCAACTGACTGTGGTGAAGGTAATTGGATCGCTTTCGTGGAAGAAGATGGTCTGGCAATTGAACTAATGTGGCACGAATAAAAATATAAATAATGAAAACAAAATTCATAAACGAAACAGTCGATATTACGGCTGAACTGCTGGAAGGTTACGTAATGGCCTTCAAGGATCGCGTATCACTAGCCGACGAGAATATCGTGGTGCGCACCAAAGCCAAAGACCAAGACAAAGTGGCAATAGTAGCCTTTGGTGGTTCGGGTCACGAACCAGCTGTGAGCGGATATGTGGGTCAAGGAATGCTTGACTGCTCGGTGGTTGGTGATATTTTTGCCGCTCCGGGCGCGCAACGTCTCTTGAAAGGGTTGCAATTGTTCAAGCGCGACGCTGGAATTGTACTTTTGATTTTGAATCACTCGGGCGACTTGATGAGTGGTAATATGGCTATGCAACTTGCCGAACGTTTGGGGATCAAGGTTCGCTCGATCATCACACACGATGACATTTCGGCTGGATTGGATGCTGCCGATGAAGATCGTCGCGGCCTGGCAGGTGCAATTGTGATGTACAAAGTGTTGGGAGCTGCCGCCGAAAATGGCGCTTCGATCGATGAATTAATGGAAATCGGTGAGCGTTTGAATAAAAATATCGCCACCCTTGCCGTAGCGATGCGTAGCTGTTCACACCCACAAAATGGCGCTGTGATCACAGCCTTGCCCGATGGAATTATGGAAATCGGGATGGGGCAACACGGCGAAGCAGGTGCAGGCGGAACTCAACCGTTGGTGTCGGCCGACCAAACTGCCGAATTTATGGTGGGTATGTTGATCAAAAAACTGGCACTCCAAAAAGGAGACAAAGCACTCCTATATATTAACGGCGTTGGTAGTTCGACGCTGATGGAGCAATTTATTGTCTATCGCGCGGCGGCCAAGACCTTGGAAGCTGCTGGAATCGAAATTGTTGACGGTTACGCTGGTGAAATGCTAACGGTTCAGGAACAAGCTGGTTTCCAAATGATTGTAGCCAAACTAGACGCAGATCACGTCGACTTATTGAAAAATTATCCATCTAACGCACCTTATTGGACACGACAATAATGAAAGAATTGACAACCGCTGATTTTCAGCTAATGATCGAGCTCGCTTACAAAAATATTGAAGCGCGCGCCGCAGAATTTTCAGAACTAGACGCTGCTTTGGGCGATGGCGACCACGGCGAAGCAATTTTGACAGCCTTCACAGTGATAAACAAAGCATCAAAAAGCGGAAGCGATTTCAAAAAAATGCTATCCGATATGGGCTTTGCAGTGATGCTCGAAACATCGGGCTCAACATCCACATTACTCGGGGCGTTGTTGCTCGGTATGAGTGATGAAGTGACGGCAACCAATACGATCGACTCGGGGGCGGTGCGAAAAATGTTTCGTGGTGGACTCACCGGAGTTCAGAAAAATACCCGCGCCACAATCGGCGACAAAACAATTATGGATGCCTTGATTCCGGCTATCAATGCGATGGAAGGATCAAAATCCGAGGACATCAAAGAATTGCTCGGCATAGCGGCAACAGCTGCAACGGCTGGTGCGCTATCGACCAAAGAGATGAAAGCCACCTTTGGACGCGCTCGCAATTTGGGCGACAAAACCGTCGGTCACGTTGACGCTGGGGCTACTTCGTGGGCCTCGATCTTCGCAAGTTTTTACCAAGCAGTGAAAGAAAAAAACAACTAAAAATCGCCCGTAAAACGGAAAAAAATTAAAAATACAACAAAATGGCAGATATGGATGGTATCCTTGAAAACAAGGATAAAGATTATGGTATCGGAGTACCAGTAGAAACGGGGAGTTTTCACCTCAAAGGGATGGGTGGTTGCGATTGGGGGTTGAAAGATCGCATGTCGCGTATTTTTCGCCCATCGACTGGCCATACAGTGATGTTAGCCTTTGATCACGGTTATATAATGGGCCCAACTTCGGGTTTGGAGCGTTTGGATTTGAGCATCGTTCCGCTGATCCAATATGCTGACTCACTGATGTGTACTCGCGGTGCACTACGTTCGGTGGTGCCAGCCAATTCGAATAAGGCAATTTGTTTGCGCTACTCGGCCGGCTCGTCCATATTGACCGAACTGAACAACGAATGCGTGATCGACCCTGTGGATGCAGTTCGTCTGAACGCTTCGGCGTTGGCTGTGATGGTGAGCTTGGGCGGAACATTCGAGGCCAAGACAATCGAGAACCTGGTACGCACGGCCGATTATGGCTACAAATATGGGATCCCAACGATGGGTGTGACCGCCGTTGGAACACAAATGGCTCGCGATTCGAAATATTTCGGACTTGCAACTCGCGTGGCAGCCGAAAACGGGGCTAACATCGTTAAGACTTACTACTGTGACGGTTTTGCCAAAGTGGTTAACGCTTGCCCTGTGCCTATTGTGATTGCGGGCGGCAAAAAATTAGTCGAAAAAGAGGCGTTGGAGTTGTGCTACAAAGCTATCGGCGACGGTGCGGCTGGTGTTGATATGGGGCGTAATGTATTCCAAAGTACAAAACCAGTGGCAATGATCCAAGCTGTGAGCGCTGTGGTTCACGACGGACTGACACCCGAACAAGCATTTGAGATGTTCAATGATTTATAGAGCACTTCCGATACTTGCCTTTGGGATAATGAGTCTCGCGGCAAGTGCAAAACAAAAAGAGATGATCGCCTTGGCGGGTAGCGGGGTCGATAAAATCGCCATCATCGAGAAGGCGACAGGAACCCAAGTGTGGAGCTACACCTTGCCTCACGGCACGGAATGCAACACAATCGCAGTCAAGAAAAACGGCGATGTGGTATTTTCATACAAACAAGGTGTGAAAATGGTAGACCCTAAGGGTGTTACTCTTTGGGATTACCCAACGGGGCAAGACGCTGAATGCCAGACTGCTCGGCTGCTGCCTAACGGTAATGTGTTGGCTGGCGTTTGTGCCAATCCTGCGCGTTTTATCGAACTGAACGGCAAAACAGGCAAAGTGATCAGCGAGGTGAATTACGATCTAGGAGTCGACAAACCTCACGGTCAATTTCGCCAAATATGCAAATCAGCTTCGGGAAATTACTTGGTGCCAGTTATATGGGCTGGTAAAGTAGTGGAAATCAACCCACAAGGAGTAAAGGTCGGCGAATGGAAAGTGCCTAACACTCCATTTTCGGTCAAGGAACTTGCGTCGGGTGATTTGTTGGTGAGCACATTTGGCAGCGTGGTGGAGGTGAACCGCAAGAGCGGCGAAATCATACGCACCGTAGCTAGCGGAGTAATCGGCAATTCGGCCGACACTCTACGCTTTGGTACCGAAGCTCAACCGCTCAAAAATGGTAATACTATGATCAGCAATTGGCAAGGTTATATCACCCGCGGCGAGAAACAATTGGTGGAGCTAGACAAAAATGGAAAAATAGTGTACACCTTCCGCGACACTGACGTTATGCGTAACGTGAGCGGCTTCTACCTATTCAAAAAATGAGAAAAACACTATTTATAGCACTCATCAGCCTAGTATGCCTTAGCGCTGCGGCCGCACGCAAGAAACCCATTGCCACAGTGCAAGACGTGGATTCGTTGATCACTGTTCGATATAGGTCATACGACACACGACGAGAAGCACTCAACAAAGAGTACCAAGCGACAAGCGATTCGCTGGAAAAGATAAAAATTTTGCAAGATTACAACAAAATAGACCAGAAATGTGTTGGCGAGGTTGTGGATATTTATGGCAAGTATAGTTCAGTGGCTGGGGTTGTCGAACGGCTGTACGCCCTTCGCACATCGGTGGCTAAGGATCAATTGTCAAAGATAATGCAGCGTATCCCTCAACGGATCAAGGAAAGCGATCCCTATGTGTCAAGCCTCAAAAGACACCTGGATTTCAACCAAGTAACGGTGGGCGATACGGTGTCTGAGTTCAAAGCAAAAACAGCAAGGGGCGATGATTTTCGATTCGGCGAATTGGTGGCAGAAAAAGACATTTTACTCGTTTTTGGCGACTGGAATGATTCAAGCATCGATACTAAGAGACTGCTGGATCTTATGTACAGAAAAATCGACCTATCGAAGCTCGAAATAGTCAATGTTTTCAGCCAGATGAGCAAAGATGATTTCATAGCCACGGTACAAAAATCAGAAATAGGATGGCTGGCTGTATGTGATTTCAGAGGCGACCACAGTCCGCTCAAAATCGCATTTGGAGTTCAGAGCACACCGATGTGCTTCTACATCAAAAAAGGCGGAGAAGTACAAGCGATTTCGATAGGAATATCAGGGGATATTTTGATGCTAGTATCGGAACAAAATTACGGGAAATAAAGTCAGGCTTTTCGATCCGCGGTAGAGCGACGAAAAAGCAATTTTCAGAAGTCACCAGTAATTATTTAGTTTACATTTATATCAGATCAACACAATGAAAAAGTTATTATGTTTGGCCTTGGCTCTGGCGCTCAGCACTAGCCTATATGCCAAAAAGACCCCGAAAGCAGATCCCACACCGGCTCCGCCTATTTCGTGGGCTGAGCAAGCTGTTGCTGCCAAAGAAGCAGTTGCAAAATCAATGCCAGCTTCGTTGCCAATCGCAACACAAGTGATGAGAAAAGGGATGGCTCCCGAAGAAATTAACGTCGATTTGACTGGCTTAAAGGAATTAGTACTAGTGACTGATGCCACAGCCGACGGTACAGATTTCGACCACGCAGTGTGGGGTGACGCTTATTTTGTGCGCGCCGACGGGTCGAAAGTTGGGATAGACAAAATCGATTACAAAATTCGCCGAATCACAGGCAACTGGTGGTCGGTGAACCAAAATTTTTCTGGCAAACCACTTTCTGTGGGGCTGAAAAACTTCAAATGTGGGGTGATTGCTCACGCCAACGGTCTACTGGTGATTGATCTGACCAAAGATAAATTCGTGAAATTCGAAGGCTTTGCCGGTATCGACAATGGTTCGAACAGAAACGGAAGCGCGATCTTCCGTGTCAGTGCCACCTCGGGTATCGACGAGTCAAAGGCGCTGTGCGAAGCGGTTCCCGAAATCAAGGTTAACCTGGTGCCCTACCTACGCGGAACCCTCGATGCGTGGCTGACAACACCAAATTTATCGATCGAGCAAAGCACTATTGGTGCCTTGCTGCGCCAAATCGACGATCGTACATATTTCAACACCCAGATTGAGAAAATCGCATCGATGGAAAAAGGCAAACCTCAAACGGTGGCCTATCTTGAAATGATCGCACAAATGGGTCAAGTTGTTGCACTACAAAATGACCTTACGTGGCTCAACCCAACGGCGGTCAATGATGCGTATGCTGATTTTAGCGCCGTCAAAGGTTACGACAAAACTAAATGGAGCGCCAAAATTGACCAATTCAACAAGTTGATCACCGCCTCCAATAATTTCAAAGGTATATATTCGGCAGACTCAAAAACGATCAAAGATTTGAGTACGGCAATCGCTTTGCGTCGCGAAATTCTAATGTCGAACCCAGCCTTGGATTTCGACAAGATTGTAGTAACACGATACAACCTAGGCGACAACGCCCGTTCGGCTATGGCTCCTGATATGGGGACACAACCCAACAACTGGTCGAGCCAACTATCATCGCAACGCACAGGTTTCGACGCTCAAATTGTTGAACTGACCGACATTCGTTCAGACAAACCTAAGGAACGCCTGGTCTACAAACCCGAAAAAGGGAACGTGGTAACCGATGTCCAACTACACTGGGATGCAGATCGTATGATCTTCACTAGCAACGACAAACACAAACACTATCAAGTATACGAAGTGGCACTCGAAGGCGGTGAGGCCAAACAAATGACAAATATACCCGAAAGTGACCTCGAATTTTTTGATGCCGCATACTTGCCTAACGGCAAACTACTTGTGACAAGCAACATTGGTTATTCGGGCGTTCCTTGTGTCAACGGTTCGGATGCCGTTGGTAGTTTCTCGCTCTATGATCCCAAAACGGGGCAAATGCGCCGCCTGACCTTCGACCAAGACAACGTGTGGAATCCAAGTGTGATGTCGGATGGCAAAATCCTATACACTCGTTGGGAATACACCGACTTGATGCACTATTATGCACGTATTAACTTCACGATGAACCCAGACGGAACAGAGCAAAAAGCACTGTTCGGCAGCGGGGCAATGTTCCCTAACTCGACCTTCGATATGCAACAAATTCCGGGTACACCTAATTCATTTATCGGTGTTATTTCGGGTCACCACGGTATTGCTCGCTCGGGTCGTCTGATTATTTTCGACCCTCAAAAAGCTCGCAAAGGCGTGGCAGGTATGGTGCAAGAAGTGCCTTATTCTAAACGCGAAATCATTCCTCTGGTCAAAGACCAATTGGTAAACGGTGTGTGGCCTCAATTTATTAAACCTCACCCAATTAACGATAAATATTTCTTGGTGGCAGCCAAAATGACTCCAACATCATTGTGGGGAGTCTATTTGATCGACGTTTACGACAATGTGACCCTGGTGGCACAAGTCGAAGGTGCCGGGCTGATCAATCCAATTCCAGTGTTCAAGAAGAAAACTCCTCCAATTGTTCCGGAACGCGTTCCGATGGATTTGAAAGATGCCCCTAAAACAGCAACTGTCTTTATCCAAGACATTTACGAAGGCGAAGGGCTGATTGGAGTACCTCGCGGCACGGTGAAAGCACTTCGCGTGTTGAGCTTCGAATTTGCTTACCTACACTCGCTATCCGACCACGTTGCCCAAGGGATTCAGTCTGGCTGGGATATCAAACGTGAATTGGGGATCGTGCCTATCGAAGCCGATGGTTCGGCCTTGTTCACTATTCCTGCCAACACTACTATTTCGCTACAACCGCTTGACAGCACTGGCGCAGCGATCCAATTGATGCGTAGCTGGTTTGTCGGTATGCCAGGCGAGACAGTCTCTTGCGTTGGTTGCCACGAAGATCAGAATATGATTGCAATGCCAAAACGTGTGATGGCTTCACAAATGAAACCTCGCACGATAGCCGAGCCCGAAGGTGGTGTCCGTCCATTCAAATTCGAATTGGAAGTTCAACCGATTTTGGATCGCGCTTGCGTGGCGTGCCACAACGGCAAAGACCTCAAAGGTGGTATCGACTATACGGGTGGCCGTATGGAAGCGATCGAAGACTGGGCTGGTAAACGCGAATTTTCGAAGAGCTACCTTGCCTTCCACCCATACTTCTATCGCCAAGGACCAGAAGCCGAAATGGCTGTGTTGAACC
Organism: Mucinivorans sp.; assembly: GCA_036648455.1. Lineage (GTDB taxonomy): Bacteria > Bacteroidota > Bacteroidia > Bacteroidales > Rikenellaceae > Mucinivorans. The sequence continues at coordinate 7,806 of JAVXIH010000067.1, forward strand.
CTTACGAATATAATGTTTCGAACTCCGAAATGATCCAAATGCTCCGCAGAGGTCACCACGGCGTGGAATTGACTCCTTATGAGTGGAATCGTTTGATCACTTGGGTGGACTTCAACTTGCCATACAACAGCTCGTTCCCTGCCAGCCCTTACGAAGTGATCAACACCGGCGAGACGATCGACCAAAAAGCTCGACGTATCGAATTGGCCGAGAAATATTCGGGCGCGCCTATCTATTGGGAAAAAGAGATCGAAGCGTATACTAAATACCTGAAAAACAAGGGCGAAATCAAGCCTACGATGCCTACACAAGCGGCTACCAAAAATCAGAAAATAGCCAAAGTGAAGGGATGGCCTTTCACCCAAGATCAAGCCGCAGCAATGGTGTCGGGCAAAGAGATCAAGAAAATAGACCTCGGCAACGGGCAAACTTTGGACTTTGTCTATGTGCCTGCTGGGACATTCGTGAACGGTAATGGCGAAAAGGTTCAAATCAAAAAAGCCTTCTATATGTCGGCTACCGAATTGAACAACGCCCAAGTACGCGCCATATTGCCTTATCACGACAGCCGTTACATTGGTCAACAATGGAAAGACCACACAACCCCTGGTTATTTTGTCGATTCAGCTCACTTAGCCGCAACTAAGATCAGTTGGAACGAAGCTAAAAAATATGCAGATCTGTTGAGCGCCAAAACAGGCCTCAAAGTCGCTCTACCTTCGGCAAATGAATGGGAATGGGCTGCACGCTCAGGCTCGGCTACCGATTTCTGGTTTGGCACCACCCATACCGATTTCAGCAAATACGAAAACTTCGCTGATGACGAACTGGGCAAGATGGCAGTTTCTGGTATCGATCCTAAGCCAATGAGCCGCAACGACTCTTGGTTCAAATATCAAGCCTACATTCCAAAAGAATGGTCGGTCAACGATGGTAATATGTTGATGACAGCTCCTGGATCATACCAAGCTAACCCTTGGGGCTTGTATGATATGCACGGTAATGTTGCCGAATGGACACGCGATGATTACGGTCAAGGATCGCTCGACAAAATAGTTGTCGGAGCTTCGTGGTACGATCGTCCTAAACGCGGTGCAGCCTCGGCTCGCCGTCACTTCCTGCCTTGGCACCAAGTGTGGAACGTTGGTATGCGACTTGTGATCGAAGAGTAATAGGTGACCCCTAAGACATAAGGGGGCTTCTAAAAATTGAATTTTTCAAGGCAGGCTCGTGGTCGCAAAACCGGAGCTTACTTGAAGTAAGTGAGGATTTTAAGATCCGAAGCAAAACGCCGAAAAAACGATTTTTAGAAGTCACCATAATAGCAAAGAATGCGACTGCGGGGGAGACAGCCTCCTTCGGTCGCATTTTTTGAAACAATCCAATTCCAATTATACAAACAAAGGAGAATATTTTATGATAATAGTAGCAGGCCCCTGCGGGGCCGAAAGCCGAGAACAAGTGATGTCAACCGCCATCGCCTTGGCCGACAAAGGTGTCGATCTGTTCCGAGCAAGCGTATGGAAACCACGCACTAGGTACGGCACCTTTGAGGGAGTGGGCGAACGCGGGCTGGAATGGCTGGCCGAAGTACGCCGAAGGACAGGGATGGCTGTGACAACAGAAATCAACCTGCCATCGAGTGTGGATCTGTTGGTCAAACACGGGATCGATGTGGCGTGGATCGGAGCACGCAGTTCGTGTAATCCTTTTTTGATGAACGAATTTGCCCACGCTCTGGCTGGGTCGGGGCTACGCGTGATGGTCAAAAATCCGATCTGTGCCGATTTGGAACTGTGGATCGGAGCGATAGAGAGACTCCAAAAAGCTGGCGTGGAGAATATCACCACCATCCACCGCGGCTTTGTCGAACATAGCTATTGCGGCCCATACCGCAATGCACCGATTTGGGAGATAGCCACTGAGTTTATCAAACGTGTAGGGCCAAGCGTGCCTCTGCTCACCGATCCGAGCCACATTGCGGGGCGTGCCGATTTAGTGGAACAGGTGGCTCGCGAGGGATTGAAGCGCGGCTCGTCAGGTCTGATGGTCGAATGCCACTGCTCGCCCAAGCAGGCGCTAAGCGATGCAGCTCAACAACTTACACCAGATGAGTTTGGCGAGATGATCAAACGATTAGCGCACGATTAGCCCCACAAATAACCATCAATTAAACAAAGAGGGAGGGAATCACGAAGTTGATTTCCTCCCTCTTTTTATGCTCGTAATACTCGACAGCGATCCGAAGTCCAACGCCGAAAAAGCAATTTTGACACTCCCAGAAGGTGACTTCTAAAAATTGAATTTTCTGCGCTCAACTTCGGATCGCAAAGTCCATTTACCGCGAGTAAACTGCGGCTCATCGACCTTATCCGCCTTTAAAAATCTAATTTTCAGAATCCCCCTTAATTCAAAAATCAGGTTCTATTAAGAAACGACTAGCCACGCGGGCGGACGCGTGTCGCCTCTTGATTACTGTGAATAACAATATTATAC
>JAVXIH010000068.1:0-10263 GCA_036648455.1 Mucinivorans sp.
GCACGATCAAGGCCTTCGATGCCTTCTCGCGTTCCTTACCCAAAGAATAGGGGCGACTCTTTGCCGAATTGCTTTTTTGGCGCTCTACTACGATTTTATTGATCCGAAAGAGAGCGCCGAAAAAGCAATTTTAGTAGCCACCAAGGCTTAGGGTGGTTTCTGAAAATTAGATTTTTCAAGGCGGACAAGGTCGAAAAACCGCAGTTTACTCACGGTAAATGAGGATTTTTCGATCCAAAGTCCAACGCCGAAAAAGCAATTTTTAGAAATCACCTAAATTTTGTACCTCTTTGACAACCAAACCAGCGAAAGGTTTAATTTAGATTTCAAAAATTATATGGGATGAACTACAAATACGATGTTTTTACGCTATGAAAACCGAAAAAAATGTTTAATTTTGTGCTTTATATACATATACACCACACTTATGGAAGAACGTCTGAATTTTATCGAAGAAATAGTTGAGGAATCTATCGCCAAGGGCTGCCCAAGCATACACACGAGGTTCCCGCCCGAGCCCAATGGTTATCTGCACATTGGCCACGCAAAGAGTATATGCCTGAATTTCGGCACCGCCAAAAAATATGGCGGCACGTGTAACCTGCGCTTCGACGACACCAATCCCGTCAAAGAAGATGTAGAATACGTCGATTCGATCAAGGCCGACATCAATTGGCTGGGCTTTATGTGGAGCGAGGAGCATTACGCGTCCGACTATTTCGATCAACTATATGACTGGGCTTGCATCTTGATTGGCAAGGGTTTGGCCTATGTCGACGATCAGACACAAGAAGAGATCCGCGCCACACGCGGCACAGTCCAAAAGGCGGGCACCAATTCGCCGTGGCGCGAAAGATCGGTAGAGGAAAATCTCGCGCTTTTTGCCGATATGAAAGCTGGTAAATTTGCCGACGGCGAGAAAGTGCTTCGCGCCAAAATCGATATGGCACATACCAATATGTCGATGCGCGATCCATTGATGTACCGCATCATCCACACCGACCACCACCGCACGGGCAACAAATGGTGCATATACCCGATGTACGACTACGCCCACGGCCAGAGCGACTCCTTGGAGGGGATCACCCACTCCATCTGCACCCTCGAATTCGACGTTCACCGCCCGCTGTACGACTGGTTTATCGACAAATTAGAGATTTTCCCATCACACCAATATGAATTTGCGCGCCTGAACATCAACTACACCGTGATGAGCAAGCGTAAACTGTTGCAATTGGTCAAAGAAAATTATGTCGATGGGTGGGACGATCCGCGGATGCCAACCATTTGCGGCCTGCGCGCTCGGGGCTACACCCCAGCCTCGATCCGTCTGTTTGCCGAGAAGGTGGGCGTGGCCAAGCGCGACAATGTGATCGACCTCTCGCTTTTGGAGTGGTGTCTGCGCGAGGATCTCAACAAAACAGCCCCGCGACGTATGGCTGTGCTCGACCCAGTGAAGGTGGTGATCACCAATTGGGAAGAAGGTCACACCGAAATGATCGACTGTGTGAACAACCCCGAAGATGAGGCGGCTGGGATGCGAGCTGTCGAGTTTGGGCGCGAACTGCTAATCGAACGCGATGACTTTATGGAAAATCCACCTAAAAAATATTACCGCCTAGCGCCAGGCACCGAAGTGCGGCTGAGATATGGCTACGTGATCAAGTGCGACGAGGTGATCAAAGACCACACCGGGCGCGTGACTGAGCTTCGCTGCTCTTACGATCCGCTCTCGGCTCACGGCGCAACGAGCGACGGGCGCAAGGTGAAGGGTGTGATCCACTGGGTGTCGGCCACGCGTGCCGTCGAGATGGAAGTTCGCCTGTTCGATCGTCTCTTTATGAGCGAAGATCCCGAGGCAAGCGGCAATTTTCTGGACAACCTAAACCCCGATTCGCTGAAAATCGTGACCGGCTACCTCGAACCATCGCTCGCCGATGCTCCGATGGGCACTCATTTTCAGTTCGAACGCCTGGGATACTTTATCCGCACCGATCGCGGGTTCAACAAAGCCGTTGGGCTGAAAGACTCGTGGGCCAAAATGGCACAGAAATAGCGAGATCACCAGGATCCAAAAACACGGTTGAATGCGTCAATGGTGGTATAAACTAAACCAAAAACTATGAAACATTTCTCGATTCTTTCGCTGCTCGCCTTGGCGGCCATTGTTTCGTCTTGCGCCAAGACGGCCACCATATCTCTGTCCTACAACGACAAAGATACATCTGTTTTTTATATTGGGCGGCCACTGGCGGGAGCTCCAACTATACTGACCGACACGATCTGTTTGGCGGGCGACACGACCTTCACCCAAACGATCCAGGTGAGTGATCATCAATCCTATTTTATCTCTAATCGAGATCAGGATGCCTACTCTCGTGTGAATGTGGTGGTGGCACCGAACGAAAAGATCGCCCTCAATTTCGTTCGCGACACGGTGGGTAAAGGCCATTTTTTGATCAGCGAAAAATCGACATCCTACAAAGGGCAAAAACTTTATGACGGTTTGATGGCCGCGCAAGATCCATATAAATACGAGTGGGTGCGCGATTATTCAGCCTCGCCCGTGGACACGGTGGGCACCAAAATGTACGAAAATTTCACCGCCCAGATGACTGCCGATCTGGTGCCGTTCCAAAAACTCCAAAAAGATGGTGACATTGATCAAGCCTTTCTAGATTTTGTCAAACAAGAGATCACGTACTACAACGTGCTTGCGATGGCCAAAGTCATTCGCGGCAAGTGGTTCGGTTCGGTGCGCGATTCGACTGCCACTATCTATCCGGGTTACAGCGAGTTATGGCAATTACTCACCACTCAATACCCGATCGACCAAAAGAGCCTCTCGTCGCAATACGCCTACCCTTATGGCGAAATCGTGGCCCTGTATGGTAAATATATGGCCGACCCCACCATCAAATTCGACGCGCCCAAAGACGAATCGGCTTCGATGGCTTGGTCTGTTGCCGCTTATCAAAAAGCATTCCCCGACCCTACACTACAAGAGCCGATGCTGGCTAATTTAATCTATGGCACGGCAATCAACAATAAGAATCACTCGATGGTGGTGGATACGCTGATTATGACTTTCAACAAAAATTTTGAAGGCAGTCAATATTCAAAATACTTTGCACATTTTTTGAACGAAAGTAAAGATTATCAAGAGAAAATAAACCGCCCATTTTCTGATAAGACTATTTTTGTGGAAAACACCGAGAGCCTGACAACACTGACCCAAGTGTTCAAGCAATTCAAAGGAAAACCGCTCTTTGTCGATTTTTGGTTTACCACCTGCGGTTCGTGCCGCGAGGAGATGAAGCACGCCGCGGCTACTCATAAATTCCTAGAAGACAACGGCATAACAGCACTCTATATTTCGATCGATCGCCCACAAAACGAACAAAACTGGAAAAATGCCATTAAGTACGAAAACCTGGAAGGCTATCACGTGCGCGCCGACAAAGCACTGCACACAGATATGTACGAAAAATATGGAATTATGTATTACCCCACTTATATGATTGTGGATGCCCAAGGAAACATTGTCGATAAAGCCGCCCCGATGCCTTCGAGCGGCGAAAAACTATACAACACGATACGCGAAAAATTAAAACTAAAATAAGGATCGATGACCCGCAAACTTCTTCTACCTCTGATAGCGATTTTATCGCTAGTTTTCCCATACGCTTCGGCTCAACCCAAAAATCCTGTGGAGTGGAGCGCCAAAACAACTGGCGATGAAGTGCTCATCACAGCCACCACCGAACGCCCGTGGCATATGTATGACCTTGGGCCATACACCGATGGGCCGAACGCTACAACTTTTCATTTCGAACTGCCCAAAGGAGTAACCCTTAGCGGAACGATCATCGAAAAAGACAAGCCTCAGCGTAAGATGGATGAAGTTTTCGGTATGCAGATCGGTGTCTATGGCCCCATAGCTCGTTTTGTACAGAAATTCAACAACACGACGGGCAAGGATGCCAAAATCATAGTGACAGTCGAATGGCAAGTGTGCGACGAGCAGAGCTGCCAAGCCCCCACCGACCACACCTTCTCCTTCACCATCGCCCCATCGCCCAAGGCGACCACCGCCACGCCAGTGGCCACAACAGATTCATCTCCCGTCCAGATAGACTCTTCGTCCACCGCCCAAGAGGTGGAAACGGTCGAGGCGGTCGAACCCATAGCCGCGCAATTGACGGCCGTTCCAATCGTTGAAAGTGCCGATACCACATCGGCACTTTCTCTTTGGGCCATTATCATCGAGGCGATTTTGTGGGGATTTGCCGCCCTGCTCACCCCGTGCGTCTTTCCGATGGTGCCTATGACGGTGAGCTTTTTCCTCAAAGGATCGGCCAACAAGGCTCGCGGACGAATGAACGCAATGATATACGGGCTCTCGATTGTAGCGCTCTACACAATCCCGATCGCCATCATTATCGGCATCACATACTTCGGTGGTGGCGAGGCGATTACGGCCGATATTTTCAACTGGTTAGCCACTCACTGGGTGCCTAACATTCTATTTTTCTTGATTTTTATGACCTTTGCCGCCTCGTTTTTTGGCGCTTTCGAGATCACTATGCCATCCTCACTGGTCAATCGCACCGATTCCAAGGCCGACAAAGGTGGGCTGGTCGGTGTCTTTTTTATGGCGATGACCCTGGTTCTGGTTTCGTTTTCGTGCACAGGGCCAATCGTGGGTACTATCCTTGTCAAATCGACCCAAGGCGCAATTTGGGAGCCGATCATAACGATGCTCGCCTTTTCGACCGCCTTTGCCTTGCCTTTCACCATTTTCGCTCTTTTCCCTTCGCTACTGAAAAGTATGCCTAAATCGGGCGGCTGGCTCAGCTCGGTCAAGGTGGTGCTGGGCTTCATCGAATTGGCTCTGGGGCTGAAATTCCTGAGCGTGGCCGACCAGACATACCACTGGGGGATCCTCGATCGCGAGGTATATCTCTCGCTGTGGATCGTTATTTTCTCGATGCTCGGACTTTATTTCTTGGGCAAAATTCGCTTTGCACACGACTCCAAGACCGATCACGTGGGCGTTAGTCGCCTCTTTCTGTCCATTCTCACTTTCAGTTTCGTAGTCTATATGATTCCAGGGATGTGGGGTGCGCCGCTCAAATCGCTAAGTGGCTACCTGCCACCAGTTTCGACAATCGATTTCGATCTAACAGTTGCCCAAGCTGGATCCGTCGACAAGGCAACTCAGAGCGTACTGCCGCCACGTAAATACACCAATATGCTCCATATTTCGCACGGTTTGGAGGGCTTTTTCGATATGGCGGAGGGTCTGGCCTATGCCAAAAGTGTGAACAAACCAGTCTTTTTGGACTTCACAGGCCACGGCTGCGTCAATTGCCGCGAGATGGAGGCCAATGTGTGGAGCGCCCCCGAAGTGCTCGAAATTCTGCGCAACGACTACGTGATTATCGCCCTTTATGTGGACGACAAAAAAACGCTGCCCGAATCGGATTGGGTGACAGATAAAAATGGCAAAGTGATGAAAACACTAGGCAAAATCAACGCCACCTACCAAATCCAACGCTTCGAAACCAACGCTCAGCCATACTACTGCCTGATCGATCCATTCACCGATACGCTCGTGGTTCAACCCAAAGCCTACGACCAATCGATACCAAATTTTGTAGCCTTTCTACGTTCGGGACTCAAAGCCTACAAAGAAAAAAGCGCGGCGCGATGAAAACAATTCTCGTTATCCGATCTTCGGCGATGGGCGATGTGGCGATGACAGCGCCCGTGCTCAGCGCCTTGGCCAAACGTTACGCGGGGCAGATCCGAGTGGTGATGCTGACGCGCGAATTTTATGAGCCTTTTTTTGACGGAATACCAGATTTAGAAATTTTCAATATCGACCTCGCCGAACAGCACAACGGGGTGAGAGGCATCTATCGCCTCTTTTGCCAACTGCAAAAAGCCTACAAGTTCGATCTGGTGATCGACCTGAATTATAAACTTTACAGCCGCCTGCTGCGCCGATTTTTCAATTTAGCAGGCATCAAGACATACCGCATCGACAAAGGGCGCAAAGAAAAAAGGATGATCACCAACAAAAAGAACAAACTTTTGGTGCAGCTCAAAAGTTCGATCGAGCGTTATGTTGATGTTTTTCGTGCCGCTGGTTTTCCGCTCGAAGTGGAAAACAAACTTCCCGAACGCCCCGAGCGCCCCATTCCGCACTTTGCAGGCACCAAAAACGAACATTGGATCGGCATCGCACCCTTCGCCAAACACAAAGGCAAGGTGCTGCCCATCGAGACGATACGCCAGGTGATCGAGCGGCTCACTCAATGGGATCCCGAGGTGAAAATATTTATCTTTGGCGGCGGGCGAGCCGAGAAAATGGTGGCGCGTAGCTTGGTGGCGTGGTATACTAACTGCCGATCCACCATCGGCGAATTGACCCTCAGGGGCGAGATGGATCTGATAGCCAATCTCGACCTGATGCTCTCGATGGACTCATCGGCCATGCATATGAGTTCGCTGGTCGGGGTGGATGTGATCTCCGTTTGGGGCGCAACGCACCCTTATGCTGGATTTTTGGGCATAGGGCAATCGATAGAAAATGTGATACAAATCGACACGCTCGCTTGCCGTCCGTGTTCGGTGTATGGACACAAGCCGTGCTATCGCGGTGATTACGCCTGTTTGAATCAGATTTCGCCGCAAGTAATTTTCGAACGAATCGTTCGATGTTTAGACCATAAGGTTTAGATTCTAAGTCTACTTCTTCTCACTCTCATTATGGGGCTTCTAAAAATTAGATTTTTCAAGGCGGACAAGGTCGATGAGCCGCAGTTTACTCACTGTAAATGAGGACTTTTCGATCCGCAGTGGAGCGATGAAAAAGCAATTTTTATAAGTCACCATTAGAGAGTACAATGGCCGGATCGAAAGGCCAAATATAATAGTAGAAAGCACTTTCTTGGAGCGGTGTGTTGCGGCTGACAAAGGCTTTGAGTTGCGCGGTGATCAGTTTACGATCCGCCGCCATCTCGCTCGCCGATGGTTTAACTCCCTCGCGCGAGGCGAAATCCACAAATTCATTATAGAGCGCCCCCTTGTCGACAAAGAACCGATCCAACGCTTGAAAATCGTTGATGGCGTTGATCGCCGCACGGTAACGATCGGCATATTGTTGAGCAAACTTAAACACCAAATTAGCCTGATACAGTTTCAAGAAATATGGTGATGCTTTTTTGCCCTCGATCGGCACAAAGATGTCAGGCGTGATGCCGCCTCCACCATAAAGTTTTTTGCCACCCGCGGTGAGAAAAACTTTCAACGAATCATTCTGACGCACGCTGTCGGCCGACGAAAATTCACCGTGTTCATAACGGTTCAACATATCCTTGTCGTAACTTGCGCGATCACCCATCGTGTACGGTTTCTGAAGCGGACGACCCAGCGGTGTGTAATAGCGAGCGATGGTGATGCGTGCCGCCGAACCATCGGTGTAATTCACCTGATCTTGGATCAAACCCTTGCCAAAAGTACGACGACCAATCAAACGCGCACGGTCATTATCTTGCATTGCACCCGCAAAAATCTCGGACGACGAGGCCGACGTTTCATCAACCAAAACCGTGAGTGGCATATTCTGGTAGCACCCCGAGCCATCGGCGTATTGTTCCTCGCGCGATTTGTGCGCCCCTTGGATGTAGACGATCATCGCCCCCTTGGGCAAAAACTCATTAGCCAAATAGAGAGCTTGGTCGAGGTAGCCCCCGCCATTGCCTCGCAAGTCGATGGTCACGGAAGTTGCCCCCTGCGCCACCAAATGACCGATCGCATTCATCACTTCGGCGTGAGTAGAAGCCGCAAAACGCGACAAACGAATATATGCCGATTTGTTGGGCAACATCATCGAACCCTCCAAACTGTTGATTGGAATCTGACCGCGAGTGACCGTGAATGGCAATAATTTTTTATTCTGACCTCGTTTGACATACAGTGTGACTTTGGTGCCCTTGTCGCCACGCAACATTTTGACCATCTTCGTTTGATCGAGCTTCACGCCAGCCACGTGGCTCGTGTCGACCATCATAATTCGATCGCCGGCCGTCAAACCGACCTTGGCGCTCGGCCCCCCAGCAATCACATTGAGAATCTGCGCCGTGTCGGTTGCCATATTGAAAACCACACCAATGCCATCAAACTTACCTTCGAGCGGTTCGTTCACCTCTTTGAGCTGCGAAGCGGGAATGTATTCCGAATGAGGATCGAGGCTACCGAGCAAAAGAGGAATCACTAATTCGGACAGCGAATCGCGCGACAAAGAATCAACATATCGCTGTTCGAGTAAGCCAATTGTGGCATTCAACTTGTCGCCCCTACCGCTCACACCAGCCGCAAAACGCGCCACCTGACTACGATCGATAATAATCCCACTGATTGCCCCCACGATAAGCGAACAAATTGCTGTCAAAATAATTGTGCCTCTTTTCATCTTCTTTGTGTTATATATTTTGTATAGAACGACAAAAATAGTAATTTTGTCTGTAAGTTTCAATTAAAAAAGCAAGTGTTACCAAAAATATCGATTATCACCGTCGTACGCAACGATCCGCAAGGGCTCGAAATGACGCTCGAAAACCTGACCCACACCGATTACCCAAACCTTGAACTGGTGGTGATCGATGGCGCTTCGACAGACTCCACCCCCCGTGTGGCCGAGCATTACTCGACCCATATGGCAGTATACATCAGCGAAAAAGACAGTGGCATCTACGATGCGATGAACAAGGGTTTGGCGCGTGCCACGGGTGATTATGTGTGGTTTGTCAACGCTGGCGACACGATTCTAGGCACCGATCGTTTGGTGGAACTGATGACCACCGACGGGCGATTGGCCGATATTTACTATGGCGAGGCGGTGGTGGTCAGCCCGAGCGGCGAACGGTTGGGCCTCAGACGCAAACCCTTGCCACGTCAACTCACCTGGCGATCGCTCCGTCGCGGGATGGTGGTGTGCCACCAAGCGTTTATCGTCCGCCGAACTATCGCCATACCATACAACCTAAAATATCATTACGCAGCCGATATCGAATGGCAAATCGAGTGCCTCCGCCGTTCGAAAAACGTACAATTTACGGGAGTCGAACTGTGCCGCTTCGCCACAGGAGGGGTCAGCACCGCCCACCGCCGCGAGAGCTTAAAAGAGCGCTGGGCGATTATGCGAACCCACTATGGGCTGGCATCGACCGTATTTTCTCACCTAAGATTTATTTTTGATGCGCTCACTACTACTCGTTATCGCTAGCCTTTTTATCTATCTCACCAGCCTTGGGCAGCCGCTGCGAGTGGGGTTCTATAATGTAGAAAACCTTTTCGACACCATCAATCAACCATCGGTCGATGATGGCGACTTCACACCCACGGGACGCAAAAAATGGACTGCGCACAAATATGAATCCAAAATCACGAATTTAGTTCGCTCAATTTCGCTTTTCGATCCCGATGTGCTTGGGGTGTGCGAAGTCGAGAACTATGGCGTGGTGTGCGATTTAGCGCAACGCACCGCTCGGCTGACAGGCGTTGTGCACTATGATTCGCACGACAGCCGTGGCATTGACGTGGCGCTACTTTTCGACACCACTAAGCTTCATTTGGTGGCGAGCGAACCTATTTTTGTGGGCACTATGCGCCGCAGTTTTCTCCGCGTAGATTTTCTGATCGCTGGCTCAAAACACAAAGATAAGTTGACTGTTTTCGTGGTTCATCTACCGTCCAAATTGGGCGGCAGCAAGGCATCTATTAGGCGTGGCGAGGCTTTGCACGCCTTGGACAGTTTGACCCACGGGGTGGAATATGGGGTTGTGGTGGGCGATATGAATGATTCGCCACGCGAGGTGGGGGCGCTGTATAATTGTGCCATCGAGCCCTTTGAACACGGGCGGGGAAGTTATGCTTATCGCGACGTGTGGGATATGATTGATCAGATTTTCATCACGCGGAGCCTACTGCCATATTGCGATGGTGTGCAACAAGTTATGCGACATTCTTCGCTCATCGTTCGTCGTGGCCGATGGAGTGGCTATCCGCGCAAGGGAGCCGTTAGCGATCATTTGCCAGTATATTTGGATTTGGATATCGGTCGTGCGGCGACACGGTCGCTGTAAGGATCGGCCGTGCCGATCAGTCATTTGCAATTATACTAGCTCGGGGGGCTAGCGCTGGTTCTAGCTTTCTTTCTAGTTTTAGGGGCTAGCGCTGGGCTGGGGCTGGTTT
>JAVXIH010000069.1:0-9617 GCA_036648455.1 Mucinivorans sp.
CTTTGGCTATGATCGAAGCTGCCGCATACTCTCGTTCAATTGTATGTTCAAACTTACCAGTTTTCAAGGAACTATTTAATGAAAAGCTCCTAGAATTTTATGAACTAAACAATATCGAATCATTAGTCACAGCTGTACACAAAGCTTATACGTTAAGGGATGAACGTGGACGCTTAATAAGACAAGATGTGTTAAACAAATACAGTAGTCGTATTATGGTTGACAACTATATCAAACTTTACAATAAAATTTCAAAATGACGACAGCATCGATAGTGACATACAAAACCGATAAAGAAGAGCTGACAACAGTGCTCAAATGTGTGGCGAATAGTTCGATCGAGAAGATATATATAGTCGATAACTCCCCCGAAGATGAACTGAGAAAATTTGAAAATCTATCCCCGAAAATAGAATATATATTCGGACATCATAACGTCGGATACGGTGCGGCACACAATATCGCCATACGCAAAGCAATCGAAAACGGAGCTCAATATCACGTGGTGATCAATCCCGATATTCAATTTGAAAACGGGGCCATAGAAGCTCTGACAACATATATGAACGAAAATCCAGACGTGGGGCAAGTGATGCCACGAGTGGTATACCCAAACGGGGAATTGCAATATCTTTGCAAATTATTACCAACACCAATGGATCTGATGGGCCGTCGATTTATACCCATCGACAGTTATGTCGACAAACGCAACCACAAATTTGAAATGAGAGATAGCGGTTATGATAAAATCATACAAGTGCCTTTCCTCAGCGGTTGCTTTATGTTCCTTAGAGTCGAGGCATTGAAACTTGTTGGCGGCTTCTCGGATCGATACTGGATGTATTGCGAAGACCTTGACTTGTGTCGACGAATTGCAGAGAGCTATCAAACAATGTATTTGCCTTCTGTCACTATCATACACGCCCACAAAAAAGAATCGTTCAAAAGCAAAAGAATGCTGAAAGCTCACGTCAAATCAGCTATAAAATATTTCAACCACTGGGGATGGTTTTTCGACAAAAATCGTGATAAAATAAATAAAGCAACTAAAAGACAATATCAACGACCAAAATAATAGAGAAAGCAATTTTTATAGTTACAAATCACTATTGGGTCAGTGGGTAATAATAGACACAGCACAGTATTTTTAACATCGAGAGCGTTGTAGATCATCATTTTTTTAGTAATTTTGTAGAAATTTATAGTATTATGAAAGGCATAGTTTTGGCAGGAGGTAGCGGTACACGCTTGTACCCTATCACTAAGGGAGTTAGCAAACAATTGCTGCCCATATATGATAAACCGATGATCTATTATCCGATATCGGTGTTGATGCTGGCCGGGATTCGCGATATCCTGATCATCAGCACCCCGTATGACTTGCCCGGCTTTCAACGTCTGCTGGGTGACGGATCGGACTATGGCGTGCATTTCGAGTACAAAGAGCAGCCCTCGCCCGACGGCTTGGCACAAGCTTTCACCCTGGGTAAGGATTTTATCGGCTCGGACAGCGTTTGCTTGGTGTTGGGCGATAATATCTTCTTTGGAAACGGCTTTTCGGCTATGTTGCGCGAAAGCGTGAAAGCAGCCGAGCAACAGAATAAAGCTACCGTCTTTGGTTACTGGGTGAGCGATCCTGAACGCTACGGGGTGGTGAGCTTCGACGAGCAAGGGAATGCCGAAAGCATAGAAGAAAAACCTAAAAATCCGAAGTCGAATTATGCCGTTGTGGGGCTCTATTTCTACCCTAACAAGGTGGTCGATGTGGCTCACAAAATCAAGCCATCGGCGCGCGGTGAATACGAAATCACGACAGTCAACGAGTGGTTCCTAAACGACAAAGAGCTGAAAGTCCAAATGTTAGGGCGCGGCTTTGCGTGGCTCGACACCGGCACACACGACTCGCTGTCCGAAGCATCGACATACATCGAGGTGATCGAAAAACGCCAAGGCCTCAAAGTGGCTTGTTTGGAGGCAATCGCTCACAAAAAAGGGTGGATCACAGACGAAAAACTTCGCGAATTGGCCACTCCAATGCTCAAAAATCAATACGGGCAATACTTGATGGATCGCCTGAATGTTAAAAAATATAGTAATGAGTAAATTCAAAGCCATACCCACTTCAATCAAGGATTTAATCATCATTGAACCAACTGTTTATGGTGACGCTCGTGGATTTTTTATGGAGTCATATTCCGAAAAGGACTTCGCTGAAATTGGTATCACCGCAAAATTTGTACAAGATAATCACAGCAAATCGAGCAAAGGTGTGCTACGCGGGCTTCACTTTCAGACCCAGCACACACAGGGCAAATTGATTCGTGTAGTGGCTGGTTCGGTGTTGGACGTGGTGGTGGATCTTCGCCCCGAGAGTGCCACTTTTGGCCGATGGGAATCTACCGTTCTCAGCGCTGACAATAAACGCCAATTCTATGTACCGCCTCGCTTTGCGCACGGTTTTATGACATTGGAAGACGACACTGAGTTTTTGTATAAATGCACCGATTACTACTGTCCCGAAGGCGATGGTGGGGTGAAGTGGGATGATCCGCAAATTGGAATTGATTGGAATTTCGACGAATACGGCATCGACCCTAGCAATCTTTTATTGTCAGAAAAAGATACAAAACAGCCGACTATCGATACGATTAACTGGCAAACGATATGGAAATAGTACAATCAATCATTGCACCCAAGACATTGAGTACCTATGAAGCCAAATTTTATACCGAACAAACCGAAAATCACAGAACAATGAAAAACATACTTATCACAGGTGGTGCTGGCTTTATTGGCTCGCACGTGGTACGCCTTTTTTGTACTAAATATCCCGATTATAATATTGTAAATCTGGACAAACTGACATATGCTGGCAATCTCGAAAACCTGACTGACGTTGAGAAGCTCAAAAACTACACTTTTGAGAAAGCGGATATTTGCGATTTCGAACTGATGCAGAAAATTTTCAAGCAGCATAAAATCGATGGCGTGATACACCTGGCGGCCGAAAGCCACGTAGATCGCTCGATACTAGACCCTTTCACCTTTGCGCAGACCAATATTATGGGGACACTTTCGCTGTTGCAAGCCGCCAAGCATTACTGGGCGGGCGAAGATGGCAAGGGCTCGATGGAGGGCAAACTATTCTACCACGTCTCGACGGATGAGGTCTACGGTTCGCTGCACAACGCCGATGAGTTTTTTCTCGAAACCACGCACTACGACCCGCAATCACCATATTCGGCCTCGAAGGCTAGTTCAGACCACTTTGTACGCGCCTTTCACAACACCTACAAAATGCCAGTTGTGATCAGCAACTGTTCGAATAATTATGGGCCTAACCAATTCCCAGAAAAGCTTATTCCGCTCTTTATCAATAATATACGCCATCGCAGACCACTGCCAGTTTACGGCAAAGGCGAGAACGTGCGCGATTGGCTATACGTGATTGACCACGCGCGCGCCATCGATACGATTTTCCACAACGGAAAAATCGGGGATACATATAATATCGGTGGGTTCAACGAATGGAAAAATATCGACCTCATTAAAGTTATGATCGCCACGGTGGATCGTATTCTGGGCAATCCAGAAGGTCATTCCGCCGATTTGATAACCTACGTCACCGACCGCGCTGGTCACGATTTGCGTTACGCCATCGACTCGACCAAACTCCACACCGAGCTCGGTTGGAGCCCTAGTTTGCAATTCGAAGAGGGGATCGAGAAAACCATTCGCTGGTATCTGGACAACCAAAAATGGATGGATAATATCACTAGCGGCGAATACGAAAAATATTACAACCAAATGTACAATGGAAAATAAAGAAAAGGAAATCGACCTGGTCAAACTGTTCAAAAAGATATGGACACAGAAGATGAAGGTCGTCAAATGGGGTGTGATGGGTGCCATAATCGGGGTGGTGATCGCTATTTCGATTCCCAAGAAGTACGAAACTGTGGTTTCGATGGCTCCCGAAGGGAACAAAACTAGCACCAGCAGCTCGATGAGCGGCCTGGCTGCTATGGCTGGTTTCAACATCGGCGGCAACCCTTCCGACGGGGTTTCGGCAAGATTATATCCCCAAGTGATATCGAGCGCTCCGTTTCTTTTGGAATTTGCCAACATTGAAGTTGAATACAAAAAAGGCAAAATATCACTTTACGACTACATTACCAAGGAGCAGAAATCCGCTTGGTGGTCGGCTGTGATTGGCGCTCCGATGCAAGCTGTCGGTTGGGCGATGGGGCTTTTTGCCGACAAGAAAACAGGCGACACAAAAGACACGATCAATATTTTCAAACCTTCGTCCACTCAACAAGCCTTTGTGGGTGCGCTCAATGGAATGATCAACGTGGAGCCAGACAAGAAAAACGGTATTCTGACAATCACCACAACGATGCAAGACCCGTTGATAGCGGCAGTGGTGGCGGATTCGATTGTCGTGAAATTGCAGCGCTATATGACCGCGTATCGCACTTCCAAAACGCGTGCCGACCTGGAACAAAACCTTAAAATGAGAGCAGAAGCTCGCGCAAAATATTACAGAGCCGACTCGCTCTATGCCGCATCGATGGATCGCAACCAGAACCTGATCCTCAGATCAGCTGGGATCCAAGTGGCTCGCCTGGCCGACGAAAGGGAGCTCGCCTTTACCGTCTACCAACAATTGGCCACCCAGGTCGAGATGTCGAAAATCAAGCTCCAAGAAGATATGCCAATCGCAACGATCATAGAACCAGCAAGTGTAGCCATCCGAGCATCATCGCCCAAAAAGATGATGATCCTTGTTGCCTTTGCATTTTTAGGCGCATTTGCTGCCATAGGCGTGATCGTGGTCAAAGAAATAGCTAACAAAAAAGATGAAGAGTAAAATTATTGTAACTGGCGCTAATGGTCAGTTGGGCAACTGCTTACGAGATATTGCCGGAAATTTCGCTAATTATGATTTTGTGTTTACCGATCTTGCGGAACTAGATATTACAAAGGAAGACAAAGTGGCGGCATTTTTTGAGGCCGAGCAGCCTCAATGGGTGATCAATGCTGCCGCCTACACGGCTGTTGACAAGGCTGAATCGGATGTGGATCTGGCTCGCTTGTTGAACGCCACGGCTGTCGGCATATTGGCCTCACAGAGTGCAAAAGTGGGAGCTGGATATGTCCAAATTTCGACCGATTATGTTTTTGACGGGCAGGCCAACACGATGCTCACCGAAGATATGGCCACCAATCCACAAGGAGTTTATGGAGTCACAAAATTAGAGGGCGAGAAATTAGCGGCTCTCAATCCTAAATATATTATCCTGCGTACCAGTTGGTTATACAGTGCCTACGGCAATAATTTTGTCAAGACAATGCGTCGTTTGGGTGCCGAGAAGGCGGAGCTTGGAGTCGTTGCCGATCAATGGGGTTCGCCCACTTCGGCCGACGATTTGGCCTACGCCATTATGGTTGCCATCACCAAGGCCGACGGCGGAGCCGAGGTTTATGGGTTATACCATTTCTCGAACGAAGGGGCTACGTGCTGGGCCGATTTCGCCCAACAAATTATGGATTTCAGCGAATTAAATTGCCACATCAAAGGCATTACCACCGATCAATACCCTACTCCGGCCAAGCGTCCAGCCTATTCGGTGATGAGTAAGGTCAAATTTTCACAGACCTTCGATGTTGTCATTCCAGAGTGGGAAGATAGCCTCGAAAAGCTGATAACCAAGTTGTAATCCACAGAGAATCAGCCTATTTATCTTGGGTCGCTCTCTTTTCGCGTAGAAAAAGCACAGCCACCAACCCCAAAATAGAAAAGATAGCCGCTAGCATAAAACTAGTGTCGATGGCTCCCACATAATCGTGTTCGCGACAAGCAAGGCTCTGCCCGGCGATGGTACTAGATGAAATCAGAGCCGTGAAAATTGCGATTCCAATGCTGCCCGACACTTGTTTGACGGTGTTGGCCACGCCGCTTGCCGAGGTCATCTGAGGGGGAGTCAAATTGCTAACGGCCATCGTGTTGAGCGGTGTGAAGGCGAGCCCAATGCCTATGCCACGCATATAAACGGTGGTCGAAATCAGCCAAGCCGAAGTGGTGGTGTCGAAAATCGAACTGAGTAGAAAATAGCTCGTAAAGATCACCAAACCAGACACAATCAATATTTTATTGCCAGTCCACCGACTGAAAATTCCCGTCAGCGGAGCCAACGATCCCTGGATCAAACCAACGGGCAGAAAGACGCTGCCAGCCGCCAGAGCCGAATAACTCAACGAGTGTTCCAAATAAAGCGGCAACAGATAATTCCCACCATAAAGACCTATCCCAAAACAAGTTAATGCGATAATCGAGACCGCAAAACTACGATTGCGAAAGATTGACAAATCGATCACCGGGCTTGGATTGCGCAGCGAATGGAGAACAAAAAAGACGAGCATCACGAGCGAAATAATGATCGAACTGATCACGAAAGGAGAATCCCAGCCACCAATGGCCGATTTAGTTTGGGCCGCCCCCATCGCCAAACCCACCACCAGCAACGGTGTGGCCAAAGCCACAAGCAAGAAACCAACTAAATCGAAACGACCCATCGGCGAATCTTTCACCTCGCGCATCACGAAAAATGTGGCCACCGAAGCGATAACACCAACAGGAACATTGACCATAAAAAGCGCATTCCAATGAAAATGGGTGAGCAAAATTCCACCCAAATATGGACCCATCGACACCGAGGCCGCCGCGGCAATGGCCCACAAACCAAGCGCCAAACCACGCATCTTGTTGTCGAAATGACGGATAATAATCGCCATACCAAGCGATTGCACAGTGCCGCTGCCGAAACCCTCAATCACACGAGCGGCAACCAACCATTCGATGGAAGAGGCGAAAGTACAGAGCAAAGAGCCGAGAGTAAAAACCACTAAACCAGTGAGATATATCTTCTTGTAGCCCCATTTTTGAGCGATCCACCCCGCCGTGGGCAACATCACACACATCGAAACCAAGTAAGCCGTCACCACCCATTGCGCCATTTCCAGGGGCGTGTCCAGCATACGCATAATGACAGGAATCCCAACGTTGACAATTGTCGAATCGAGCACAGCCATCGCCGTACCCACCATCACCAACAAAAGTAGCCACCATTTATATGATTTATGTTGTATCATTTGCTGCTTTCACAGCAAATTTCGTACCTAATTCAAGGGGCTTCTAAAAAGTCACCTCAAAATAATGGAACGACAGGCGCTAGACGTTTTGCATCTCTATCAATTTGCGATACAGCCCGCCACGCTCCATCAGCTCGGTGTGCGAACCTTGCTCGACAACCTTACCGCCATCGACCACCACAATTTTATCGGCATTTTGGATCGTGCTCAATCGGTGGGCAATCACGAGCGAAGTGCGCCCGCTGAGCAATTTAGAGAGCGAATCTTGCACCAAGCGCTCGCTCTCGGTGTCCAGAGCCGAGGTCGCCTCGTCGAGAATCAAAATTTCGGGATTGCGCAACACCGCGCGCGCAATGGAAAGGCGCTGACGCTGACCGCCACTGAGCTTGGTGCCACGATCACCGATATTGGTCTGAAAACCGAGATCGGTTTGCTCGATAAATTCGAGTGCATTCGCCACACGAGCCGCCTCCACCACCGCCTCGTAAGGCGCGGCAAGGTTCCCCATACGAATATTTCCTTCGATCGTGTCGTTGAAAAGTATGGTTTCCTGCGACACGATACCCATATAAGATCGTATCGACTCGATTTTATAGTCACGCAGATCACGCCCATCAAGCTTCACAACGCCTGTTTGCGGGTCGTAAAAACGCGGAATCAAATCCGATAAAGTAGATTTTCCACCCCCCGAAGGCCCAACCAAAGCCACGGTTTGCCCCTTGGGAATGGTGAAACTAACCTCGTGCAACACCTCGCGCTCTTCATAAGAAAACGAAACATTCGAAAACTCGATCCCGCTCTCAAATTTCTCTAATTCCACAGCGTCTGACTTATCCTTGATCTCGACCGGGGTGTCGATCAGTTCGAAAACTCGGTTCCCGGAGGCAATCCCTTGGTTGATCAACCCAAAAGCATCGGCAATCGAGCGCACGGGACGCGTAACTTGCGAAAAAGCAGCTAGATACGAGAAAAATGCGGCAGCCTCTAACTCGCCACTCAGGATCATATTACCACCAAAAATCAGAATAATGGCCATCGAACCAACACCTAGAAATTCACTCATCGGCGAGGCAAGTTGTTGACGAGCAGCGATGTAACGCTGAATTTTAGAATATAAAGTGTCTTGCGCCTTAAATTTATCAGACACATAAGTAGTTGCATTATACGCCTTTATGGTTTTGATCGAGCCGAGCGATTCATCGAGTGTGCTCACTATTTCGCCAAAGGCCTCTTGTCCTTGGGTGGCCGAATGGCGCAATTTTTTGACAATATAACCGATCGAAAAAGCGATCACCGGCAAAACAACAATTGTAAAAAGCGTCAGTTTGGGCGAAATAAAGATCATATAGGCAACAAAACCAATGATCAGAAATGGCTCTTTGAAAAATATTTGCAGGGTACTCGTCACACAATATTGGACTGTTTGGATGTCGGATGTGATGCGCGAAATGATGTCGCCTTTGCGGCTGGCGGTGAAGAAACTCACTTGCAGATGGATCACCTTATCGAAGACCGTGTCTCGAATTTTTTGCAGGGTGCGGATCCTCAGATTTTCGATCAGACGCTGGGCGATATAGCGGAAAGTGCTGGCCAGGAACACCACCATCACCGTCATCAGGGCGAGCGCGACCAGAATATCTTTCACGTTGTACGATGCACCGAAATAGCTGTAGAGCCCGTAGTTGAGTAGGTCTCGGAAGTACTCTTCGCTCACCGCGAAATTGGGCATCGAGGTGACCACGCTCAGCATCGCATCAGGATTGAACATCGTTTTCATGAGCGGGAAGAGCATCATATAGATTGATGTGTTGAAGATGGCGTAGAGCGCCACGCAGAAGAAATATGGTATTGCGTAGCGGGGATATGGGCGGCCGTAGCTCAGTATTCGGAAATATGTTTTCAATTTGCAGTAGTTTTGGGGTCAAAGTTAGTAAAATTCATTAGAAGTGCATCTATAATGGATTTATGGAGTGATTATATGCAAAAAAATCGCATCGAATGATTTTGAATTGGCGCGGCGGACGGACGCACAGCGTCTTTTGATTTACAGTGACTAACAAAAAATCACCGTGTCGGGGTACCGACCGCGGGGTTGGGGCGCGTAGCCCCAAGTAGCGACTGATCGGTGGCTGATTAGTGATTGATCAGAGTAATGAAAAAAATCGCATTCAAAAATTCTTGACCCTAAAAAGCTAGACACGGTGATTGCCAAAAACAATAACATCATACCAAGCAACGTAGCTAGTAAAATGCGTATTTCCGTTGTCTAGCTGCCCGAAATCAATTGCTCTCGTAGGCTAAGCTTTGAATTTGAGCGATTGGATAACCCCAATTTGCATCATTTCAAAGGCGGAAACGCTTGTAGAACAAAGCAAATCGGGGCTGTCCAATCACTCAAAGCTCTCCTAGCGTTGCAGAGAGTAATTACTT
The DNA here is from genome assembly GCA_036648455.1 of Mucinivorans sp. Classification (GTDB taxonomy): domain Bacteria; phylum Bacteroidota; class Bacteroidia; order Bacteroidales; family Rikenellaceae; genus Mucinivorans. The sequence continues at coordinate 9,586 of JAVXIH010000069.1, forward strand.
CGGGGACGCGTGGCGTCTCTTGATTGCTGTGT
>JAVXIH010000070.1:0-9602 GCA_036648455.1 Mucinivorans sp.
CGAAAGAAGAACCGCCCAGGCTTTCCGTACTCCGAACCTGAGTTTTTGATTTCGTGTATGGATCGACACAACGATTGGGCCTTGATCGTTTGTCTTGTTGGTGGTGGACAAGAGATCAATACCGGAGAGGCAGGTATTCGCGAGTGGATAGCATCGCTTAATAATCATTTCAAAGATTGGCACGTGCATATCTCATCACGGCTGACAGATAAAGAGTATGCGGCAGGTGAAACATTGAGTCTGCTTGTCGACCATCCGAATGTATATACAACCGATGAGCTCCATTTGGCCGTATCACTCCGTAGCTTTAGAGCTGAAAAGCTATCACTATTCGTTCATCAACTTTTGGATACGGATAAGACAGCCGCATCGGAGACACTCAAAGAGCTGACGAAATATCCGATTGTGTTAACTCGTGACGTTGAGAAAGCCAAACTATGGCTCAAAGAACGAGCACGGGGAAATGAGCGCTACGGCATTATCGTTTCGTCGCAGGCATATCGTTTACGACCATTGGCAATTGATGTGCGTGTGAAGCCCGACCCTGTGCATTGGTTTTTATCGGATAGAGAGGATGTTCGCTCATCGTACTATATGGAGGATGTTGTGACTGAGTTTGACATTCAAGGTTTGGAATTGGATTATACATGTGTGGTATGGGACGGTGATTTTAGGTATAAGCCAAGCGAATGGGGCACATATTCATTCGTGGGTAGTAAGTGGCAGAATATCAAAAAAGAGGAACGTAAAATGTATCTGAAAAATGCCTATCGAGTCCTGCTCACCCGCGCACGTCAAGGTATGGTGATCGTAGTTCCACAAGGCAACTCCGAAGACCCAACACGCAAACCAGAGTTTTACGACTCAACGTATAAATATTTGAAATCAATAGGGATAGAGGAATTATAACCCGTTGGCGGAATTAAATTAGAGCGTATTTTGTCTGAGAGAGTGGTCGATTTTTGGTATGATTGAGTAATTGCAGTAGGGTGAAGGCCGAAATTTTCGATAATCTTCGAGTGGAAAATCCATCGAAGTTTTTTAGTAGCCCCCTTAATTTGTCGAGTTGGAACAAGTCTTCGAAATAGTAACCAGCGCGCCATCTTTCGATGGTGTGATTGATTATTGGAGTCAACAGTCTGATTTTGGGCCGCTTGTGCTTGCCACTACCGATCGTGGTGTCTGTTATTTGGGCTTTGGCGATTCGGTGGATGATCTTCGTTCTCGATTTGCCAAGGCGACTTTTCGCTCAGTGGATCGCTCAGTTTGCTTGACTTCCATTCGCTGTTTGCATTTGATGGGTACACCTTTTCAGCTGTCTGTCTGGTTGGCGTTGCTGGCCACGATCGGTGGTCAGAGGGTGACTTATACTGATATTGCTCGTCTCGTTGGGCGCGAAAAGTCTGTGCGAGCGGTCGCTAATGCGGTGGGAGCTAACCCTATATCGATTCTTGTGCCGTGTCATCGAGTGGTTCGTGCCGACGGTTCGTTGGGTGGTTATCATTGGGGCACTGACTTCAAGGCTCGTCTTCTAGCAAGCGAATTACTAGGCTTGCCTTTGTGATCTGGTATGAATATTGTATAGGTGACTTCTAAAAATCGTTTTTTCGGCGTTGGGCTTCGGATCTTAAAATCCTCACTTACTTCAAGTAAGCTCCGGTTTTGCGACCTTGCCCGCCTTGAAAAATTCAATTTTAAGAAGCCACCTTGTGTGTTTCTAAAACAGCGAGGATTGTCAAAAAAATAATAAAAAAATGTTTGTTTTGAAAAAAATTAATTACCTTTGTAACGATCAAACCCATTGCACGTAAGTAGACTTCGTGCACAAAGATATTGGTGGGTTTACCAATCATCACCTCAAATCTCATATATGCAAGACAATTTGCTAGGCAAAAAGTTGCCTGAGTTACGTACCATTGCTACTTCTATCGGCATTACACTTCCCAAAAAGTTTATTCGCAAAGAACAACTTGTCGAGATGATACAAAATGCTGAAAAACAACAAAATACAGCTGGTAAACAAGATTCATCTGCTGTGGTTGCTGTGCCATTGACCCAAATGCCAACCAAGGATGAGGCTGTAATGGCTCATAGATTAAGGCGTAAACGGGTGAGTGGCAGCCGTGTATCTGACCGTTCGCTGTTCGAGCCCAAAGATCAGTCCGTCAACACGATCGACACGCCAAGCGAGCCCGCAAGCGAGCAAACCCCACAAGCCGAGCGTCCGCCGATCGAAAAGGATAACACGACCCCGCCGCGATACGATAAACAAAGCGACAAACCACGCAATCCACATCAAAAAACCGATCGCGCTCACCGTGGCGAACGAACTCCAAGGTCGGAGTCTGCGCCCGACACTGCGCGTCAGGTGGATAACAAAAAACCTGACAATCAACCACATCAGCGATCCACCGAGGCTCAGACCGACTTCCTGGGTACGATCGAGTGTACGGGTTCGCTCGAAATGGCTCCCGATGGTTACGGTTTTCTGCGTTCGGCGGACTATAACTATATCAATTCGCCCGACGATGTATACGTATCGATTCAGCAGATCAAAAATTATGGGCTCAAACAAGGCGACACCATCCAAGGAATTATTCGCCCGCCGCGCGAAGGTGATCGATTTTTCCCGTTGACCAAAGTCGTCAAGATCAATGGTTTGACTCCCGAGCAAGCTCGCGACCGTATTCAGTTTGAGTTTTTGACTCCGCTTTTTCCTCAGGAAAAATTCAATATCACGGGCAATGGTCACGCGTCGATCAGTAATCGTATTGTCGATATTTTTGCTCCCATTGGTAAGGGTCAGCGTGCGCTGATCGTGGCTCAGCCCAAGACTGGTAAGACTACTCTGCTCAAAGACCTTGCCAACGCCATCGCCGACAACCATCCCGATGTGTATATGATTATGCTGCTCATCGACGAACGTCCGGAGGAGGTGACCGATATGGCGCGTTCGGTGCGTGCCGAGGTGATCGCCTCGACTTTCGATGAACAAGCATCCAAACACGTCAAGGTGGCGGAAATGGTGCTCGAAAAGGCGAAGCGTCTGGTCGAATGTGGTCACGATGTGGTGATTATGCTCGACAGTATCACTCGCTTGGCGCGTGCCTACAACACCGTTCAACCGTCGTCCAACAAGATTCTTTCGGGCGGTGTGGATGCCGCTGCGCTTCACAAACCAAAACGCTTTTTCGGTGCCGCGCGTAACACGGAGGAGAAAGGTTCGCTCACCATTATCGCCACGGCGCTCATCGAAACTGGATCCAAGATGGACGAGGTGATCTTCGAGGAGTTCAAGGGTACGGGTAATATGGAGCTGCAACTGGATCGCAAGTTGAGCAATAAACGTATCTATCCGGCCGTCGATATTACCCAATCATCCACTCGTCGCGATGATCTGTTGCAAGACAAAGAATTGTTACAAAAAATGTGGATCTTGCGTCGCTATCTGACTGATATGAACCCGGTTGAGGCTATGGAATTTGTCAAGAAACATATGGAAGGCACACGCTCTAATGATGAGTTTTTTGCCATTATGAACAAATAATTTTTGTAGGAGGTGAAAATTATAATCGTTGGTCCTGCGTGGCCATTTCGTGGTGGGATCGCCCAACTGGACGAAAGTTTGGCGGGCGAGCTCTCGGCCGTCGGGCACCAGGTGTCCATCGTGAGCCTTACCACCCAATACCCGTCTATACTTTTCCCTGGCAAGAGTCAATTCACCGATGCGCCCAAGCCCGAGGGGCTCGCCGTGGAGCGTTTGATCAGTTCGATCAACCCCATCACTTGGTTTCGAGCCGCGGGGCGGATTGCCAAAGCGGAGCCAGACCTAGTGATTGTTCGTTACTGGATGTCTTTTATGGCTCCTGCGTTGGGGACTTTGTGCGGCAGGTTGCGAGCCAAGGGTATCAAAGTGCTCGCCATAACCGATAATATTATTCCTCACGAGCGTCATTTTTACGATCGTTTTTGTGCTCGTTATTTTCTTCGAGCCACCTCTGGTGTCCTATATATGTCGAATGAAGTGGGGCGCGAATTGAGCGAGATTTTTTCTTACGCTCGCCCAACAGTTTTCTCGCCGCATCCCATCTATGATGTTTATGGTCAGCGAATTTCGCGTGCTCAGGCGTGTTTGGAGTTGGGGCTCGATCCGTCGAAACGATATGCTCTGTTTTTTGGTTTCATACGTGATTACAAGGGGTTGGATCTGCTGTTGGATGCTTGGGAGCCGCGCTCTGACAGGGAATTGATAGTGGCAGGTGAGTTTTATGCTGATCGCGAAAAATTTATGCCACTCATCGAGCAAAAGTCTGTCATCCTGCACGATATGTATATCCCCGAGCATCGGGTGAGGCTTTATTTCTCGGTTGCCTCGCTCGTTGTGCAACCCTACAAAACGGCGACCCAGAGTGGTGTGACCCAGATTGCCTATAACTTTGGTGTGCCGATGGTGGTGAGCAATGTTGGTGGATTGCCCGAAATCGTACCTGATGGGGTAGTGGGCTTTGTGGTCGAACCTCGCGCCGCAGCTATCAACGGCGCTATTAATAGGTTTTTTGATCAAAATTTCGAACCTTTGTTTCGCGAAAATATCGAGCGGGAGAAAAAACGCTTCGAATGGAGTACGATGGTCACGCGGATCGAAGAATTATCCAAAAACATATAACGCGGATGGATATTATTATTATCATTGTTTTATTGCTGGTTAATGGGCTTTTTGCGATGTACGAAATGGCGCTGGTCTCATCTTCGCGTGCGCGTCTGGAAATGATGAGTGCGGCGGGCAACAAGAATGCGGCTCGGGTGATTGCCCAAATTGCAAGCCCCGAGAAGATGTTGTCCACCATTCAAGTCGGCATCACTTTGATTGGCATTGTGTCTGGTGCTTTTGGTGGTGTGGCTCTGTCGGACGATTTGCGCCCGGTGATTGAATCGATCGATTGCTTGGCTCCTTATGCCAATAATATTTCGATTATCGTTGTGGTTGGTGCGATTACCTATCTTTCGCTCATTGTGGGCGAATTGGTGCCCAAATCCATAGCGCTGGCCAACGCCGAGCAGGTGGCCGTCAAGTTTCTGCCCTTTATGTTGTTGATGACCAGGATCGCTTTTCCTTTTGTTTGGTTGCTTACTATCTCCACCAAATTGGCCACCAAACTTTTTGGAGTCGAGGCTCCGGGAGATCGTCCGATGAGCGAAGACGAGTTGAAATTTATTCTTCATCAAAGTTCCCAGCAGGGAGTGATCGATCAGCAAGAGGGTAAAATGTTGAAAGATGTTTTCCGCTTTGGCGATTGCCGTGCCAGCGAAGTGATGACCCATCGAGGGGCGGTGGTGAGTCTGAGAATTGATGCCACCGAACAAGAAGTGATACAAACCATAGCCAACACGCATTTCAGCACCTATCCAGTGAGCCAAGGTGAACAAAACGATAAGATAGTGGGCACGGTGTCCGTCAAAGACATATTGCTCATCATTGCTCAGGGCAAGCCCTTCGATCTACGCACTATTGTCCAGCAACCGATCTATGTGCCTCAGACAATGTTGGCCAGTGGTATTGTCGAACTTTTCAAGACTAACAAGCGCAAACTGGCTCTTGTGATGAGTGAATATGGCAGCGTGGAGGGGATTGTGACTTTGCACGATCTGTCGGAGAAAATTTTTGGCGATATGCCCGAAGAGAATCAAACCGATAGCATTCAAATTGTAACTCGGGCCGATGGGTCGATGTTGGTGGATGGGGCGATTTCGATTGATAATTTTATGGATTTGATCGGGGTGGTAATATATGACGAGCTGGATAATTTGGGCTACAATACTTTGGGAGGTATGGCGATGGCCATTTTGGGGCGCGTACCCCAGGCTGGCGATCGATTTGTGTGGCGCGAAATAACGTTTGAAGTGATGGATATGGATGGTAGTAGGGTAGATAAATTGTTGGTTATCAAGAAAAAATAGTTGAAAAGAATGGATCAGATATTAAAATATTTCCCATCGCTTACGCCCGCTCAGTGTGCGCAGTTTGAGCTTTTGCAAGGGCTGTATGACGACTGGAACGCCAAGATTAACGTCGTTTCGCGTGCCGATCTCTCGAATCTCTATCAGCGTCACGTGCTCCATTCGCTTGCCTTGGCGCGTGGCGGGTGGATCGCCCGCGGGGCTAAGGTGCTCGATTTGGGCTGCGGTGGCGGATTCCCTGTCATTCCGCTGGCTATTTTGATGCCCGAAGTGAGTTTTACGGCTGTTGATTCGGTGGCCAAGAAGATAAAAGTGGCCCAAGGCGTGGCTCAGGCGCTGGGGTTGCAGAACATTGAGTTTTCGGTTTGTCGAGCCGAATCGTTGCCCGGCCAGTGGGATTGGGTAATTTCGCGTGCTGTGGCTCCGCTGGGTTCGCTTTTGGAGTGGAGTAGGGGGCGTTATACTAAGGGCCTGCTGACGCTCAAAGGGGGCGATTTGGATGCCGAGATCGAGGCTTCTGGTGCCGCAGTTTCGGTGTTCGAAATAGGCAAATGGTTCGATGAAGAATTTTTTTCGACAAAAAAAGTAATATTTGTTGAAAAAAATTTGCAGAATCATAAATAATCACTATCTTTGCGCTCCGCAATCGATTAAAATATATAAGAAAAGAAGATATGAAAAGGACATTCCAACCATCGCGTCGCAAGCGTATCAACAAACACGGTTTCCGTGAACGTATGTCAACACCAAACGGTCGCCGCATATTGGCAGCTCGCAGGGCAAAGGGTCGTAAGAAGCTCTCTGTATCAGACGAGATGCGCGCAAAATAGATTAAGTTGGCGAGGTAGCTCAGCTGGTTAGAGCGCATGATTCATAATCATGAGGTCGGCGGATCATGCCCGCCTCTCGCTACAAATAACAATTGCTTCCGTAAGGATTTGATTGTGTGGTTTTTATATTTCTATAAAATTCCACTGAACAATATCCCTCAAACAAATTAATTTGTTTGAGGGATATTGTTTTGGCTAAATTACTCTCTTGGGAGGTCATTCTGTGTTTTAGGATCGTTAAATAATAATACAATGAAAAAATATTTGTTTTTATTGATTGCTATTTTTTGTGAATTTGGCATCGTTTCTGCTCAAAATAATTTGGATTCTTTGTCGGTTAAATTCACTGAACGTCTTATTGATAACCCTTCGCAGCTCGTATATCTACAAACGAGTAAAGGGATCTACGAAACGGGCGAAGATCTGTTTTTCAAAGCCTATATTCTTGATGCATACACTTTTGGCTTGCCTGATAGTTTGTCGGAAGTTGATAAGACGTTATATTTACAGATGCTCACGGACAAGGACAGCGTGGTGTGGCGCGAGAAATATCCTATCGTGAGTGGTGTGGCCACTGGGCAGGTGTATGTGTCCGAAAAACTTACTGCCGGTGATTATCAATTAGAGGGTTATACGAGGCGGTCGTTCTTCAATGATTCGATTTGGATGCTTCCGGCTCGCAAAATTCGGATTGTCGATAATATTGCTCAAAGTATCGCTTCCAGTGCCGCTCGGAGCCAATCGGAAAAGTCAATAGAGGCGAGTCCCTTAAAATTTGAAATCTTTGCCGAGGGAGGCAACCTTGTTCGGGGACTCTCTTCGCGCCTTGCCTTCAAGGCCACCGATGGCAAAGGGAATCCGATGGCCTTCGATGGAATGCTGTATGAAGGTGATCGGGCGATGTGCGAAATAAAAAGTACGCACGATGGGATGGGGGCGATATGGTTCACCCCCGAAAACGGCAAAACGTATCGTGTGGAGCTGACAAATGGTGGCAGTTATCCTTTGCCCGCCATCCAAGACGAAGGAATGGTGTTGAGCTTGGAGAGTCAAGACCCCGATAAATTGAATTTTATTGTTTCGCAAAGCGATAATATACCCGATGGAAAAATTTATATCGTTGGTCAGATGCGTGGGGTAGTTTGCTGTATTGCCACGGGCACGTTGAAACAGAGGATGAAAATATCGATTCCTACCGCCAATTTTCCTTACCAAGGTATAGCCGAGTTTACACTTGTGGATCAAAATATGGAGCCTGTGGCGGAGAGGCTAGTGGCGCTTCACCCTGACAAGAAGCTCAATATCACCCTCACACCAGACCAAAAAAGTTATGCCACCCGCACCAAGGCGACAATCAATATCCGAGTCACTGATCAGGCTGGGATGCCGGTGAAAGCCAATCTGGGGCTCAGCATCTACGACAAGGCGTATGTCAATGCCGATGACGCTATCAATATTATGACTCATTGTTATTTGTCGTCTCAAATTCGTGGTAAGATCTATAATCCGGCGTATTATTTCGATCAAACGAATGCCGATCGTGCTGAGGCTCTGGATTTGCTGCTACTCACCCAAGGGTGGCGGCGCTATGTGTGGAACGCGGCTAATGCAGTGCCACGGGACAAACAATTTATTGTCGATCACATAGTTGGTCGACAAATGCTCGCCAGTCGCAAGACCAAGAAAGACAAGGTTGACAACGCCATGCAACTGATTCAAGTGTCTGCCGCGTCAGGAAGTTCTAAATTTATTTGGACCGATTCGCTCGGCCGATTTACCGTCGATCCAGCGATGATGAACGAATTACGGGGCGGATATATCTACCTCAAATCGATGCTCGGTGCCGAATTTAAGCCTGTTATCAAAATAGATGATTGTTTTTCCATCATAGATAGCGTGCGGAAAACCAAGCCTAATTTTTATCCAACGGCCGACCCCACGCAGCACCAAATCGATTGGGTGGTCAGCGGGACACTATCTCTCAACGATTCAACTCAGCTGATCGATGCGGTCAGAGTGATTGGCAAGGGGCACGGTGTGTCGCGCGATAAATTTATGGGACATTTGGATAGCTTGGCGCACATCTATACCGGAGGGCCTTGGGTGTGTACGTGTGGCGATCCACTGGGCGGTTACATCAATGATTACAATGGGTACAACCACCATCCTCTCGGTTTGCACACTAGCAATTATAAAGGACCTCGATTGGCTCCCCTAGTCGGACATCGATATCGCGCCATTCGATATGAACCCAATAGCGATGGGCAATGGTATGTCACGGATGTGAAAGAAATCACTTATACGGGCACTGAATTGAGCGAGGCGGAGTTGTTGCGCGCCAGTAATATTTGGCGAGCGAAGGGTTATTACGCTGCGCGCGAGTTCTATCAAGCCGATGCCGTTGACGTGCAACGCTCGACCCCCGATGCCCGAAACACTTTGCTGTGGCAGCCCTCAGTGACCACCGACAGCAAAGGCGAAGCCAGTGTCTCGTTTTATTGTTCAGACCTGAATACTGTTTTCACGGGCGTTGCCGAAGGTGTAGATGGTCTAGGGTTGCTTGGTAATGGTGAGTGTGAGTTCAGAGTGTTGAAAAAGGCTATCCACTAACTTCGCAGGGGAATATGCCTTGCGGGCAGTATTATTTGATTGGGCCTCAGCGAAGACGTATAAAGTCAAAGGGACTATTGCCCCCTAAATTTCGGAGCTCTGCCATAATTCTTGAGCGGCGGGTTGAATTTCCAGATAGTTCCTCCGCTTAAAACATAAGCGCCTTGGCCGAAAAATAGTCCTTGCACGTCGTATGACGGGAAA
>JAVXIH010000071.1:0-9480 GCA_036648455.1 Mucinivorans sp.
AAATGCTGCAAATGGGGGTGATCCAATCGCTCAAATTCAAAGCTTAGCCTACGAGAGCAATTGATTTCGGGCAGCTCTACAACGGAAATACGCATTTTACTAACAGTGCTGCTTTTAGTGATATTGTTATTCACGGCAATCTCGGTGTCGCCGCGCGACCGCCCCAACCCCGCGGTCGGTGCCCCGACACGGTGATTTTTATTAGACACAGCAATCAAAAGACGCTATGCGTCTGACCGCCACGAGCTCAACAATCACCCCCACCGCACGCTCCATACTGTCCACCGAAACATACTCGTAACGCGAATGCATATTTCCCCCTCCAGTGAATATATTAGGACACGGCAATCCCATAAACGATAACCGCGAACCATCAGTCCCCCCGCGAATAGGCGACACCACAGGCGAAACCCCAACACGGCGCATAGCCACCAAAGCACGATCAATGACATCAGGATGCTCGCTCAACACCTCATACATATTATAATACTGATCGCCCAGGGTGAGGCTCGCGGCTGGCTGAGTGGCGACAATACGCGCGAGGATCGTCTTTTTGAGCTCGAAAAGCTCGCGGTCGTGGTCGCGGATGATATACTCCATCGTGGCGTGATCAACCGTGCCGCTCAAAGAGTGCAAGTGAAAAAAACCCTCGCGCCCCTCGGTGTTGACGGGACGCTGATGAACGGGAACCATCGCGTGAATATGACAGGCGATGTCCAAGGCGTTGACCATCTTGTCTTTGGCATAGCCAGGGTGAATATTGAGCCCGCAGATGGTGATCAGAGCCTTGGCGGCGTTGAAATTTTCGTACTCAAAAGCTCCTTCGGCACCCGAATCAATGGTGTAACCATAATCGGCTCCAAACTTTGCGAGATCCAAGTGGTCGACCCCCCGACCCACCTCCTCGTCGGGGGTGAAACAGATGCGGATCTTGCCGTGGGCGATCTGGGGATGTTGAATGATATATTCCGCCGCGGTCATAATTTCCGCCACCCCAGCCTTGTCGTCCGCCCCGAGCAGAGTCGTGCCGTCGGTGGTGATCAAGGTGTGAGAAGTCAAAAGACGTAATTCGGTAAACTCGGCGCTATCCAAATAATATTCACTTGTGCCAAGTTGCAGCGGGTGCGTGGGGTCGTAATTGTGGTGAATCTGTGGTTTGACACCGCGTCCGCTCATATCGGGCGATGTGTCGACGTGAGCCAAGAGGCCAATCACTTTCTCGTCTTGGTGGTTAGCCGTGGGGGCGATGGTGGCCATCACATAACCCCACTCGTCGCGCTCGACATCTGTGCATCCAAGGTGGCGAAGTTCGTCGGCCAAAGCATCTAAAAGTAATAACTGACCCGCCGTGGACGGGAAATTTTCGCTCTCCTCGGCCGAGGTGGTCTCGAAGGCTACGTAACGCATAAATCGTTCTAATAATCTATCTTTCATTACACAATTTTTCGATCACCTCGGGAAAATATTGATGTTCGAGCACGTGGATCTTTGCCGCCAGAGTGTCGGCTGTCTCGCCAGGCGTGATGGGCGTTGTGGCTTGGAAAATAGTCGATCCGTCATCGTAATTAGCATTCACATAATGAATTGTGATGCCAGATTGTTTCTCGTGAGCCGCTATGACCGCCTTGTGCACATTGTCGCCATACATACCCTTACCGCCATAAGAGGGCAAAAGCGCGGGGTGAATATTGATAATGCGCCCCTCGTATTGCGCCACAATGACGGCTGGCATAAGCAACATAAAACCAGCTAACACCACTAGATCAACCTCTTTGCGCGTCAAAATATCTAGAATTTCGTTCGGATTGTCGCGCAGGGTCTGTGCCTTGAAAACGAAGGTTTCGACCCCGAATTGTGCCGCTCGCGTGAGCGCGTAAGCGTCCGTTTTGTTGGACAATAGAGCCACCACACGCCCTGCTGGGTTGTTTTGCATACGTTCCATAATCGCTTGGGCGTTGGTGCCAGAGCCAGAAGCAAAAATCGCTATATGTTTCATAATAAGTTGTTTATGTAAATTTGACGACGAAAATTACAAAAAATTATGGAGAAAGTAGTGGTATTCAAGAAAAATGTGTACTTTTGCACATAATTGTTTAACCTTAACACTTAAAATTATGTCAGACATTTCAAAAAAAGTTGTCGAAATTATCGTTGATAAACTAGGCGTTGACGCTGCAGAAGCCGTTCCAACAGCAAGCTTTACTGCTGATCTTGGTGCTGATTCACTCGACACAGTTGAACTTATAATGGAATTCGAAAAAGAATTCGAAATCGCAATTCCAGACGAAGACGCTGAAAAAATCGGTACAGTAGGTGACGCTATCACATACATCGAAGCTAAAAAAGCGTAATTAGTGTGAAGATTGCGAGGCTTGACACAAAAGGTTGCTTGTGAATGTCACTGTACTTGGTGTACGTTCCATTCACGAGCAGGGATTTTTGTGCTAAATCTCGTCGATTTTTGACACAATTCACGAAAAATGAATTGAAGAACTAGAGATAGGGAGTGGGCGTTGCTTATCTCCCCTCTTTGGTATTTGGTAAATATTAAACCCCCTCAAAAAATTAAAATCAGATGAGAAGAGTAGTAGTGACAGGTATGGGTACCATTAATCCTCTGGGTAAGAACGTAGACGAGTACTTTGCTGCCTTGGAAAAGGGTGAGAGCGGAGCTGGTCCGATCACCCATTTTGATGCCTCGAAATTCAAGACGCAATTCGCGTGTGAGGTCAGAGATTTTGACCCCACTCAACATTTCGATCGCAAGGAGGCTCGCAAACTAGATCGTTACGCTCAGTTTGCCCTCGTTGCCACCAAGCAGGCTGTCGATGATTCGGCGCTCAATCTCGAAGAATTAGACCTCGATCGCGCAGGTGTGATCTGGGCTTCTGGTATCGGCGGACTCGAAACCATCACCACCGAGATCGAGAACTGGGCCAAGGGCGATGGGACTCCGCGTTTCAATCCGTTCTTCATTCCCAAGATGATTTCCGACATTGGGGCGGGTCATATTTCGATTCAGTATGGTTTCCGCGGGCCTAATTTTGCGACTGTTTCGGCGTGTGCTTCGTCTAATCACGCGATGATCGACGCGATGAATTACATCCGTTGGAACAAGGCGGATGTGATGATCACGGGAGGTTCGGAGGCGGCTATTAACCCCGCAGGTGTTGGTGGTTTCAACGCCATGCAGGCTCTCTCGACTCGCAATGACGACCCTCGGACCGCTTCGCGTCCTTTTGATGCTGATCGCGACGGTTTTGTGATGGGCGAAGGCGCGGGAGCGCTAGTGATCGAAGAGTTGGAGCACGCCAAAAAACGTGGAGCCAAGATCTATGCCGAATTAGTAGGTGGCGGTATGAGTGCCGATGCTTACCACATCACCGCTCCGCACCCTAACGGAATGGGAGCTTCCAAGGCGATGGCTAATGCATTGGAAGATGCAGGCATCAAACCTTCGGCCATTGATTATGTCAATTTGCACGGTACATCGACCCCCGCGGGTGACGTTCCCGAGCTCACGGGGTTGATGACTACTTTCGGTCGCCACGCCTACAAAATGAATATTTCGTCTACCAAATCGATGACCGGTCACCTGCTTGGTGCGGCGGCAGCTGTCGAGGCGTTGGCTTGTATTATGGCCATCAATCGTAGCATTATTCCGCCTACGATCAACAATTTTGATCTCGACAAGTCGATCGATTACAAATTGAATCTGACGCTCAACAAGGCGCAAAAACGCGATGTGAATTATGCGTTGAGCAACACTTTCGGCTTCGGTGGTCACAACGCGACGGTGATTCTCAAAAAATACACGGAGTAGGTTGTTGGGACTTTTTGGGTGACTTCTGAAAGTTGTTTTTCGACCTTGTTCGCCTTGGGAAATTCAATTTTTAGAAACCTCCTTTGCTTTATTTTCTCTCAAACCAAATTTTCCGAATGATTTTATTCAAAAAATACGGTAAAGACAAACATTATTATAGGCTCATACATCGAATTTTCGGTGTATGGGCTTCTAATATTGAGCTATACAAGTTGGCGCTCGTTCATCGTTCGGCCTCGGTCTTTGTCGATGCCGATACATCGATCAACAACGAGCGCCTCGAATTTTTGGGCGATGCGGTGATCGAGACTGTGATCTCGGAGCTTCTCTTTATCGATTATCCCGATATGCAGGAGGGCGAATTGACTCAGCTTCGTTCGAAGATCGTGTGTCGCGCTTCGCTCAATGATCTAGGGCGCAAGATAGGCCTCAAAGGCGAAATCGTGGCCTCGGCTGGTGGGGCAGGATTCTCGAAGCAAAATATGTATGGCGATGCGGTGGAGGCTCTCTCGGGCGCGCTCTACCTAGATAAAGGATACGACAAGGCGAGCAATGCGCTGCTCAAACTTTTTGGTCAATATATGGATGTTGACCAGATTATGCAGACCGAAATTGACTTCAAAAGTCGTATGATCGAATGGACGCAAAAAGAGCATCGACAAATGCAATTTTGGAGCGAGAAATCCGTTAATTACTCGGAGAATAGCCCTTCATATGAAACGGTGCTGATGATTGATGGACAAAAGTGGGGTTATGGATGTTCGCGATCGAAAAAAGAGTCCGAACAAAAGGCTGCACATCAAGCTTATGAGAAAGCGATGGGCTGATCTGCCGTCAAAAAACAGGAATTAAAATTCTAGAAATATATGTTCACTAAATTTGCAAATCCCGATCTGCTGTGGTTGCTAGTTTTGTTGCCTTTGATGGTGGCATACTATATTTACCGTACGCGTCAGGGTGGGGCGGCGGTCACCATTTCGTCGATCGATGGGCTTGGTTCGCCAACCCATCACACGGCGACTTATTATCTTCGACATTTGCCTTTTGTTTTGCGTTTGGCGATTGTGGCGCTGATTATTGTTGCCATCGCGCGCCCACAGACTAGCGAAAGTGTGACCAATAGCAACGCCGAGGGGATCGATGTTGTTGTGGCACTCGATATTTCGGGGTCGATGCTCGCTCGCGATTTCCAACCCGACCGCTTCAACGCAGCCAAGGAAATTTCGGCCAATTTTATCACCGAGCGTCCCACGGATCGCATCGGTCTAGTAGTTTTGCGGGCGAGGCCTTCACCCAATCGCCGCTCACCACGGATCACGTGTCGCTGGTCAACCTGCTGCAAGGGGTTCAGATGGGGGTCATTGCCGACGGTACGGCCATCGGTAACGGACTGGCAACGGCCGTCAATCGACTCAAAGAGAGCGATGCCAAGAGCAAGGTGATCGTGCTGCTCACGGATGGGGTGAACAATTCGGGTCAGATCGACCCAGCTGGTGCCGCCGACATTGCCAAGGAATATGGGATCAGGGTCTACACAATCGGCGTTGGCACAGAGGGTTACGCGCCCTTCCCAGCTTATGATGCGTGGGGAAATATCGTATTCCAAAATGCCAAGGTGGAGATCGACGAGGCGCTGCTGACTTCGATCGCCCACAAAACTGGCGGGCGCTACTTCCGCGCCACCGACAACACCAAGCTGGCCGAGATATATGCCGAGATCAATAAGTTGGAAAAGACAAAGGTTGAGGTCGAGAATTTCACAAAATATGCCGAGGTTTTCCATCCGTTTTTGCTGCTCGCCCTGCTGCTGATTATCATCGAGATGGGGTGTAGATATTTTGTTTTCAAGCAGATTCCATAATTGGCCGTGGGTCGTGTGAAAATTATCAGAGTAAATAATTTCGAAAAATAGTATAAAAAATGTTCCGATTCGCTGAACCACAATATTTTTATTTGCTGCTTCTCATTCCGCTTTTGGTGGTGGGTTACGTCTACTATCGGCGCGATCAGAAGCGGCGTGAGGCGCTCTTTGCCCAGGCAGCGCTCTTTGCGGAGCTGGCCCGCGAAGCTTCGCCCAAGAGGGTGCGCACTAAATTTATTCTCCTTCTGGTTGCTATTTCGCTGATAGTCACGGCTTTGGCTCAGCCTCAATTGGGTGCCAAGCTCGGCAAGGCCAAGGGGAACGGTAGCGAAATAATGTTGACAGTCGATGTGTCGCGTTCGATGTTGGCCGAAGATTTTGCTCCTTCGCGTTTGGAACGCACCAAGAACGCCATTCGCCGTTTGATCGAAAAGTTGGATAAGGATCGTGTGGGGATGGTGATCTTCGCTGGGGCACCCTATATTCAGTTGCCCATCACCTCGGATTACGTGTCGGCGGGTGCTTTTGTGAGCAATCTGTCGCCCAATTTGGTGCCCGAGCAAGGCACTTCGGTGGCCTCGGCCATTGAGTTGGCTTCGCGTTCTTTCTCCGAGGGTTCAGAGCGTTCGCGCACCATAATCCTGATCACGGACGGCGAAAGTCACGATGACGATCCGTTGGCGGCAGCTTTGGCGGCTAAGGAAAAGGGGATCGTGATCCATACCGTTGGTATCGGCACCCCCCAAGGAGCCCCGATTTCTATCGATGGTCAGATGGTCAAAGATTCGCTGGGCGAGATCGTGGTCAGTAAGTTAGACGAGGCTACACTCCAAAAAATCGCAGTCGAAACGGGTGGCGTTTATGTGCGTGCCACCGAGCAAAGCGTGGGGCTGGACGAAATATTGAAGCGCATCGATCAGATGCAAAAACAAGAGTACGAAACACTTGTCTTTCAGGAGTATGACGACCAATTCTACTACTTGGCCATCTTGGCTCTCGTGGCGCTGCTCATCGAAAGTTTGATGATCAGTCGCAAGAACAGAATTTTATCACGAATCTCTATATTTTCAAAAAAAGAAGAATGAAAATAAAGCATTTTCTATTTATTTTAGTACTTTCGGTGACTAGTCTGATGGCTGTGGCACAGAAAGTTGCGCTGACGGTCGATGCCCCGCTGACTGTCGAAGCGGGCGAACGTTTCAGGGTCGAATATCGGTTAGAAGGGGCTCAGAATGGCCGTTTTACCCCGCCTCAGTTCACGGGGTGCGATGTGTTGTCGGGGCCAATCACGGCTAGCGGCTCGTCGTACACAATCATAAATGGAGTGCAAAGCGGCGGAGTGTACGACATTTACACTTATGTTTTGCAAGCGGGCAGCGGTTCGAAGATCACCGTCTCGGCTGGGACGGCGACGTTGGACGGCAAAAAATACACATCCAAAGCTCTGGTTATTAATATTGTAGCCGCGTCGAAGGATGGCTCGTCAGCTGGCGGCAATCGTGCCGAACAAAGCAGCGGAAAAGTGTCGGCCAACGATGTGATTTTGCGTATGTCGCTCTCGAAAAACAGTGTCTACAAGGGCGAGGCAATTGTGGCGACGCTGAAACTTTATATGCGCGTTGGTGTGTCTGGTTTGCAGAGCCCTAAGTATCCGACTTTCAATGGTTTCTGGACTCAGGAACTCGATCTGACAGGTGCCGAACCGAGTCGCGAAACATTGAATGGCAAGGTATACCAGGTGCAACCGATTCGCCAATGGTTGATCTATCCCCAAAAAAGCGGCACCTTGGAGGTCGAGCAATCGAGTTTCAAGGCCACCGTGCAGGTGGTCACCCAGTCGAGCGGCGGATCGTCGTTGTTCGATAATTTTATGGGGGGGATGCAAGATGTGAAAAATGTGGACCTTATGGTTACCGCTCCTGCCATCAAGGTGCAAGTCAAGGAGTTGCCTCGTGCTGGTGCGCCGTCTAATTTCTCGTTGGCCGTGGGTCGATTCACTTTGCAGAGCCAAACGAGCGGTGCCCAGCTGACGGCCAATGCGGCTGGTTGGGTGAAAATCACACTCGACGGGACGGGCGATTTTCCGCTTATCGAGACCCCGAAGTTCAAGCTACCAGCCGCTTTCGAGCAGTATGATACCAAAACCACCGAATCGCTCCGTGCGAGTGTCAACGGCACCACTGGTTCGCGGACGTGGGAATTTCCTTTTATAGCCCGTGCCGAGGGCGAATACACGTTGCCACCGATCGAAATTTCGTATTTCGATCCTTCGACGGGTGCTTACCGAACTCTCTCCAGCGCACCTTATAAACTTAAAGTGTTGCGTGATCCGACGGGTGGCAAAAATGCGGCTGCCGTGGTGGCGGGTCTTAACAAAGAGGAGCTCGAAGTGGTGGGCTCGGATATTCGTCACATCAAGCGTGGCGATTTGGCTCTGCGCGATAAAAACCTGGTGGTGCTTTTCTCGTCAAGCTATTTTGTAGCTCTGGCCGTGGTGGTGGCGCTTTTCTTTGCGGCCTTGGTGCTGCTCAAAAAGCGAATAGCGGCTCGTGCCGATGTCGAAGGTCGCCAGAAACGCAAGGCGAGCAAAGTGGCTCTTTCGCGGCTCAAAGGTGCGCGGGCGTTGTTGGACAAGGACGATCGGTCGGCTTTCTTCGACGAAACGTTGCGCGCCCTGTGGGGCTATGTGGGCGATAAGTTTACCATTGCCACCAGCCAGCTCAACAAACAGACCGTCCGCGAACAACTCGCCGTGCGTGGTGTGGACGAGGCGGTGGTCGATCAATTTGTGGAACTCATCGAGCGGTGCGAAGTGGCGCACTACGCCCCGGCAACCGAAATTTCGATGCAAGATGTCTACCAAGAGGCGCTCACCATTATTGATAAAATAGCCTAAACAAACCATGAAAAGATATTTTTTGATAGTGATTATAGCTTTGACCGCCTTGGCGGCGCAGGCTCAAATCAAAGATACGACCGCCCAGGCGGGCGAAAAAGCCTATGAAACTGGCGATTTTGCAACGGCAATTGATCGTTATAACCAAATTATAGATCGGGGCGAGCACAGCGCCGCGCTCTACTACAACCTTGGTAATGCCTATTTCAAGAGTGATATGACGGGGCAGGCGATCCTGAACTACAATCGGGCTCTGAGGCTCGATCCTTCGATGGAAGACGCGCGTTACAACCTGAGCGTGGCCACATCCAAGACGGTGGATAAAATCGATGCGGTGCCCGAATTTTTTGTGATCACTTACCTCAACGGCTTGCGCGAGATGGTGAGTTCCAACACGTGGGCGGTGCTCTCGATCGTGTTTTTGGCTCTTGCTTTGGCGGGTGTAGTGGTGTGGTTGGTGATGGGTCAGTTGTCGCTACGCAAGGTTGGCTTTACCGTTTTTGTGGTGTTTGCCGTGTGTGCCATCACTTCGTTTAGCTGTTCGCTGGTCTCGTATAACATTACACAGAACGCTACTTCGGCGGTGGTGATCAACACGGCGGCTCCCGTGAGCAGTTCGCCCGCAGCCGACAGCAAAGACCTCTTTGTGCTGCACGAAGGGACGATGGTGGATGTGGTGGATCAAGCCGAAAATTGGTGCGAAATTCAGATTGCTAACGGCGAGAAGGGTTGGATCGAGAGCCACGCGATCGAGATGATCTGAGGGTGACTTCTCAAAATTGCTTTTTCGTCGTTCTACTGTGGATCGATAAATCCTCACGTACTTCGTGTACGCTCCGGTTTATCGACCACAGTACGCCTTGAAAAATCTAATTTTTAGAAGCCCCCTTGAATATAAGA
>JAVXIH010000072.1:0-9417 GCA_036648455.1 Mucinivorans sp.
CCGGAGCTTACTTGAAGTAAGTGAGGATTTTAAGATCCGAAACCCAACGCCGAAAAAACGATTTTTAGAAGTCACCTTTTATTATTCAAGCAACATTGAACATTGCCCCATTACTACAAAGATAGATAAAAAAACTGCAATAAAAATCAGTTTTTATTTATGCCGCTTGAAAAGCTCCTTTTCCAGATCCTCGATCGAGCAACCAGTGGCTTCGAGCAACACCAAGAGGTGGTAAACCAGATCCGACGCTTCGTAGATCATCGCGTCTCGGTTGACGGCCACCGCCTCGATCACCGTTTCGACAGCCTCTTCGCCCACTTTTTGAGCGATTTTGTTCACCCCTTTGTTGAACAGATGGGTGGTGTATGATCCTTCGGGCATCTGGGCGTGGCGATCGGCCACCACGCGTTGCAGTTCGCCGATAAAGCCCTCGGTTTCACACGTGGCGAAGCAGTTTTTGGTGCCCGTGTGGCACGTAGGGCCAGTGGGCACAACGCGAGCGAGCAAGGTGTCGCTGTCGCAATCGACGCTCAGCGAAACAAGTTCCAGAAAATTGCCGCTCGTTTCGCCCTTGGTCCACAGACGTTGTTTGGAGCGGCTATAAAAAGTTACGCGTCCCTCTTTTTGCGTTTTTTCCAGCGCCTGGGCGTTCATATAACCAAGCATCAGCACTTGGCGAGTAGATTGTTCTTGCACCACAACGGGCACTAGTCCATCGGCACATTTTTCAAGTTTGAGATCTTCAAATCGTATCATATTCTTATATTTATGTTTCGTCTTTTGAGTTCTGCTTTCAACACCGGTATGGGGATGGTTCCGTAGTGGAAAATCGAAGCCGCCAACGCTGCATCCGCCTTGCCAAGGCTCAACACTTGCTCTATGTCGTCCACCGACCCAGCCCCGCCCGAGGCGATGATGGGGATCGAAAGTTGGGCGGCTAGGGCGGCAAAGGTGTCGCACGGATAGCCTGACTTTGTGCCGTCGTGATCCATCGAGGTGAATAGTATTTCGCCCGCGCCGCGATCCTGGGCCTCCCTCGCCCACTGGAATAATTCTCTATCTGTCAATTTTTTACCTCCGTGAGTGGTGACCCTCCACACCCCATCTACTTTTTTGGCATCGATGGCCACCACCACAAATTGCGAGCCGTAGCCGCGCGCAATTTCCTCGATCAGCTCCGCACGCGCCACGGCGGCACTGTTGATCGAAATTTTGTCCGCCCCGGCGGCCAACAATCGCTCCGCATCACCGAGCGACGAAATTCCTCCACCCACGGTGAAGGGAATATTAATGCGCGCGGCGATCTTCTCGACCACCTCAGTGAAAGTTCGCCTACCATCCTCTGTTGCCGAAATATCGAGATACACTAATTCATCCGCCCCCTCGCGCGCATACTTTGCACCGAGCTCCACAGGATCGCCAATGAGTTGAAGATCAACAAAGTGAGTCCCCTTGACCGTCTGCCCATCGCGAACGTCCAGGCACGGAATTATGCGTTTGCTAACCATCGCTCTAAGTCTTTGAGTGTGATTCGCCCTTCATAGATAGCCTTGCCCACGATCACACTATCGAGCCCCATCTGATTCAATCTATCCACATCGGCGAGCGAACTCACCCCGCCGCTAACCGTGATTCTCAGTCGAGGGAAAAGCTTAGCCAAACGTTCGTAAAGTTCGAAATTCGGCGCTTCGAGCATTCCATCTTTCGCCACATCGGTCACCACGGTGCGGCTCAAACCCTTGGCGGCAAAGTTGCCAAGAATCTCGTCGATAGTCGTTTTTGACCCTTCTGTCCACCCGTGCGTTGCCACAAAACCATTTTTAATGTCGGCTCCCAGTATAATCCGTTCGGCACCAAACTCCTCGATCCACCCCTCGACCATCGCGGGATTGGTCAGGGCAACGCTGCCGCAAATGGCGCGAGTAGCCCCAGCGCCAAAAACCATTTCGAGCGCCGCGCGACTTTTGACCCCTCCGCCCCACTCGATATCTAGATTAGTGCCACACGCAATACGGCACAAAACATCCAGATTCTGCGGCTCGCTGCTCTTGGCTCCATCCAGATCCACAACGTGCAAACGGCGGACACCAACCGCCTCGAATGATTGCGCCACGGCGAGCGGATCGCCCGAGTAGACCGTACTTTGGCTGTAATCGCCTTGCCTGAGGCGCACACATTGACCATCGATTATATCGATTGCTGGAATTATTGTTATCATCTTAGTTTAAGTAAGTTCGAGAAAATTTTTCAAAATACGTTCCCCCACATCGCCGCTTTTTTCGGGATGGAATTGGGTGCCAAAAAAATTACCGTTCCGCAAAGCACCACTAAATTCGGCACCGTGAGCGGTGGTGGCAATGGTGTGCGCACACAGTCCCGCGGCATAGGAGTGGACATAATAGACATATTCGGGCGAGGCAAAACCCTTGAAAAGCTCGCTTTGCGTATTGTATATTGTATTCCAGCCCACGTGCGGAATTTTGAGCCCTTGGGTGGAGCCTTCCATTTTACTCACCGCGCAATCGAAGATCCCCAGCCCTGTCGTAGGCCCCTCTTGGCTCTGGCGGCACATCAACTGCATACCGATACAAATGCCCAGCATCGGTTGGTTCAGGCTACGAATCACATCCGTCAAGCCTCGCCGTTCGAGATCCGCCATCGCGCGCAAAGCGTGCCCCACCCCGGGCAGAATGACGTGGCTCGCTTGGCGGATCACCTGCTCGTCATCGCTCACACAGACCTCTGCACCAAGCCTCGATAGCGCATTGACCACCGAGCGAACATTGCCAGCCTCGTATTTAATAATTACAACCAAGATCGTCTATTTTTTTGTGTATTGACCCATCACCTGCTGCACATCGTTTTTCATCTTGTCGAACGCCTGTTTGTTACCCTTGGCGATTGGATCTGTTGGCGTGGACGGAGTTTTGGCTGGGTCGATATATTTACCATTGCGCCTGATACGGAAATCCAAGTGAGGCCCCGTACTAGCCCCCGTAGACCCCACATAACCAATGACTTGTTCTTGACGCACGCGCTGCCCAACGGCCAAACCTTTGGCAAAGCCACGCAGGTGAAGGTAGGCCGATTCGAGCCCTTGGCCGTGGCGAATCCAGATCCGATTGCCCCCACCGCCACGATCCCAGCCCTTGGCCGTCACCACACCATCGGCCACACAGAGAACTTTTGTCCCCGAAGGGGCAGCATAGTCGATCCCATTATGTTGACGACGACGACGCGAAATAGGGTGCACCCGCATCCCGAATTTAGACGACACACGAGCCGTGAAACTCAGCGGAGCACTCAGGAAATTCTTGCGCAGATTCTTGCCCAACGCATCCCAATAACCAACCTCCAAATTGCCGTTTTTATTGGTCTGTTCAAAGCGCACGGCCAGATATGGCTTATTGTTGTGCACAAATTCGGCACCAAAAATACGCCCCACACCCACGCTCACCGTGTCGATAAACTGCTCTTCGTAGATCACGCGGAACGAGTCGCCAGGCTGAATGGCATAGAAGTCGATACTCCATTTGAAGATCGCTTCGAGCCGCGCCACAAGTTGCTCGTTCAATCCATTTTCATAGATCGTCCCCCAGAGCGAACTTTTGATCACCCCTTGGGCAAAACGCTCTTCGGATGTAATATCCTTCTTGTCTTTACGCACAAAGGTGCTGTCGCCAGCCGCAAAAACAACAAATTCCGAAGCCGATTTTTCGTAGACCAAGTATTCCAATTTGCCGTGCACGGTGGTATCTTGACTCAAAAAAGCGGTGTATGAATTACCCACCCTCAGATCACGCATATCGAAAATACCCTTGCTCTTTTCGATCAGCGAATTGATGATGGCTATGTTGACATTGTACTTGTCGTTCATCAAACTCGAAAAGGTCTGCCCACTCTGGATTTCGCCCGCCTCGATCTCGAAGCCAGCCACCGAAATGCCGTAGAGCTCTTTGTGCATATCGCCGAAGACCAACTTCTCGAGATAATTTTGAGAAGCAGCGGGCGCAACGAGCACCGTAGTGTCGCCTGGCATAAGAATCGAATCGGCACCAAATTCTTCATACGTAATACCGGTCGTATCGCCCGTGGCGGTTGAGTCAGCCGGCGAACCAGGATTCGACGAACAGCTACGCACTCCCCACACGATGGCCAACACAATGATGGTGATCACCAAAACCACGAAGGCAACAAACAGTATTCCTTTTCTATTTAATCTAACTTTCATATCGCTCAAACAATTTATGGCGCTTCTAGGAATTAGATTTTTTCGAGCTCGGCAGTCGAGCGATGAAAAAGCAATTTTCAGAAGTCACCTTATAACTAATTAACTCCACGGAACATACGCGAGAAACGCAGCCCTGTGAAAATATTTTCGCCCGGGGTGATCGATAGCCACACAAAGCTCACGCGCCCCTCGATGTGATCTTCGGGCACAAAGCCCCAGTAACGCGAATCGGCCGAATTGTCGCGATTGTCGCCCATCATAAAGTAGTAATCCATCTTGAAGGTATAATCGCGCGCCACGGCTCCATTGATGTATATCGTGCTGTCGCGAACCGAGAGCGTATTGCGCTCATAATTTTTGATAATGCGTTCATAGAGCGGCAAATTCGCCATCGTCAGCGGCACGGTGGCTCCACGACGCGGAACCCACAGCGGGCCGAAATCGTCCTTGGTCCACGGGTAGAGGTCGGGGCGATTAGGGAAAATCTCGTTCCCCTCGCTTTCATACACCGCGTGCACCACCATCGCCCCCGCCGCCTTAGCTTTGGCGCATTGCTGGGCGGTCATCGTTTTGATCTCGCTAGTTGTAGCCCCAGACATTTGCACCGCATAGTCGTATTGAACGCCCTCGGGTGGGGTCACTTTCTGTGAATTGATATACAGCGTTTGGCCATCGAAGCGAATCGAGTCGCCAGCCACCGCCACACAACGCTTGACATAATTCTCGCGCTTATCCACGGGGCGATACACCACTTTGGAATTTGCCCACACATAATCGCGCCCCTGGGGCGTGCGCACCAAATCATAATAGGTGCTGTTGGGCCACTCAACGGCAACAGTATCACCAGCTGGGAAATTGAAAACCACTATATCCATCCTCTTAACGGACGAATAACCCGCCAAACGCTTGTAATCAAAGTTGACCCAATCCACAAACGAGGGGGTGTCTTTGGTGAAGGGCAAGGTGTGTTGAACGAACGGAAAGGAGATGGGCGTGTTGGGCATCTTGGGCCCATAAGCCACCCGATCCACCATCAGATAGTCGCCCACGAGCAGCGTCTGCTCCATCGACGAAGAGGGAATGACATACATTCCAAAGAAATAGAGCTTCAACGGCACCACCACCACCACAGCGAAAAGCAGCGCCTCGATCCATTCGAGAGTAATTTTCAGCACGCGATTGCGCTTCTTGAACTCACGATATTTGTTGAGAAAGATCTTGTCGATATAGCGCGAGAAGTAATGATCCCAAATTAAGGGCACGCCTAGCAACCACCATATGTTCTCTGTCCAAACGACAAACCACAAGAGGTAAATCAGGGTAACCACCGCAAAGCGCACTTTTTTGTTGTGCCAAATCTCTTTGATCTTTTTCATTGATATTATTTTTTATGCCATCACGATTTTCCCGTTGATGGCAGCCAAGGCAGCCGTGCGAGGCGAGGCGAGCATAGTGCGCGCACCGGGACCTTGCCGACCCTCGAAATTACGATTAGA
Source organism: Mucinivorans sp. (assembly GCA_036648455.1). Taxonomy (GTDB): domain Bacteria; phylum Bacteroidota; class Bacteroidia; order Bacteroidales; family Rikenellaceae; genus Mucinivorans. Next base: position 5,728 of record JAVXIH010000072.1, read on the forward strand.
AGTCGAAACAGAATATTTACCTGCCGGAATCTTGTCGTCATTCATCGCCAAACAAGCCGAACAACCAGGTTGACGAAGTTCAAAACCAGCCTCCACAAAAATCTTGTCCAGCCCCTCGGCTATGATCTGACGCAACACATTGCCCGAGCCCGGAACGAGCCACGCCACTACATTATCGGCCTTCTTGTGACCCTTGACCATCGAGGCGAAAATCCGAAAATCTTCGATACGCCCGTTGGTGCAACTCCCCAAGAAAACATAATCGACGCTATGACCCAAGAGATGTTCACCAGCCTTGAAACCCATATATTGGAGCGCCTTTTCGTCCGCCGAAGTCGGAATCACACCGTCCACAAAAATTCCTTGCCCAGGGTTAGTCCCCCAAGTGATCATTGGACGAATGAGCGCGGCATCGAAATGATATTCTTTGTCGAAATGGGCACCTTCATCGGTTTTCAATTCGAAAGGCTCGACACCCAGATAGGCAAAAGTTTTAGCATCGGGAGCCACAATTCCACCCCTAGCGCCGCATTCGATCGACATATTGCAGAGCGTCATACGCCCCTCGATCGACAAGTCGCGAATCGCCTGACCCGCAAATTCGATAAAGTGACCCGCGCCACCAGCCGTGCCGATCTGAGAAATGACGTAGAGCGCAATATCTTTGGCGGAACTACCCGCGGGGAGCTGGCCATCGACCGTGATACGCATAGCCAACGGGCGCGCCTGAATGATACACTGTGCCGCCAACACCATCGCCACTTCCGACGTGCCGATACCGAAAGCCACCGCCCCAAAGGCACCGTGAGTCGATGTGTGGCTGTCGCCGCATACTATTGTCATCCCCGGGCGAGTGAAGCCCAACTCAGGGCCCACGATGTGAACCACCCCGTTATTGGGATGTCCCAGAGGAAAGAAATTTTTCAGCTCAGCCGCCTTGCAGTTTTTATAAAACTGATCGAGCTGCGCCCGTGATTCGGGGTTCTGAACGGGTAGGTGTTGGTTGATGGTTGGGGTGTTGTGATCGGCAGTTGCCACCACAGCATCGGGGCGAAAAACGTTGATCCCACGAGCGGCAAGAGTGCCAAAGGCGATGGGAGAAGTTACTTCGTGAATATAGTGACGATCGATGTACAAGACATCGCGCCCTCCATCAAGGGATTTGATGCGATGAGCATCCCATATTTTCTCAAGAATAGTCTTCATAATTTTTTTTGCATCAATATACTAGTAAACGACAAAATTAAGAAAAAAAACTATAATTTTGTCCTTTGAGATCGTAGAGTTCACTTTTTTGGACTTTTCGTACTATTTTTTCATTACTAGCATAACTTTCAAGGTTAACCAGTGGGAATTTTTAAAGACTTTTTACTCCAAGTTACAGCCAACTATTCGGCTACGGACAGCAAGATCATTGTCTCGGCAATGCGTACCAGCGAACGATTGATGCGCCTGCGTGTGCGATATAACAACGACCCATTTGTCCACCATTCGCTTGGTGTGGCGCGTATTGTGGCTTCGCAGATGGGGCTCGGTCCGGGCGCTGTGGTGGCCTCTTTGCTGCACGATGTGGCGCGCGAAGGGTTGATGACTATGCCCCAGATCACCGCCCAATATGGCACAACGGTGAGCGAAATTCTGCGCGGGATGAACTCCATTTCGAGTGTCGATGCCAAGATTTCGACTCTGCAAGCCAATAATTTTCGCGATCTGATCATCTCATATTCTACCGATCCACGCGTTTTGCTCATCAAGATCGCCGACCGATTGGAGGTTATGCGCTCGCTGGGAGCCTTCCCCGAGCTCAAACGCAACAAAAAATCGTGGGAAACGATCCATCTCTACGCTCCACTGGCGCATAAATTAGGGCTGTATAGCATCAAAACCGAGCTCGAAGACCTCGCTCTGCGCTATTTGGAAGAGAAAGAGTACCGCTCGATCGAACAAAAATTGAAGGAAAGCCAAAAGGAACGCGAACTCTTTATTGCGGAATTTATCCGCCCGATCGACGAAAAACTCAAAACACTGGGGCTGAGCTATAAAATCAAGAGCCGCACCAAATCGATCTACTCGATATGGCGCAAGATGAAAAAACAAAGAGTTCCCTTCGAGGGAGTTTACGATATTTTTGCCGTAAGGGTGGTGGTCGATTGCCCCGAGCCGATCGAAAAGATGCAGTGTTGGACTGTTTTCTCGGTGGTTACCGATTTCTATACACCCAACCCCGATCGGATGCGCGATTGGATCTCGATCCCCAAGTCCAACGGTTACGAATCGCTTCACGCCACGGTACTCGCTTCGTTGCCCGCGCAAGATTCGCCGCGCTGGGTCGAAGTTCAGATCCGTTCGGCACGTATGGACGACATTGCCGAACGCGGGGTGGCCGCCCATTGGCGTTACAAAGAACTGGCCGCGGGGGCGATGAGCACCGAATCGTGGCTCGAACGCCTGCGATCCATTGTCGATAGTTCGGCCTCTGATCTGCCGATGGGCGAAGAATTCGACTTTTCGGTCTCATCGTCCGAAGTTTTTGTCTTCACCCCCACGGGCGATCTGCGCAAACTGCCCGAAGGAGCTACGGTGCTCGACTTCGCCTTCGACATCCACTCGCTCGTTGGCGCCAGTTGCACCGGGGCGCTGGTCAACTCTCACGCCGTGCCAATCAAGGAACGTCTGCGCTCGGGTGATGTGGTGGAAATCAAAAGCTCCAAAAATCAACGCGCTAAGGTCGATTGGCTCAATTTTGTGGTGACCAACAAGGCGAAATCCAAAATTCGGCAGATACTGCGCGAAGAGTTGGCTTCCAGCGCCACGCTGGGCAAAGAAGAGCTCGAACGTAAGATAAAAAATTGGCGCTTGCCGCTCACTATGGAAGAGGCGGTGACTTTGCTCTGTAAATTATATAAGGTCAAAACGGGGATCGAGGTTTACGATATGATTGCCGAGGGGCGCGCCTCGATGAACGAGATCAAGGAACACTTGGGCAACTATGTGCAAGAAGGTTTGCCGATAAACGAACCTAAGCCTCGCAAGATCAATCCCGCAGCCACCGAACCACAAAAATCGAACGAGACGCTCATCATTGACGACAGTGTGCACGGTTTGGAATACAAGATGGCGAAATGTTGTAATCCGATTTTTGGCGACGATATTTTCGGCTTTGTCACCATCCATTCGGGGATCACCATCCATCGCACCAGTTGCCCTAATGCCGCACGGCTGAGGTCTCAGTATCCATATAGGGAGATCCCAGCTCGTTGGCGCAAGGAGGCGGAGTCTACGTCGGGGGCGTTTTTGGCAACCATCAAGGTCTCGGGCGACGACAGCCAGGGGATGGCTTCGAGCATCACCGACACAATAACTCAAAAATTGGGCATCAATATTCGGTCGGTCTCTTTTATGGTCTACGACGACAAAAAAGAGAAGAAGAAATTCACTGGTTCGATCGTTGTGGAGGTCAAAAACACGTTGTCTGTGGATATGATCATCCACTCCTTGTGTAAGATCGATGGCGTTGAGCGTGCCATACGCCAGAACTAGTTTGCCATCGAGTTTTGCCCTCGAAGTGACTTCTGGCTCATCGCCCTTGTTCGCCTTGAAAAAACAATTTTGACACTTTCGGGAGGTGACTTCCAAAAATTGAATTTTTCAAGGCGGGCAAGGTCGATAAACCGGAGCGTACTCAAAGTA
>JAVXIH010000073.1:0-9286 GCA_036648455.1 Mucinivorans sp.
GTGAGTAAACTGCGGTTTTTTGACCTTGTCCGCCTTGAAAAATCTAATTTTTAGAACTCCCCTTTAAATAAACAGTTTTTAAAAGCTCCAATATAATTGTAATTTAGAATATGAAAAAATTTATTGCTTTCGGCTTTTTATTGATGATCACCTTTTCTATGGTGTCGATGGCGCAAAGCCGTAGCATCACAATTCGCGGTACGGTGATCGCTGCCGACGACACATTGCCCATTATTGGAGCTATGGTGCGCCTCAATGCTGCCGATTCGGCAAAGATCGGGCTCAAAGGGCGTACTGTGCTGAGCGATGTGAACGGCAAGTTCACCCTTGCCTCGCGTGAAAAGAAAAATAACGTCACCATTAGTTTCATCGGCTACACCACCACAACGGTTCCCGTGCCTGCGCCCGATAGTCGTGGGGTGGTGAATTTGGGTCGGGTGGTGCTGCCTGTTGCCGCGAGTATAATCGAAGATGTGACGGTGGTTGGCAATGCGGGGATGGCCAAGATCTTGGGCGACACGACTCAATACAACGCATCGTCGTTCAAAACCAATCCCGATGCCACGGCCGAAGATTTGTTGAAAAAACTGCCCGGGGTTTCCACCGACGAGAACGGAAATGTGCAATCGCAAGGCGAAAAAATAGCCAAGGTGATGGTGAATGGCAAAGAATTTTTCGAGAACGATCCTTCGGCGGCGCTCAAAAATTTACCCGTGGACGCGGTGGAAAGTATGCAGATATATGACTCGCAAAGCGATGATGCGAAATTTTCGGGATTCGACGATGGCGAACGGATCAAGACCATCAATATTGTCACCAAAAAAGGGGTGATGAACAGCACTTTTGGTAAGGTGTATGGTGGTGGCGGTTTTTTCAATCCATCCACCGATGTGACCGATCGTTCGATGCGTTATGCGGGTGGGGTGGGTGTCAATATTTGGCGTGGCGACCACCGTTTTACCGTCATCGCCCAGGCTAACAATGTGAACAATCAAGGTTTCACACTCAACGACATCGGCTCTGGTACTTCGCGCCGTGGGGGGCGTGGGCGAATGGGTGGCGGCGGGACAGACCTCAACGGCTTTACCACTCCCGCTCGTGGTGGTTTGCAACAGACTTATATGGCTGGTTTCAATTACAACGGTACTTTTTCCGAAAAGTTCAAGATGAGCGCCTCTTATTTTTTCAATAGTGTGACGGCGGATGTGTGGAATGCGCGCGATCAGCAATATTTGACCATACCGCGCAATTATATGGACACGACCGCCTCGAATGGTTCTCAAAATTCGCACTCGCTCAGTATCCGCACCGAGTGGAACCCCAATCTAGCGAACCGCATCACTTTTAACCCCTCTTTTTCGTTCAGCAATAATTCAGGCGATCGCACTTCTTCGTCGCTCACCTATCTGGATGGCAAGCTGAGCAACGCGGCTCGAAGTGCTTATACCACTTCGTTGGAACGCCTGAACGGTTCGGCCGATTTGTGGTGGCAACATAGTTTTGGCACTAGCGGGCGCACGCTGAGCGTGGGTGGAGTGTTCAACGTTCGCCACGATGATGGTCATCGGACTCAGATGTCCAACTACACCTCGCTCGGTCTGAACAATGCAATGCTCTACGACACGATCCGTCAAATGGGGCGAGTGATAGGCGACGGATACACCATCACCGGTTCGGCCACCTACACCGAACCGATATCGAAACGTTCGCGCTTGACGGCCAACTATTCGATCACCTATGACCGTAGCCTGTCGGACAAAAAGGGCTGGAATTGGGATAAGTTGATGCAAGATTACGCCTTGGTTGACACCACCACCACCAACTACCTCAATCGTAATTACACTACTCATATGGTTGGCTTGGGCTATAATTATGTGATTGCAAAGCAGTTGACCTTGGTGGCGACGGTCAATTATCAAAATGCGATGCTCAATAATTCTCAAATATCGCCTCGGGAGAGTTTGACATCCAATAGCAAATACAATTTTGATGCTGTTCTGCCATCATTTCGCCTGTCGTACACGCCCAACAAGGGTCATAATTTGAATTTGGATTACAATGCAACTTCTATTTTTCCGAGTGTGAGCCAATTGCAAGATGTGCTGGATGTGGACAATCCGTTGCAGGTGAGCCGTGGTAATTCGTCCTTGCGCCAGAGCTATTCCAACGCCCTCACGCTACGTTATTCGTATGCTAATTTGGTGAAGAACATCAACTTCTCGATTATGGGGCGCGGTAATGTGACGAGCGATTATATTGCCACTCACCGCCGTTTTATGACCCAAGACACGGTGGTCAACGGAACGACAATCGTGCGTGGGGCGCAATATTCCGAGCCTGTCAATCTGGATGGATATGTGTCGGCGCGTGTGTTTGCCAATTTTGGTGTGGGGCTCAAATTTATGAAGAGCAACCTCAATCTGATGGCTATGTACAGCTACACCCGCAGCCCGTCGATGCAGGACAATAAGATCTATATCTCGAACAGTAATCGGATCGGGGGGCGACTCTCGCTCACCAGCAACATATCCGAAAATGTGGACTTCACCCTCTATTATAGCCCTTCGCTCAACTTGACACGGGCTGGTACGGGTCGATTCGATCGCTACTATGGGCACAATCTGGGTGGCAATATCAATGTGATTTTCCTGAAATATTTCTTTGTCAATGTCGATGCCTATTGGAATAATAGTTTCGGTACCCAGGAAAGTTACACCCAACACTTTGCGATGGTTAACGCCGCTGTTGGAGCTAAATTCCTCAAAAATCGTGCTGCCGAGATTCGTCTGTCGGGTTACGATCTGTTGAACCAGAACCGTAGTTTTTATAGTTCCACCACCGATACTTATATTCAGAATACGACAACCAACATTCTGCGCCAATATTTTATGGCATCATTCACCTACAAATTCGACACGCGCAAGAATCGCACCGCCACCACCACCGAGGATGGATATATGCAGAATCGTCCGCCGATGGGCCGTCCGATGGGCGGTGGCTATGGCGGCGGAGGTTTCCACTAGGCGTTCAAAATTCGGGGGCTTCTAAAAATTGAATTTTTCAAGGCGGGCAAGGTTGCAAAACCGGAGCTTACTTGAAGTAAGTGAGGATTTTAAGATCCGAAGCCCTACGCCGAAAAAACTATTTTTAGAAGTCACCTTCGGGGATCGCTTCGGCAACGGTGAAGGTGCTGCCGCCGATGAAGATCAGATCGTGGGGCGTGGCCATCGATCGAGCGCGCTTGATAGCCTGGGCAATTGTCGGGGCTATTTCGCCTTGTAGCCCTGCTGCGCGTGCCTTGTCGGCCAAGTCCACGGCTGCCAAAGCGCGTGGAATCGAGGCCGCGGTGAAAATATAATGAGCCTTGCGCGGCAATAGTGACAGAATCGCAGTCAGATCTTTATCCGCCACCACTCCGATCACAAAATATAGAGTTTCGTACTTCTGGCGCGCCAATTGACGTACCACAAATTCAATTCCGCCCACGTTGTGCCCTGTGTCACATATCGTTAGCGGATCGTTGCACAGTGTTTCCCATCGTCCGCGCACACTGGCCTGGGCGATCCCGCGCTCGATAAATTGTTCGTCGATCCCCAATTCAGCGAGCGCTACGGCTGCCGTGTGGGCGTTGATGGCCTGGTAATCGCCCTTCATGCCGGCGGGATACTCTCTTTGGCGATGCACGGCATCGGCAAAGATGATTTTCGAGGCACCGTCTTGCGCCTTATTTATAAAAACGGGAGCGGTTACTTTGTTGCTTTCGCCAATGACAACGGGGATAGAAGGTTTGATGATACCCGCCTTTTCGGCCGCTATGGCGCTGAGTGTCGTGCCCAGAAATTGGGTGTGATCCATCGAAATATTGGTGATCACACTCAGTGTTGGAGTTATGATATTTGTCGAATCGAGCCGCCCGCCCATACCAACTTCTATCACCGCATATTCGACTCCGCAGGCGCGGAAATAGTCGAAGGCCAGGGTGGAGGTGAGTTCGAAAAACGATGGTTTTAAGTTAGGATTATTGGCTAGAAATGGTGTTGTTCGCTCCACGAAATCCACCACCGCTTGGTGCGTGATCATCTGTCCGTCTACCACTATTCGCTCTCTGAAATCGACCAGATGTGGCGAGGTGTAGAGCCCCACCGAGTACCCTGCCGCACGCAGAGCTTCGTATATCATTTGGGAAGTTGACCCCTTGCCGTTGGTGCCCGCCACGTGGATCGAACGAAAGGCGCGATGCGGAGACTCGCAAAACTCGTCGAGAGCTATGGAGGTGTCGAGCCCGGGTTTGTAGGCCGAGGCCCCCACGCGCGAAAAGAGTGGCAGTGATTCATAGAGATAGTTTAGCGTTTGTTCGTATGTCATAGAAAAATCTAATTTTTAGAAGTCACCTTGTGTGTAGCCCGAAGGAGCGCAAAATTAGTAATTATTTTCAACAAACGCCCAGTCGAGTAGTTGCCAAAAATTATCGATATATTCGGCTCTACGGTTTTGGTGATCCAAATAGTAGGAATGTTCCCACACGTCGAGAGTCATCACGGCGCGCAAACCTTCTGTGGCGGGGTTACCTGCATTGCCCATTGGCAAAACAGAAAGTTTGTCGTCCTCGTCGGCCACCAGCCACACCCAACCCGAACCAAAAAGGGCGAGCGAAACCTTGGTGAATTGATCCTTGAAGGCCTCGAAGGATCCAAAATCGCGGATAATAGCTTCGAGCAGTCGCCCTGTTGGTGCGTGCACGGCGTTGGGCGATAGCTCGTTGAAAAACAGAGTGTGGTTCCACACCTGGGCGGCGTTGTTGTAGATGGGGCCCGAGGAGCGCAGAATGATTTGTTCGAGCGGAACTGCATCCTCAAATTCGGTGCCCACGATCAGCCGATTCAAGTTGCTGACATAGCCAGCCAAGTGTTTGCCGTAGTGATATTCAACTGTTTGGGTCGCCATCAGCGGTTCGAGCGCATTGGTGGCATAGGGTAATGGTGCAATGGTAAATCTCATAGCAGTGGTGTTTTGTGAATAAGTTGTTAGAATAAATAGTAGCGAGAGGATCGATAAAATTATTTTTCTCATTAGCTTTACATTATGGTGACTTCTAAAAATTTCTTTTTCGGCGTTGGACTTCGGGTCGAAAAGTCCTCATTTACAGTGAGTAAACTGCGGCTCATCGACCTTGTCCGCCTTGAAAAATCTAATTTTTAGAAGCCCCCTTATATGCCGAGCAGGAAGAGCAACTTCTATGCCAAATTATTTTGTAACTTTGTGCCAATCTATTTATGAAAAAACTATTTATTTTATGCGCCGTGCTGCTCACGGCTTGCGGTGGGCATAGCCCCAAGGGGGCGTGCGTGGCTATGGATACTCTCTATGCGCCGCGCTATGCTACTCACTTTGTGGTGCTTGGCGGCGGCGATAGTGTGGTCTTGCGCGTCAATAATCCCTATCAAGGCGCGAGTGGCGTGAGTTATGACTACACGCTTGGCGATGCACAGCGGGTGGTGTGTATGTCGAGTTCGCACGCCGCCTTTCTGGACACTCTGGGCGTGGGCGATCGAGTGGTGGGGGTGAGTGCGCCCGATTATTACACCAATGCTCGCTTTGCGCGTTTGCCCGATGTGGGTTACGATCAATCGCTCAATGTCGAGAAAATCGCTGCGCTGAAACCTGACATTCTGACGGCTTATGCTCTGTCGAGCGAGAAGAATCCGATGTTCGAAAAGATCAAAAATTTCGGGGTCAAGACTCTCTATGTGGCGGATTATTTGGAAGACAACCCGCTCGCACGAGCCGAATGGGTGGTGGCTTTTGGGGCTATTTCGGGTCAAATGAAACAAAGTGAAGCGATTTTTAGCGGTGTTGAGGCGGCGTATAATATGTTGAAAGACAGTGTGCAGCGGCTTGGGTTGGCTCCGCGATCGGTGATGCTCAATTCGCCCTACAAGGGGGTGTGGTATTTGCCAGGCGACAGTTCATATATGGTGCGCTTGATCACGGATGCCGGTGGGCGATATGTGGCGGCGGGCAAGGGGGACAATGTGTCACACGCCGTGTCGACCGAGGTGGCATACGCTCATCTGTTGCAAGCCCAAGTGTGGCTCAGCCCGAGCGCTAACATCACAACGCGGGCGCAAATGTTGAAAGAAAGCGAATTGTTCCGAAACGTTAAAATCCCGATTTACAACAACACGTCTCGTGGCGGCAAGGCGGGAGGGAGCGATTTCTGGGAAAGTGGAGTGCTGCGTGCCGATATAGTGCTCGGGGATTTGGTGCGGATTATGCACCCCGAAATTTTGCCTGCACATAAATTGTATTACTATAAAGAGCTTCGATGAAGGGAAAATTTTGGTTAGTCATATTGCTCTGCTTGGTGCTTTTTGTGGCCGATGTGTTGCTGGGTTCGCTCGATTTTCGGTGGAGCGAACTCTTGGTGGACGGCTCTCTGGCTCAGCGCATCGTTTTTGACTACCGTTTGCCCAAGGCATTGGTGGCGGTGTTGGTTGGGGTGGCCTTGCCCGTGAGCGGGGTGTTGATGCAGACCGTTTTTCGTAACCCTCTGGCCGGGCCATATATTCTGGGTGTGAGCGCGGGGGCGAGTCTGGGTGTGGCGCTCTTTTTGCTTGGTTCGCCGCTCATTGGCATCGGGTTGGCTTCGGATCTTGGGGTTGCTCTTTCGGCGTGGCTAGGGGCTTCGGTGGTGCTCGTTATTGTGCTGGCCGTGTCGGTTCGTTTGAAGGATATAATGGCGGTTTTGATTCTTGGGATGATGCTTTCGTCGGCGGCGGCAGCTTTGGTGGATCTGTTGCAATATTTCAGTAGCGAGAATGCTTTGAAGGGCTTTGTGATGTGGGCGATGGGTTCACTCACCTCATCGTCGAGTGAGCAAATTTGGATTATGACGGTCTGTGTCATCCTTGGCGTTGGGGCGGCCGTTGCGTCGATCAAGGTGCTCGACGTGCTGTTGCTGGGCGAAAATTATGCGCGTACGATGGGGGTCAATCTCACTCGGGCGCGGCTTGTGATTTTTGGTGCCACTTCGCTTTTGGCTGGTGGGGTGACTGCTTTTTGCGGGCCGATTGCCTTTGTGGGGATCGCCGTGCCGCACGTGGCGCGGATGGTTTTTCGCACCGCATCACACCGTCGGTTGATCGCCGCTAGCGCGTTGATAGGTGTGGCGGTGATGCTTTTTTGTGACATTGTGGCAGGGATGCCTTTTTCGGACACCGTGCTGCCAATCAACACCGTGACGGCTCTCTTTGGTATTCCGATTGTGATTTTGGTGGTGGTTCGTTCGCGGCGCAATAAAATTATGTAATCGATGTATTTGGAACTCAAAAATATAGTGCTTGGCTACAAAGGTTCATTGCCTCTGTCTTCGATCGCCTCGTGCGGTGTGGGGTCGGGTTTGTCGGTGGCCTTGATTGGGCGCAACGGGGTGGGCAAGAGCACTTTGTTGCGTTCTATGGCTGGGATTGTTGCTCCGCGTGGGGGCGAGATTTTGCTAGACGGGGTGTCGATCCAACGACTCACCCCCGCCGAGCGTGCCGAGAAAGTATCGTTCGTGTCAACGGAAATCATCCAGACGGCCTATATGAGTGTGGCGCAGATCGTTGCCCTAGGGCGCGCGCCCTATTGTGGTTGGGCTGGTCGGTTGACGGCTTCTGATCGGGCGATTGTGGAGCGGGCGATGGATAGTGTCGATGTGGCGCAGTTTGCCACTCGCACCATCGACACGTTGAGCGATGGTCAGCGTCAGCGGGTGATGGTGGCTCGTGCCTTGGCGCAAGATACGCCAGTGATGGTGCTCGATGAGCCGACCGCTTTCCTGGATTGGGAAAATCGAGAAATGGTGATTCGTCTGCTCTGTGAATTGGCGAGCAGCACGGGTAAAATTATAATATTTTCGACTCACGAACGTGATTTGGCGCTCAGCAGTGCATCTCACGTTTGGCAACTTTCGCCCGAGGGCATTGAAGTAATGAAATGAAAAAGATACCAGAAAAGACAATCGAGCGCCTGTCGGCCTATCGGCGTACGTTGATGGAACTCACTTCGGGTGGGTTGACTCACATCTATTCGCATCAGTTGGCCGAGGCTCATTCGATCACGGCAGTTCAGGTGCGCCGCGATTTTATGCTGATCGGCTATAGCTCCGACACCAAAAAAGGCTACGATATTTCGATGCTTATCCGCCATATTTCGGGTATCATCGATGCCGAGGTCAAACAGAAAGTAGCAGTTATTGGGATGGGGAATTTGGCGCAAGCCATTACTCATTACTTCAATGGCAAGCGCACCAAGCTCACCATTGTGGCTGGTTTCGACACCGACCCCCAGAAGATCGGGCAAGTGGTGGCGGGGGTGAAGTGTTTCGATGTGGCGAATTTTGCAGACGTGGCGCGCCGCACGGGGGTTACTGTCGCCATCTTGGCCATTCCGGCCACAGCGGTGCCTGGTATTATTGCGCCGCTCGAAGAGAGTGGTGTTCGCGGGGTGTTGAATTTTACCTCTGCGCCGTTGAATTTGCACCGTGGGGTGTTTGTCGAGAATTATGATATAATCACGCTGCTCGAAAAAGTAGCATATTTTTCAAAATGAGAGTTTTTAGAGGTTTTGATTCCGTTGGTTCGCAGTTTGCTTCGGGCACGGTGGTGGCAGTCGGTTCGTTTGATGGTGTGCATCGCGGTCATCGGTTGCTTTTTCGTCAGATGTTAGATTTGGCGGCCGAGCGTGGTTTGCAGATGGTGGTGGTGACTTTCGATCCTCATCCGCGCAGTGTGGTGAAGGGTTGTAATCGGTTGCTGTCCACCTTGGACGAGAAGTTGGTGTTGATGGAACACGCTGGGGTGGCCAATGTGGTGGTGGTGAATTTCACGGCTGAGTTTCGAATGTTGACCGGCGAGGAGTTTTTGCGTGACTATCTGATTGCTCGATTGGGTTTGCGCGTGATTTTCGCTGGCGAGGGTCACCATTTTGGTCACGATCGTCGTCGAGGTGACGAGCTGTACGCCTTGTACAACATAGATAGTGTGCTGATCGATCGCCTAGATGGCATCAGTTCGACTATGATTCGCGATTTGATAGCGCGCGGGGCGATGGCCGAGGCCGAGGCGTTGCTTGGCGAGCCTTATCTGGTGATCGAACCGGTCACAGACCCGATGAAGATGTTGCCACTGGCTGAATAGCTTTTTATTTTAAGGGGACTTCTAAAAATTAGGTGGCTTCAAAAAATTAGATTTTTCAAGGCGTACTAGGGCGATAAACCGCAGCGTACATCAAGTACGTGAGGATT
>JAVXIH010000074.1:0-4260 GCA_036648455.1 Mucinivorans sp.
CCTCACTTACTTCAAGTAAGCTCCGGTTTTGCGACCTTGCCCGCCTTGAAAAATTCAATTTTTAGAAGCCCCCATAAAAAAGAATCAATAATTAAAAAACACAATAATGACAATAAAAACTATTTATAAGGGCGATCTGCGTACCGAAGCCACGCATCTACAATCAGGCACTACCATCACCACCGATGCCCCAACGGACAACCACGGGCGTGGTGAATCCTTCTCACCAACCGACCTACTATCGGCTGCGCTGGGCAGCTGTATGCTGACCATTATGGGGATTGCCGCCCAGACTCACAATTTCAGTATCGATGGCACCGAGGTGGAAATCACCAAAGTGATGGCTACCGAACCGCGCCGAATTGGTCAAATTATTGTGGAATTTACTTTCCCCAAGAATAACTACACCGACAAAGAACAAATGATCATTCGTGCTGCCGCTCTCTCGTGCCCTGTGGCGCAATCGCTGAGCGAAAAACTAATACAATCAATCCGCTTTAACTTCTAAGAAAAATCATGAAAAAAATAATTTTAACAACCATTTTGGCTTTGTTTGCAAGCATAGCCTTTGCACAAACCAACCTCACGGTCTCCTTCAACGCGATGCGACTGTCTGAAGATTCGGGCAAAACTTGGAGCGACCCGCTTCCGGTGAAGGGAACGTTGCTCTTCCAAGCTCAGACGATCACACTGACCATCGTTGGTGAATCACAAAAATATACAGTACTCAGTTCTTCGACCAAAGATGATACGCTGACTTGCGAGTGCAAAAATTCAGATGACGAAAACATACAAGTCACCTACAACGAGAAAGAGAAAAAAGCGTTAATCATCACACCAGCAAGCATATCTAGCTTGGCTGTCACGGGTCAAACAGGAAAATAATTCGTATGAAAAAACCAGCCCTCACCATACTAGCTGTCTGTTTATCACTTATCTCTTTCGCCACGCCTTCACGCGTGGAGCTTGACACGATAACCACATACAACATCGACCCGATAACAATCCGGTCCAACGCCAAGGAGACAATGAACCTTGGTCAATTGCCGTCAGCCACCTCTTCCATCGGCCCCCGTGTGATACGCGCCCGCGGCCTGGAACGCATCAAGGGAATGAGCGCCATGGTGCCCAATCTTTTTATTGCCGACTACGGATCGCCACTCACCACACCTATATATATACGTGGGGTGGGAACTCGCGGATCAGGGCAAAGTGTGGGTATCTATGTGGACAATGTCCCAATTATGGACAAGAGTACTTTCGACATTCAGATGCTCGATCTTCGTTCGATCGGCGTTCTGCGCGGCCCCCAAGGCACGCTCTATGGGCGCAACGCGATGGGCGGTGTGATCAATATTTACACCATTTCGCCGCTTGATTTTCAAGGCACCAAGATTCAGCTCTCGGCCGCCTCGCACGACAATTATTCGATCCACGCGTCACACTATATGAAATTCGGCCAGAAGGTCGGCCTCTCGGTGGGGGGATATTTCAACACCGCGGGTGGCTATTTCACCAACGAGTATAATGGTCAGAAGGTGGACAAACGAATGGATGCTGGTGGTCGGGTCAAACTCGATTGGCAAATATCGGATCGTTGGCGCGCGGGACTCAAAGCATCGTATGACTGGACCGACGGTGGCGCGTTTGCCTATGGACTCTATGACAAAAAAACTGGCGATGTAGCGCCGACAAATTACAATGACAAAGGTAGTTACGCTCGTCAGTCGTCTAACAATTCGCTCCATTTCCAGTACAAAGATGACAAGGTGATGTTCACCTCCACCACTTCGTATCAGTGGCTCAACGACGATATGTTGATGGATCAGGATTTCACTCCCGAACCAATATTCACAATCAATCAACGCCAAAATATGAACGCGGTGAGCCAAGAGTTTGCCGTGCGTAGCGTGTCGAACAAGAATTATCAGTGGAGTGTTGGTGCTTTCGGCTTCTATAACGATCTGCAAACAGTTGGTAATGTAGCATTTGGCTCGGCTGGGGTCAAACAGATCCTTCAAAAACCATTCGATCAGATCTCAGCGTCCAATCCGCGTGCTCCGAAAATCAGGATCACCGACGCTACGATTCCTAACCCGGGGCTATACAAAACGCCAACTTGGGGTGTGGCTCTGTTCCACCAATCGACCTTCAACAACGCCTTCACCGAGGGGTTGTCTTTCACCGTCGGTCTGCGGGTGGATTACGAAAAACAATATCTGGACTACAACACCTCGATGGCGATGAACCTCAAAATTTCGATGCCTAGTGCCGGTGGACGACCACCAATGGAAATGCCTTATAAACTCGACACAACGCTCACAGGCAATCGGTCGCAAGGCTTTTTCGAATACCTGCCACGCGTGTCGATCAAATATGAATGCACGGATAATATCTCGACTTGGGTGACGGCTAGCAAAGGTCACCGGGCGGGTGGATACAACGTGCAAATGTTCTCGGAAGTGAGCCAAAATGCGCTCAAAGAGCAAGCACCGATGGGTCAGAAACCCAAACCGATAGACATCGATAAAACGGTGAGCTACGCTCCCGAAATCACGTGGAACTACGAAGTGGGCACACGCGGACGCTTCTTTGATGGGATATGGACAGTCGAATTAGCGGGCTTCTATATGAGTATTCGCGATCTGCAACTCACCCAATTCATCGAAGGCGGTAGCGGTCGAATATTGACCAATGCTGGGCTTGGCGAGAGCTACGGTGTCGAGTTTTCATCGCATATCAACCCCATTTCGGGCTTGATGATCGACCTTAATTACGGCTATACCCACGCGACATTTGTGGATTACAACGCGGGAAAAGATAAAAACGGTGTTGAGCTTAACTATGCTGGCAACGCGATTCCGTACACTCCGCGCCACACCTTTGCCCTGGGCGCGATCTACGATCTCAAATTACCTGCTTCGTGGCTCGACGGCTTGTCTTTCGCCGCCTCTTATGGTGGTGCTGGCCCTATTTCGTGGACCGAAGCGGGCGATGTGCACCAAAAATTCTATGGTCTGCTAGATGCAAAAGTATCGATCGAAAAGAAAAATGTCTGCCTCGAATTGTGGGGACGCAACTTGACCAATGCCGAATATGGTGCCTTTTATTTCGAAAGTTTCAATAAATCGTATTTGCAACTAGGTCGCCCGTTGACATTTGGCGCTAATCTGGTGTTGACCTTCTGAAAATTAGATTTTTAGATATGAAGTAGAGTGCCGAAAAAGTAATTTTTAGAAATCATATAGAAAAAACTAAAAAAGAGATGAAAAATCGTAATCTTATTGGGCTGTTTGTCGTTTTGTTCGGCTTGGGTGTGTTATCCGCCTCGGCTCAGCACAAGATGTCGTCGGCTCAATACATCGACCGTTACAAGTCGATCGCCATCGACAAGATGAAGAATTACGGTATTCCAGCCTCGATCACCCTGGCCCAAGGGCTACTCGAAAGCGGCAATGGGGGGTCTGAATTAGCAGTCAAAGCCAACAACCACTTCGGTATCAAGTGTGGCAAGAGCTGGACAGGGCCTCGCATTTACCACGACGACGACAAGAAAGATGATTGTTTCCGGAAATATTCATCGGTGGAGGAGTCATATCGCGACCATTCGATTTTTCTGAAAGAGAGTTCTCGTTATAAATCGCTATTCGAACTCGAACGAACCGACTACAAAGGTTGGGCCGAGGGGCTCGAAAAAGCAGGTTACGCCACCAACCCAATGTATGCCGAATTGTTGATCGACCTGGTGAATCGCAACAAGTTGTATCAATGGGACATCCCGCAAACTATGGGTGGGATCTTTGGTTCAAAAATCTTTATTGGCGAAGGCAATGCCCCGACTCAAATGATGCACGTGGGCTTGACTTGGGGACGATGCAATGGAGTGAAATACGTATTGGCTCGCCGCGGAGATAGTTACATCACCTTGGCCAAAAAGTTGCATATTTCGCCATCGCGCCTGATGGGCTTCAATGATCTGGAATTTGCTGAGCCTCTGGCGGCCGATGAACGTGTGTTTATTCAACGCAAAAAAGCCAAGAGCTCGATGCAAAATTCCCATATCGTGATGGCAGGCGAAACAAGTTACTCGATCAGCCAAGAGTTTGGGATCAAGCTCCGCAACCTGAAAAAAATGAATAAGCAGCTCCGCAAATCACCACCAACAATTGGCGAAAGTTTGAGACTGAATTAAAACAGCTTCTAAGAATCTGTTTTAATTTCTTTCCAGCATTTTATTACCACTCTTTTTGTCCTCTTTTT
>JAVXIH010000074.1:4270-9129 GCA_036648455.1 Mucinivorans sp.
AGCTTACTTGAAGTAAGTGAGGATTTTAAGATCCGAAGCAGAGCGCCGAAAAAACGATTTTTAGAAGTCACCGAAATATAAACTTACAAATAAAAGACATGAAATTTACAGATCTGTGCGACCAAGTTTTTCAAGACTCTATCGATCGATATCACGTGTCGAACGATGTAGATGCTCCGATGGCGACCCCATACGCGGCCGGTTCGATCGAGATGTTGCTTTTCCATAAAAATTGGATCGACACCGTGCAATGGCATTTGGAAGATATAATCCGCGACCCGATGATCGACCCGATCCAGGCGTTGCAGATCAAACGCCGTATCGATGCCTCGAATCAAGATCGCACCGACAAAGTCGAATTTCTGGACAACTATTTTCTGGACAAATATAAAGGGGTGACCTTGTCCAAGGGGGCGACGCTTAACAGCGAGACTGTGGCCTGGGCGCTGGATCGATTGTCGATTTTGGCTCTCAAAATTTATCATATGCGAATCGAAGCCACACGTAACGAATCGAGTGCCGAGCAACGAACGGCGTGTGCGGCAAAGTTGGCCGTGCTCGACGAGCAACACACCGACCTGACGGGCGCGATCAACGATCTGCTGGCTGATATCGAGGCGGGACGCAAATTCATCAAGACATACAAACAGATGAAAATGTATAACGATCCCGCGTTGAACCCCGTGCTCTACAAAAAATAGAGGCCTGGCAGAGTGCTACTCTAAACCACCGAGATAGTTAACTATCTGATCGAGCGTACAATCTTTCAGAATAACATTTTTCTTGGCATCCAACAAATAGAGCGTCGGGCTGGCGCGTAAGTCATAAAGGCGCTCCTTGTCGAGCGCCTTTTCGCCTTGGACATTGAGCCACTGAGCGGGTATATTGGGAGCATAATTTTGCCATTGTTGTCTGTTTTCGCCCACATAAATGGCCATCACTTTGAGCCTGCCCTGCTTTTCCAAGGCCAGCAGACCCTCATTAGCCATCATCCCAAGTCTCACTTGTTTGCAATTTGGGCAATCAGGATCGTTGAAAAAAAGGATCAACAGCTCGCTCTTCACGGTCGACAAACGCCCGTTCGAACCGTTGATATTGGTGTACGCAAAATCTGTGGCGCGCTGACCTATTCGATTTTTGAGCGCCATATCCAGTTGATCTTTCGGACGAAGTTTCTCGACATCCATCAAAGCGTCGAGCTCCAATTCGGCACGCAAGACGGCAATATAAACCTCCTCGTTGCGCATCGGCGAATTCGGATCGTAAAGATATTGCTCCGCCAAACGCATAAATTCGTCCAGCATCTCGCGCTTTGCGGCGTTCGCTTTGTTGAAAGTGGCGGCAAAAGAGGACTGACGGACAGATTCCTTGACATAGGGCATCAACACAATCCAATCGACAAAAGCCTGCTCCAATTCAGGGCTAGCGATATAAGTGGTGTCGGCAAAGGGAAATAAATTCCAATAATTGATCGCCGTCCACTCGATTTTCTCGTCGCGATCGGTGATAGTCAGCGGAAGAACAACTTTTTTGATCGGGGCAACCGCCTGAGCCACAGTGTCATTTTGCTGTGCGTCAGCCGCTTTTTTAGCAGGCACGCCGCAAGCTTGCAGACTCACGGAACAGATCAATACCAGAAATATTTTTTTCATTTTGGGAATATTGTTTAGAGGTACCTAGAATAAATTTGAAAAAGCGTCCGCCACTTCGCGCACCACAAAGCGCCAACGGGTGGCGATCGCTATGATGAGCACCACGATGAGCGGGTACATCATTTTTTCGTTGACTGTCAACCCTGCCCACCATTTTTTGAATTTGGCGACTAATTCTTTGAAGCTATACATATTTTTCGACACGCGCCGCTGCTAAAAGTTGGTTGAGCGCTCGCTCGATCGTCGCGCGTGGAGCTCCAATATTCATCCGTTGGAAACAAGTGCCTTCCACGCCGAACATCGACCCGTGGTTCATCCCCAGATGCGCTTTGTGAATCAGAAAATCGTCCAACTGCTCCTCGGTCAAGCCCCAATCTCGAAAATCGAGCCACATCAAAAATGTTGCCTCTGGCTTGTGACAATGGACGTTAGGAAGATTCTTCTTCAAAAAATCGAGAACAAAATCTATGTTCGACTCCAAATATTTCATTATCTGATCCAACCAATCTTCACACTCGTTGTAGGCGGTTTGGAGCGCCACGGCACCACAAATATTAGAATTGTCGAGGTGAATTTTCATCATCTGATGGGTGTAACCTTCGCGGAGCTTTTCGTCGGGAATGATGGCCACCGCGGTGCAAAAACCTGCAACATTGAAACTTTTGCTCGGCGCGATAAGGGTCACCGTTCGGGCTGCCAATTCGGGGCTGAGCGATGCGATATGAGTGTGGTGGCGCGGAGCGTAGACAAAATCAGAGTGAATCTCATCCGAAATAATCACCACCGAATGACGCAAACAAATCTCGCCCATTCGGAGCAACTCCTCACGCGTGAAGGCACGCCCCGAAGGGTTGTGAGGGTTGCAAAGGATGAAAACCTTCGACTCAGCAGCTTTGCGCTCAAAATCCTCAAAATCAATGCGATAACCATCATCCGTGTGGATCAATGGATTGTTGACCACACGACGCTCGTTGATGTTGATAACGTTGGCAAAAGGATGATACACAGGCGGTTGGATCATCACCCCATCGCCCTTCTCGGTGTTGGCCAACATTGCAAAAGCAACACCCGCAACAACGCCTGGCGAGTGAAGCATCGTTTCCGTGGGCACCCACCAACCCGAACGCCGCTCTAACCAATTCTGCACCGAAAGCCAATAGCCCTCCTCACGCAAACAATAACCAAAAATACCGTGGCGAGTGCGACGATGAATCGCCTCAATTATAGGGTCGGCGCAGGGGAAATCCATATCGGCAATCCACAGTGGAATCACATTGTCTTCGCCAAAAATAGCCATTGTATTATCCCATTTCTCGCACTCGGAATGGTGGCGATCAACCACACGATCAAAATTATATGTCATCAGATTATATTAATTTAACGAATCACAAATGTAGTAATTTTCATCCAAAAATGTTGTACCTTTGCACCAAATTAACATTAAAACAAACAATGACACCTAAAACAAAAAGCAGTTTTTTCCGTCGCGACGACTCAAAACCTGCGCCATCAAACGCACCAAGTAACAGTAGATCAGATCGTCCAGCACGTAGTTTCGATCGCCAAGATCGCCCAAATAATGCAAATCGCTCAGATCGCCAAGATCGTCCAGCACGTAGTTTCGATAGATCAGAACGCCCAGCACGTAGTTTCGATCGCCAAGATCGTCCGGCACGTAGCTTCGATCGTCAAGATCGCCCAGCACGTCCAGCTCGCGAATTTGGCAATTCGCACCCATTGACCGAACGCGTCGATCGCCCAGCACGCACGCATCGCAGCAACGAAAGTTTCTCGCCACGTGTCGAAAAACCTAAGAAAGCTTTCGCCCCAAAATCAGCAGCTCTGCCTTCCGAAATGCGTCTGAACCGTTTTATCGCCCAAAGTGGCGTGTGTTCACGTCGCGAGGCTGACCAATTGATCAAAAATGGAGAGATTGAAGTTAATAAAGTAATAATCACCGAGTTAGGTACGAAAGTTAATTCGCAAACCGATGTCGTCACTTTTGATGGCAAAGTACTGTCGGGTCAGAAACTGATCTATATTTTGATGAACAAGCCCAAAGGCTATGTGACGACAACCGAAGATCCACACGCCGAAAAGACGGTGCTCGACCTGTTGAAAGGGCAAGTGAGTGAACGAGTTTACCCCGTTGGGCGACTCGACAAAAATACAACGGGCGTGTTGCTGCTCACCAATGATGGCGACTTGACACGCGAATTGACTCACCCATCGTTCGAAAAACGTAAAATTTATCACGTCTTCTTGGATCGCGTTGTCGAAGAAGAACACCTAGAAGCACTAGCCAAAGGGGTCGAATTAGAGGACGGGATGGCGGCGGCTGACCAAATTTCGTATGTCGAAGGCAACCGCAAAGAAGTGGGTATCGAGATCCATAACGGGCGTAATAGAATTGTCCGCAGGATGTTCGAACATTTTGACTATCAAGTTGTTAAGCTTGATCGCGTGTTCTTTGCTGGTTTCACCAAGGATGGACTTCGCCGCGGTTTTTGGCGGCCGTTGACCGATCGCGAAGTGGCTGGGCTCAAAGGCGGCAAATTCAACTAAGCGATGGCCATCGTACGCCATAAAGGTGTTGTGGACTCGGCTTCGGAGCAAGAGGTCACGCCCGCCAAAATGGATGGGCGCGTGATTTTGGGCATCGATCCTGGGACAAATTTTATGGGGTATGGGGTGATTTCGATCGCTGGTGGCGAGCCTCATTTGGTGGTTCACGGGGTGATTCACCTCAATAAATTCAAAGATCCATATCAAAAATTGGGACATATTTTCGAGCGTGTGAGTGGTATTATTTCGGCTTACTCGCCCGATGAGGTGGCTTTGGAGGCTCCGTTCTACGGCACTAATGTACAGAGTATGTTGAAGTTAGGGCGCGCGCAAGGTGTTGCTATGGCAGCTGCTTTGGCGCGTGGGATTGATGTGTTCGAGTATGCGCCCACCAAAGTTAAGCAGGCTATTTCGGGAGCTGGTCGCGCGAGCAAGGAGCAGGTGGCAGGGGTAGTGTGTCGGTTGTTGGGTGTTGAGTTGAGCACCGAGAAGCTGGATGCCACGGATGCGTTGGCGGTTGCGGTGTGTCATTATTTCGCGCAGTGTTCGCCTGTTTCGTTGTCATCTGGTGGGGGTTCGTGGGATCAGTTTGTGGCGAGCCATCCTTCGCGGGTAGCGGATCTGACGGACGGTCGCGCGGCG
>JAVXIH010000075.1:0-9126 GCA_036648455.1 Mucinivorans sp.
ACAGCGCCTTTTGATTGCTGGGTCTAACAAAAAATAGTCACTGTAATCAAAAGACGCTGTGCGTCCGCCGCGCGACCGAAGCGAAAGTCACAAAAAAGTGGCGAAGTAAATCACTCCGCCACTAAATAAATTAGAGCTGTAAACCCCGAGGCAACTACTTCTTGATCGCTGCTACACCTGGCAATTCCAAACCCTCCATATATTCGAGCAACGCACCGCCACCCGTCGATACATACGAAACCTTGTCGGCCAAACCAAACTGGTTGATGCAAGCCACCGAGTCGCCTCCGCCAATGAGCGAATACGCACCCTTAGCCGTAGCCTTGACTATCGATTCGGCCACCGAACGCGAGCCCTTGGCAAACGAAGGCATCTCGAATACCCCCACAGGACCGTTCCAAAGAATGGTCTTCGAAGCCTCGATCACATCGGCAAAACGCTTCATCGAATCGGGCCCAATATCCATCCCCTCCCAACCGTCGGGAATCGAATCGGCTGCTGCCACTTTTTTGTTGCAATCGTCCGAGAATTTGTCGCCACACATCGCATCGTCAGCCAAAATAATCTTGACACCTTTGCCCTTGGCAATGTCCAGAATGTGGAGCGCCGTTTCGAATTGATCAGGCTCGCACAGCGAATCACCAACCTTGCCACCCAAAGCAGCCTTGAAGGTGTAGGTCATCCCGCCGCCGATAATCAGGTTGTCCACCACCGACATCAACGACTCGATAATCGTGATTTTGGTCGATACCTTCGATCCGCCAAGGATGGCTGTGAATGGATGTTCAGCGTTTTTGAGCACACCATCGATGGCCTTCAACTCGTTCTCCATAATGTAGCCAAACATTTTGTCCTTAGGGAAATATTCAGCGATCAGCGCCGTTGAAGCGTGGGCGCGGTGAGCGGTGCCAAAAGCATCGTTGATGTAAGCATCGGCATAGGAAGCCAATTTCTTGACAAAATCTTTCTGCGAGGCTTTGACTGCTTTTTTGGCAACTGATTTTTCTTCATCCGTCGCATCGTCGGCCAACCCGCGAGCTTTGCCCTCTTCTTCGGCGTAGAAACGCAGATTTTCGAGCAGCAACACTTCGCCCGGTTTCAAGGCAGCCACTTCATTGTCGGCCGCTTGGCAGTCGTTGGCGAAGAGGATCTTTTGACCCAATAGTTTTTCGATCGTTGGAATAATGTGTTTCAACGAAAATTTGTCGGTCACGCCCTTCGGACGGCCAAGGTGCGACATAAGAATCACAGCACCACCACCTGAGAGCACTTTTTTGATCGTAGGGATCGCCGAACGGATACGAGTGTCGTCCGTCACGGTGAATGAAGCATCGAGTGGAACGTTAAAATCCACGCGGATAATTGCTTTTTTACCCGTAAAAGGGTATTTGTCGATTGATTGTTGCATTTTGTATCTCTTTTTTGAAAAATTCAATGAGCAAAGATAGTAAAATTATAGTAACTTTGTCTAAATTTAATCTATATATAGCAATGAAAAAAATTCTCACTCTTCTCTCTCTTGCCGTTCTAAGTATGAGTATTGCTAATGCTCAACAAGTGGTTGAATTATGGAGTGCCGCTCATCCAGCGCCTCACAAAAGCGTGCTCACGGGCCCCGAGACCAAACCCGATGACGGGGGGCGAATCGAAAATATCACCATCCCGACGATGACAGTTTTCCTGCCCGAGAAATCAAAAAATACTGGCAAAGCGGTGATCATTTGCCCAGGTGGTGCATATTATTTGTTGACAACATACAACGAAGGGTCGTTTTTTGCTAAACTTCTCAATGACAACGGTATTGCGGGTATCGTGCTCAAACACCGTATGCCTGGTGGAGTGCACCAACTGCCGCTAGAAGATGCCGATCGGGCGATGGAAATCACTCGCCAGAACGCCAAAGAGTGGGGTATTGATACCACTAAAATTGGGGTGATGGGCTTCTCGGCTGGGGGTCACGTGGCGGCCACCTTCTCGACAATGGGTGCTGTGCGTCCCAATTTCACTGTTCTGTTTTATCCTGTCGTTTCGATGCGCAAGGGGATCACTCACGAAGGCTCGCGCGAGAATCTGTTCGGCAATCAGCCGCTACGCGACTATTACAGTGCCGAATTGAGCGTGGACAAAAAAACACCGCCCGCACTGATGTTCCACTGCCTGGACGATTGGGCGGTGTCGATTGCCAACAGCTATCTTTATCGCGATGCGCTGTGGGCTCACAAAATCCCGTGTGAAGTGGTAGCCTTCGAAAAAGGTGGTCACGGGTGGGGATTTTCTACCGAGCTGCCCGATCACGAGAAGATGAAGGCTAAGCTTGTCGACTGGATACTAAAACTTTAAGGTGGATGGAGTATCAAATTTTTGATTTTGATGAAGTGACCTCCACCAACGATTTGGCGGCTGACTTGATCTATTCTCACGGCGCGGTGGTGGTTGCCGCTGTGCAGAGTGCGGGGCGCGGTCAGCGAGGAAATCGATGGGAGAGTGTGCGGGGCGAGAATCTAATGTTTTCGCTCGTTGTGTGCCCGACTCACGTTGAAGTTTGCCACCAATTTTTGCTTTCGATGATCACCGCTCTCGCCGTTCGGGATGCGTTGTCCGATTTTGGCATCGAGGCGCGTGTCAAGTGGCCCAACGATATTTATGTGGGCGAACGCAAAATTTGTGGGATACTGATCGAGCATAGTTTTTCGAGCCATATGCTTTCGCGTACCATAATCGGTGTGGGGGTGAATGTTATGCAGCGCGATTTTGATCCCTCGGCTGGTAATCCGGTGTCGCTTGCCGCGTTGGGGGTGAAGGCCACTCCGCGGGAGGTGCTAGCTCGGTTTTGTGCTCGATTTTCGCAGTTTTATGCTCAGACTTTCGCCCCTAACGACATCGAGAAACAATATATGGCATCGCTCTACCGTGGCCAGGGTTATTTTCCTTATCAAGACACTGCTACCAACGAGCGTTTCGAGGCTTGTGTGGCGGCCATTGATCCCCATTCAGGGCAATTGACCCTGAGAACCAAGAATAATGAGCAGCGTAGCTATTACTTCAAAGAGGTGGAGTTTCTCAGAGATTAAAAATTTAATTAAAAAATAATATATGATAAAGGGGGTAATTTTCGATATGGACGGCGTGTTGGTTGACAACCGCGATGTGCACGTGGCGGCATTCCAAAAATGGTGCGAAAAGCACAACATTGTGTTGCCATCGAGTTTTCTGATCAATTTTTTCGGGATGGGCAACGAGGATATTTTTCGTCAAGTGTTGGCCGATCCCGATTTGGAATTGAGTGCCATCAAGCGCTATTCAGCCGAAAAGGAGGCGATCTATCGCGATATGTTCGCCCAAACCATTGCCCCTGTGGCGGGGTTGGTGGCGCTGCTCGACGAGTTGAAAAAACGCGGGATCAAGATCGCCGTTGGCAGCTCGGGGATGCGCCCTAATGTGGAATTTGTGCTTCGCGCGTGCCATATCGAGCAATATTTTGATGCCATTGCCGATGGTGATATGATCCACCGCGCTAAGCCCGATCCCGAAGTTTTTCTGCTCGGAGCCGAGCTTATGGGACTTCGTGCCCACGAATGTTTTGTCTTCGAGGACTCTTTTGCTGGCATTGCCGCTGCTCGCGCGGCAGGGATGGGAGTGGGAGCCTTGGCCACCACTTTTGCCCGCTCGCTGCACACCGATTACGATTTTTTGATCGATGATTTCACCCAAATCACCGCCGACGAATTTATAAAATAATAAGTATGATTTATTATCTAATTGATTACCTATCGCAATTTTTCGATATTCCAGCGCTTGGTATGTTCCGTTCGATTTCGTTTCGTTCGGTGGCGGCGATTGTCCTTTCGCTGCTGATCACGATCGTCATCGGGCGTGCGATTATCCGCGCACTTGCCCGTCGCCAGATCGGCGAAGAGATCCGTAATCTGGGGCTCGAAGGGCAAATGTCCAAAAAAGGCACCCCAACTATGGGCGGGTTGATCATACTGACGGCCATCGTGGTGCCAGTGGTGCTGCTGGGCAATTTGTCGAATATTTACATCGTTTTGATGCTTGCCTCCACCGTATGGCTCGGCCTGATTGGTTTTACGGACGACTACATCAAAGTTTTCAAGGGCAATAAAAGCGGTATGCCAGGCAAGGTCAAGGTGCTGGGTCAAGTGGTGTTGGGTGTGGTGATCGGCACCACAATGTGGGCGCACAACGATATTGTGATCCGCGAAAAAGCGCCAGCATCGATGGCCAGCAAGGCCGAAGTGGTTGTGACTCACGATATTGGTAATGGTTTCAAAAGAGTGCCACTACTACCTGCCGAAAAATCGACGATGACTACGGTTCCGTTTTTCAAAAACGCACAACTCGACTATCGCGATTTGGTGCCCTTAGATGGCAAGGTGGGCGATGTGTTGGGGTGGTTGCTCTATATTTTTATCGCCACGCTGGTGATTGTTGCCGTCAGTAACGGAGCCAACCTGACCGATGGGCTCGATGGATTAGCCACAGGTGTGTCCGCCCCAATTGTAGTTGTGCTGGGGCTGTTGGCGTATTTCTCGGGCAACGTGATCTACGCTGCCTATCTGGACATCCCCCATATCCCGGGCTCGGGCGAGCTGATGATTTTTGCGGCGGCGTTTGCAGGAGCTTTGATCGGTTTTTTGTGGTACAACGGCTATCCGGCTCAGGTCTTTATGGGCGACACTGGTTCGCTGGCCATAGGTGGAATAATTGCGGTCTTTGCACTTTTGATACGCAAAGAGTTGTTACTGCCGATTTTGTGCGGCGTATTTTTGGTCGAGAGCCTATCGGTAATGATGCAGGTGGGGTGGTTTAAGTATACCAAGAGGCGATATGGCGAGGGTAGGCGGATCTTTTTGATGTCGCCCCTACATCACCACTATCAAAAACGCGGTTTTGTGGAGACTAAAATTGTTCTGCGTTTCTGGATCATCCAATTATTATTGGCAGCCGTGGCGCTCGCTACTTTGAAAATCCGATAGCTTTGATTCTAGAATTTAATCAAATATAAAATGAAGAAAATAGTCATCCTTGGAGCCGGTGAAAGCGGATACGGTTCGGCTGTGTTGGCCAAACAAAAAGGATTCGAAGTGCTGATCACGGACGGGGGCACAATCAAAAAAGATTATAAAACCAAAATCGAAGCCGCTGGAATCGAATACGAAGAGGGGGGGCACACGCTCGAACGGGTGCTGGAAGCGAACCTGATAATCAAGAGCCCAGGGGTGCCCGAAAAAGCACCAATAGTGCAGGCTGCTATGGCGCGCGGGATCAAAATCATATCCGAGATCGAGTTTGCAGGGCGTTACACGACGGCTCGTAAAATCTGTATCACCGGCAGCAACGGCAAAACCACCACCACCACCCTGATCTACGAAATTATGCGTCGTGCGGGAATGAAGGTCGCCGCGGCGGGTAATATCGGCGAAAGTTTTGCACTCGCCATCGCAAACGCTAGCTCGGAGTACGATTGGTATGTGGTCGAATTGAGTAGTTTCCAACTCGACGGGATGTACGATTTCAAGGCCGATATTGCTTTGCTACTCAACATTACCCCCGACCATTTGGATCGTTATGACTATCAGATGAGTCGATACGTGGCCTCCAAGCTTCGTGTGATGCGCAACCAGACGGCTGCCGATACTTTTATCTACAACGCCGACGACCCCGAATCGCTCAAAGTGCTGCCAGGCACCAAGATAGTTGCCAATCCGATACCTTTCTCGGCTCGTGGCGCGGTGGGCGGTGCGTGGTTTGATGGCGAGTGGTTGCGTTATGAAGATTTCTCGATCCGCGCTAGTGAGATGAAAATCAAAGGATTACATAATATTGCCAATGCGCTGGCCGCGATTGCCGCCACTTCGCGCGCGGGTGTGCCTTTCGATAGTATTGCTCAAACGCTGCGCGAATTTGGTGGGGTGGAGCATCGCCTGGAAGTTGTCGGCACGATCGACGGGGTGGAATATATCAACGACAGCAAGGCAACCAATGTCGATTCGGTGTGGTATGCCCTGCAAAGTATGACTCGCCCCACGGTGTGGATCGCTGGCGGCACGGACAAGGGGAATGACTACTCGACCTTGACCGATCTGGCGCGGGAGCACTGCAAGGCGCTGGTGTGTATGGGGGTGGATAACAAGAAGTTATTGGCCGCCTTCGAAGGTGTAGTGCCCGTGATTTACGACACTCATTCGCTTGCCGAGGCCATCGAGGCTTCGCGTAGTGCGGCGGTGGATGGCGATTGTGTGCTGCTATCCCCGGCCTGCGCTAGTTTTGATCTGTTTAATAATTACGAAGAGCGCGGTCGTTTATTCAAAGCCGCCTCGCTCGGTCAATAATTCTAAGGGTCGCGTTAGCATTAGATTAGCCCATTATAGAACACCGCCCTTGAAAGATTTACTTTCAAGGGCGGTGTTCTATTTAGGAGTATCAGGCTTTACAAGCCTTCGTCTCAGACTTTGATTTCTACCTCTACACCCGATGGCAACTCTAATTTCATTAGAGCGTCGATCGTTTTAGGGGTCGATGAGTAGATGTCCAACACACGTTTGAAGGTTGAAAGTTGGAACTGCTCACGCGCTTTTTTGTTGACAAAGGTCGAACGGTTCACCGTAAAGATCTTTTTGTCGGTCGGCAGTGGAATAGGACCACTTACCACTGCACCTGTTGATTGTACAGTCTTGACGATCTTCTCTGACGATTTGTCCACCAAATTATGATCGTACGATTTGAGTTTTATTCTAATTTTTTGGCTCATTGTTTTGTTTAATCTAAATTTAATTCCGAGAAACCACCTTATTCATCTTCGCCCGCTACACGACCACTCGATTTCTCGATGATCTCTTTCGAGATTGCTGCTGGTACGGCATCATAGTGCGAAAATTCCATAGATGAAGTGGCTCTACCTGAAGAGATCGTACGAAGTACGGTCACATAACCGAACATTTCACTCAACGGAACACGGGCTTTCACCACACGGGCTGTACCTTTTTGTTCCATACCCGAGATCTGTCCGCGGCGTTTGTTCAAGTCTCCGATAATATCACCCATATTCTCTTCGGGCGTTACCACTTCAACCGCCATCACTGGCTCCATCAATTGAGGGCCTGCTTTGAGGGCTGCGTGACGGAAACCGTTACGAGCACAAATTTCAAAGGACAACGAATCCGAGTCAACTGCGTGGAATGAACCATCTTTAAGAGTGACCTTCATCGAATCGATTGGGAAACCTGCCAGCGCACCGTTAGCCATTGCCGAAGCAAAACCTTTTTGTACGGCTGGAATAAATTCCTTAGGAATATTACCACCCTTGACCACGTCAACAAATTCAAGCCCTTGCTTTTCTTTGTCTTCACACGGTCCGAGCTCAAAAATAATATCGGCAAACTTACCACGACCACCCGATTGCTTCTTGAACAATTCACGCATCTCGATTGGTTTGGTGAGCGCCTCTTTGTAGTTAACTTGCGGAGCACCTTGGTTGATCTCAACACCGAACTCGCGGCGCAAACGGTCAACGATAATCTCCAAGTGAAGTTCACCCATACCCGAAATTACGGTCTGACCCGAAGTCTCGTCGGTACGAACGGTGAAAGTTGGATCCTCTTCGGCCAATTTTTGAAGGCCGACACCCAATTTATCCAAATCCTTTTGGGTCTTAGGCTCAACCGCCAAACCGATAACTGGATCGGGGAAGGTCATCGACTCCAATGTGATTGGGTTCTTTTCGTCACACAGAGTATCACCCGTGCGCACGTCCTTGAAACCTACTGCCGCCGCGATGTCGCCAGCGCCAACAAATTCAATCGGATTTTGTTTATTTGAGTGCATTTGGTAGATCCGCGAAATACGCTCTTTCTTGCCACTGCGGCTGTTGAAAGCATAAGACCCAGCGTCCAAACGACCTGAATATACACGGATAAAGCCCAAACGACCAACGAATGGATCGGTGGCGATTTTGAAGGCCAAGGCACAGAAAGGATCGCTCTCGCTTGGGCGACGGATCACCTCTTGCTCTGTTTCGGGGTTGGTGCCGGTGATGGCATCAACGTCCATTGGCGAAGGGAGGTAAGCCACAATCGAATCGAGCAACAGCTGAACCCCTTTGTTTTTGAACGATGAACCGCAAAGCATCGGAACGACTTTCATACTGATTGTCGAAACGCGAAGAGCACGAATGATCTCCTCTGGGGTGATCGATTCTGGATCTTCGAAGAATTTCTCCATCAACACATCGTCCGAACCTGCAACTTCTTCGATCAGAGCTGCACGAGCTGCCGCAGCTTCATCTTTCAAGGCTGCTGGGATCTCTTCGACAGTATAGTTTTTGAGAACCGTTTTGTCATCAAAATAGATGTACGCGCGGTTGTAAACTAGGTCGATCACACCTGTGAATTTGTCCTCCGCGCCAATTGGTAGCACGATAGGCACCGCATTAGCGCCTAGGCGTTCGCGGATTTGGTGACACACACCAGCAAAGTCAGCTCCCGTACGGTCCATCTTGTTGACATAACCAATGCGAGGTACTTTGTATTTATCGGCTTGGCGCCAAACGGTTTCCGACTGAGGCTCCACACCACCAACGGCGCAAAATGTAGCCACAGCACCGTCCAACACGCGAAGCGAACGTTCCACTTCGACCGTGAAGTCAACGTGGCCCGGGGTGTCGATAATGTTGATTTGGTATTTTTGATCCTTGTACATCCAGAAGGCGGTTGTAGCGGCCGAGGTGATTGTGATACCACGCTCTTGCTCTTGAACCATCCAGTCCATCGTGGCGGCACCTTCGTGTACTTCGCCAATTTTGTGGGTCTTACCGGTGTAGAAGAGGATACGCTCAGATGTGGTAGTTTTACCAGCATCGATGTGCGCCATAATACCAATGTTACGAGTGAATTTAAGGTCTCTTGCCATTCTTTTAATTGTTATTCTTTATATGGATAAATTAAAAGCGGAAGTGAGCAAAAGCCTTGTTGGCGTCAGCCATACGGTGCATTTCTTCTTTACGTTTGATTGCACCACCTTCGTTATTATACGCAGCCATAGTTTCGGCTGCCAATTTTTCTGCCATCGAGCGTCCAGCTCTTTTTTGGGAGAAGGTGAGCAAATAAC
>JAVXIH010000076.1:0-9095 GCA_036648455.1 Mucinivorans sp.
ACACAGCAATCAAGAGACGCCACGCGTCCCCGAAGTAATTACTCTCTGCAACGCTAGGAGAGCTTTGAGTGATTGGATAGCCCCGATTTGCTCTGTTCTACAAGCGTTTCCGCCTTTGAAATGATGCAAATTGGGGCTATCCAATCGCTCAAATTCAAAGCTTAGCCTACGAGAGCAATTGATTTCGGGCAGCTAGACAACGGAAATACGCATTGCACTCGTTGAGTTGTTTTTGGTGATATTGTTTATTCACGGCAATCACCGTGTCTAGCTTTTTTAGGCTCAATTATTTTTGCTTATTTGACTCCGCTGCGCTCCGTCGCAAAAATTCTTGACCCTTGACAACTTGAATGCGATCTTTTTCATTACTCTAATCAGTCACGGAAATCTCGGTGTCGCCGCGCGACCAATCAAAAGATGCCGCGCGTCCGCTGTGCGTCATTTTTCTGGCACTAAATTTGCGATGGTTAACGTGAATTATTAACCATTAATTTCTTAGGTTATGAAAAACTATCTACCTGGATGGCGAGCTCTTGGTTCAGCTTTGATGCTGATCTTCACCCTCTCCATCACCGAATCTATAGCCCAAAATCCTTCTGTGACGGGCTCTGTTGTCGACAAAACTGATGGGATGCCAGTGATCGGAGCAATGGTCAAAGTAGATGGCACCGACCGAGCTACGCTGTGCGACGTGGATGGCAAATTCACCATCGCCGCCCCTGCCGATGGCCAGCTGACGATTTCGTTTCTGGGCTACAAAAGTCAGATCGTGGCAGTGGCCGGGCGTACTGACCTCGGCCTGATCAAATTGGAGGAAGACGCTCAATTGCTCGAAAAGGTGATTATCACCGGCTATGGTGGCACTACTTCGCGATCACGTTCGACGGCTTCGATAGCCACTGTGCCCGAAAAGATTTTTGCCACAGGTGCTTATGCTAATCCATCGGCAGCGTTGGCTGGTGCAGTGCCTGGTCTGCAAGTCACCACCACTTCCGGTCGTCCGGGGTCGGTGTCGTCTTTCACCCTGCGCGGTGGTACGGTGCTCGACGGTAGCGGTTCGCCGCTCATTATGGTGGATGGTCAGTTGCGTGGTTCGATGGCGGACATCAACGCCGATGATATTGCCGATATGCAAGTGCTCAAAGACGCTGCGGCAACGGCAATCTATGGCGCGCGTGCCAATAATGGTGTGATATTGATCACCACCAAAAGAGGTAAGATGGGGCGCGCTTCGATCTCGGCTTCGGCCAAGGTGGGGCTGAATTTTCAGACCAAACCGTGGGAGGTGTTGAATGCGGCTGATTACCTGAGTTGGGGGCGGCGCGGAATTATGGAATCGCTCAAATACGACAACGAGCAGTTGGCTAAACTCACCGCGCTCGGCAATCCGTTGGGGACGGGTAATGATTGGAAAATGGATGGCAATTATTCGGGTGGAGGTGTGTGGAGCACCCAATTTCTGACCGACGAGAATCGCCATTTGCTCAAAGAAGGTTGGCAAACCATTGTCGATCCATACACGGGTAAAGATTTGCTTTTTACCGATAATAGTTATGCCGATTACGCTTTCAACAACCCTGCGATGACTCAGGATTACAATGTTTCGGTGTCGGGGGGCAACGAAAAAGGTAGTTATTACGCTTCGTTTGGCTACTTTGACGAGCAGGCCCAAACGCTCAACAACTGGTATAGTCGTCTGAATTTTATGACTAACGGTGATTATCAGATCGCTCCGTGGCTCAAATCCGAGTCGAGTTTCAAGTTCACACACTCCACGTGGCGCGATTGGATGCACACGTCCGAGAATAATTATTTTGCTCGTATGTATGCCGTTCCGCCTACGGTTCGCTTGCGCAACAACGCGGGCGAGTTGCTCTTGGGGCCAAATGTTGGTGATGGTTATCCGGGTTACAACGAGGATAAAAACATACAGGACTATCGCACCGATCAGTTTACGTTTAGCCAAGCGCTTGTTTTTCAGATTCTTCCAAATCTGACCCTGCGTCCATCGGCTATTATTATGTATGACGAATCGTTCAAAGAAACTTTCGCCAAAGATCAGCGTAATGGTTATCTGAGCCTCACGAATCCTGCGGCAGGGTGGAATCGTTCGCGTAACACGGCGGCTGAATTCAATCGCTATTTGCGTCAGACGTATA
Organism: Mucinivorans sp.; assembly: GCA_036648455.1. Taxonomy (GTDB): domain Bacteria; phylum Bacteroidota; class Bacteroidia; order Bacteroidales; family Rikenellaceae; genus Mucinivorans. The sequence goes on from JAVXIH010000076.1 coordinate 2,160, forward strand.
ACATTGTGGCAAAATATAACGAAGATTTCAACGGTTCGAAACACAAGATGAATTTGCTCGTGGGTGGTGAATATTACGATCAATTCCAGATTGGAATGAGCGGCAGTGGGTCGGGCGCGCCAACGGATAACTTTATGGATTTGGCACTTACATCGAACGCCGCAGGCAAGCGCGCCATCAATTCGTGGCACGATCAATATCGAATAATGTCGCTTTTGGGTAGCGCTTCGTATGATTATGACGGCAAATATCTGTTCTCTTTCACCTTTCGTGAAGATGGTTATTCGACTCTACTTGGATCCAATCGTTGGGGATTTTTCCCTGGGGTGTCGACAGCTTGGGTGCTCTCGCGTGAGAAATGGATGGACGCATCGCGCAATTGGTTGAGCTTTCTCAAACTTCGCGCCTCTTATGGGGTTAATGGTAATGTGTCGGGGATTGGATCTTACACCTTGCAAGGTGCTTACGGTTCAACGTCTTACAATAATCAAGTTGGTTTTTTGATGTCGACTCTTCCAGCTGCTGGCATTCGTTGGGAGAAATCGAATACTTTTGAAGTGGGGCTAGATGCTGGTTTTCTGGATGGAAGGATCAACCTTCAAGTGGCTTATTACAACCGGAGAACCGATGATTTGATAGCCAACGTCAACATTCCAATTTCGCAGGGTTTCACCACTTTGCGCACCAACAACGGTTCGGTTGGCAACCAAGGGATCGAGGTCAGCGTGTCGGCAACGCCTATCAAGACAAAGGATTGGCAATGGACGGCAGATTTCAATATGACGTGGAACAAAAACAAAGTTATCAAATTGCCATACAATGGCAACGAGAATAATCGTCAGGGCGGCACTCAGATTTGGGATCCAAACGCCATCAATCCAGCCACTGGCCAACGCGGTTCGTTGGTGTGGGTGGGCGGCACCCAAGAGGGGGCGTGGTTGCAAGATCAAGTGATTGGTTACGAGGCCATTGACCTGTTCCGCACCCAAGCCGATCTGGATGCTGTGGGCAATCGCATCGACTTGGTTCGTTACAGCGAGATCGGTTTCAATACGGCTGCCAAGAATTTGCTCGGCCCCTCGCGCTACAACGCGTTGACGGCGGCCGAGAAGGCTAAATATTTTCCACTCGCGCTCGGTGACGTGAATTTCCGTGATATGGATGGCAACGACACCATCGACACACGCGATCGCAAGGTGCTGGGCAAAACAACGCCATCTATTTTTGGCGGACTGTCAACTACCTTGACTTGGAAAAATTTGAGCCTCTATATTCGTACCGATTTTGCATTCGATTTTGTGCAGATCGACTGGTTCCGTTCGTGGATGCTGGGCGCGATGCAGGGTCAATATAACACCACCACCGACGTGCGCGACACTTGGACACCAGAAAATATCAACGCCAAATATCCGCTCTACTACAACTCCGATCAGGTGTATAAGAACAATTATCGCCAATCGTCGTTGATGCTCTATCAGGGTGATTATTTGTGCCTGCGCGAAGTGGCGCTGACCTATTCCTTCCCAAAAGCGATGCTCGAACGAGCTAAAATTCAGAATGTATCGCTTTCGCTTTCGGGGCAGAATCTTGCTTACTGGACAGCTTCCAAAAACATAAACAAAGAGACGGGCGGTGTAGTGTCGGGCTCCTATGGTGTGCCGATCACGATGTTAGTCAGTGCAAAAATTACATTTTAACCACAATATCAAAACCACTGTTATGAAAAAGATATTTTATAGATTTAGCATTCTCGGCTCCTTGGTGGCGCTATGGTTTCCTTCTTGCGATAGCTTGAATCTGACCCCACCAGATTATTTTGCCCAAGGCAATTACTGGCAAAACGAGTCACAGGTAGATAGTTATATGATCGGCATCCATCGTCGGTTGAGAGATCGGATGATGGACCTTTACTGGCTCGGTGAACCGCGAGCCGCCTTGATGCGCACGGGTACGGGTACGATGGGCGTGTCGCTCAATCGGAGTAATATAATCGAGAGTACGCTCTTGCAATCCAATCCCGGGATCGACAATTGGGCGGGAATGTACAGCCCGATTTTCGACTGCAACCTGCTGATACAAGAAGTTACGAAGATGAGCCCCGATAAAATTTCGAGTGCCGCGCGTGACAAATACTTAGCTGAGGCTTACGGTTTGCGTGCCTATTTTTACTTCACGTTGCTCAAATCTTTTGGTGGGGTGCCGCTGGTGACCGAGCCTCGGGCGTTGACCGAAACCGATGTCAATGCGATGTACACCGCTCGTTCGACGGCCGCGCAAACGATGGCTCTGGTGAAGGATGATCTGAAAAAGTCAGATGATTTCTATGCGACCGATAATTTTCGAACCGTTCCTGGGCGCGCTTTTTGGAGTAAAGCCGCCACGCGAACTTTGATGGGCGAAGTGTACCTCTGGGCAGCCAAAGTTGGGCAGTCGAGTTTCAATATCAGCGATTTGAACACTGCTCTGGCTGCTCTTCAATCGATCCCTGGTGGTGCTTATGCGTTGATGAACAAGTATCTGGATGTCTTTACGTATGCCAACAAGGGCAATTCCGAGGTGATTCTGGCCATCAATTATGATTTCACTTCGGGTGGTCCGGGTGGTGATTGGGTCGAGAATATGCTCTATGCCAACGCTGGTTGGGGAGGTTGGCAAACTCGTACGGGGAAGCTTATCGAAAATGATACGCTTAATTTGGCAGGCGTTGGGATCCAACGTTTGGAATATAAGTGGTCGCTTTTCGAGGCCTACGAAGACAACGACACGCGCAAAAGGACTAATTTCTTCGATTTCTACAACTTGTTGGACGAAGATGGCAACCTCAATCCGCTGGGTGCCGACGGATTGCCAACCATCACTCAGAAAACATTTGTGCAGCGTAAATATCTAGGCACGATGGATGCGGGCGGTGTGCGCCGCATTTGTGACGACTATATTGTCTATCGCTATGCGGATGTCTTACTGCTCATTGCCGAGGTCAAGAATGCGCTGGGGCAAGATCCTTCGCAGCAGATCAACGCGATTCGCGAGCGTGGCTATCGTGACAAAAATGGAGCAACGAAGCCATATCCAGTCTATTCGAATGCGGATTTCAGAACAAACGAGCTGGCTATTTATTTTGAACGGGTCAAGGAAATGGTGATGGAGGGCAAGGCGTGGAACGACCTGTGTCGGATGGTTGAAGCTCCGGGTGGCGATCCGTTGGTCTTTGTGGCGGCGGCTGGTATCGATGGAGTGGCGGTGCTCGACAAGGGTAAGGAGGCCTACAAAATCGTTTGGCCAATCGGCAACAACGTCCTTTCGGCCGATCGGTTGGTGAAGCAAAATCCTGGCTACACTAATTTCTAACTGTCGAAAATTTCGGACAGAATCGCCACCGAACGCACTGAATGTATGGCATCTGTGTGCCAAGAATAATAATCAACCATCAGCGAGAGAAATTGTGACCGCTCGTGGCCGCTCATTGCCAAAGTAGAGCTCTGGCCGTGGTTTGCCGCCAGCAAACGATAAAGAATTTCGGAGGCTCGAGGGTTGAAAAACAAGAGATGCGAGGGCTGATAGACTGTAAATTCGCCCGCCTTGATGTCGAAATACATACCATCGCCCCAATTCATACGCGGTGCATAGCCCAAATTAGAAGCCAAATGCACCATAAAATATAGGTGATAATTGGCAGTGGCCGTCGGATCGGTCAACCCTTCGAGCTCGAGCACCGAACGCTCTACGAAGTCGAAAAGCTCGCCACCTGCCTCGTTCTCGACCCGCGCCGTGCGGTACAGCAATTCGGACATAAACAGGGCGATGGTACATTTGACGATATTGGACGAAATGTCAAACAGAGCTGGCAAAGGGGCTACATTGGCCATTTTCCCCATATCGCCAGTGCCGTGTGTGGCGGCAAATTCGATGATCGATAGTGGCGCAAATAGCCGCCTGGCCTCGCCCCGTGCTCCGAGGTTGGCGATGTAGCTCGCGCGCGCTTTATGCGCCGTTATTAGGTGCACAATCAACTGACGCTCACCGTATTTAGTGGTGTGAAGCACCACTCCGCGCTCGATGGTCGATGGTCGTTCCTCTTTTTTCATAACTCAATAAAAAGGGCAGATTTGTGATTTAAAATCTGCCCTTTTGTCCTTTAGGGGGCTTCTAAAAATTGAATTTTTCAAGGCGGGCAAGGTCGCAAAACCAGAGCTTACTTGAAGTAAGTGAGGATTTTAAGATCCGAAGCTGAGCGCCGAAAAAGCAATTTTTAGAAGTCACCTTTATTTCTATCGGCGGCGAGGTTTGCCGCTGCGCGAACCACCACCTGCTTTGCCTCCCGAACGAGGTTTACTGGTGTTTGATCGGGTGAAGCGAGCGTTGTCCGCCAGAGGCGCTCCCGAAAGGTCGGGCTCGGGGAGGACTGTCATTTCGCGCGTTGCGAAATCGATCGTGCCCACCATTTCGAAATCGAGCTGCTTGCGTGCCAAATCGGCACGTTTGATGCGGATGCGAACCACATCGCCCAACGTGAAACGACGAGCCGAACGGTGACCGATCACCGAATAACTCTCGCCATCGAAGGCATAAAAATCATCGCCCATATCGCGCAGGGCAACCATTCCCTCGATTTTGTTCTCTTCCAGTTCGACATAAATACCCCAGTCCGTAACGCCCGAAATCACGCCATCCCACTCTGAACCCATTTTGTCTTCCATAAATTCGACCATTTTGTACTTGATCGAGGCGCGTTCGGCTTCTGCCGCCTTAACCTCTTGGGCCGATGAATGGTCGCATAATTCCTCGTAGTAATCCCTGTCGGCAGATTTGCCACCGTCTAGATAGTGCTGCAACAAACGGTGAACCATCATATCGGGATAGCGGCGAATTGGCGAAGTGAAGTGAGTGTAGAAATCGAACGCCAAGCCGTAGTGACCGATATTCTCGGTCGAATAAGTGGCCTTGGCCATCGAACGGATAGCCAACGTCGACACCAAATTTTCTTCGGGTTTTCCCTTCACATCGTGTAGTAATTTGGTGAGTTCCTTGGCCACTGCCTTGCCGTGGTCGGCTTTGAGGTGGTAGCCAAAGCGAGTGATAAAGCCTTTGAACTTCTCGAACTTTTCTTCATTCGGTGTGTCGTGGATCCGATATACCATCGTGCGCTCTTTTTGTCCCGCCTTTTTGCGCCCCACAAATTCCGCCACGCGGCGATTGGCGAGCAACATAAATTCTTCGATCAATTGATTCGAATCCTTCATCTCTTTGAAGTAGACGCTCAGCGGTTTGCCTTTTTCGTCGAGTACAAACTTGGCTTCGTCGCGTTCGAAACCGATCGAACCGTGTTTGAAACGATCAGCGCGCAGAGTTTTTGCCAAACGATCGAGCTCCAATATCTCTTCCTTCATCGGGCCATCGCCACCCTCGATAATCTTTTGCGCGTCTTCATATGCGAAGCGATTGTCGGACAGAATCACTGTGCGGCCAAACCATTCGTCGAGAATCTCAGCCTCTGTACTCATCTCGAAAATAGCCGAAAAACATAATTTTTCCTCGTTAGGCCTAAGCGAACAGAGGAAGTTCGACAGTTTTTCGGGCAACATTGGCACCGTGCGATCGACCAAATAGACCGACGTGGCGCGTTCGAGAGCCTCTTTGTCAATATCGTCGCCCGGCTGCACATAGTGAGTCACGTCGGCAATGTGAACACCGACTTCCCAATTGCCGTTCTTTAGTTTTCGGATCGAGAGCGCATCGTCGAAGTCCTTGGCATCGGCTGGGTCGATGGTGAAAGTGGGTATGCCTCGCATATCGCGGCGACGAGCAATCTCGGCAGCCGAAATTTGTTCAGGGATTTTGCCCGCTTTCTCTTCCAACTCTTGTGGAAAATGGTATGGCAAACCGAATTCAGCCAGAATGGCGTGCATCTCGGTGTTGTTGTCGCCCGAATCGCCAAGAACGTCGATGATTTTGCCGACCGGATTCTTGGAATTCATAGGCCAGTCAACCACCTCTACCACTACTTTTTGCCCGTTGGCAGCCCCGCCTAGATTGTCGAAAGGGACAAAAATATCGAGCGGCATTTGGCGCGAATCAATCACCACAAAAGCAAAACGTTCGGATAGTTGCACACGACCCACAAATTTACGCTTGCCGATTTCGAGTATTTCGACCACCTCGCCCTCGGGGCGACCATCGCGGCGCTTGCCGACGATTGTCACGCGAACCTTGTCCCCGTGCATAGCGTGCATCGTGTTGCGCGATTCGACTACAATATCTTTGGCCCCTTGCTCGGCATCGTCCGCAATGATATAAGCCATCCCCGAGGAGGTCATATCGACTTTGCCCGTTGTCATTCGGAGCAAAGTGCGAGTCAAACGGTAACCGCCTTTCTTGTCCTTATCGGCTTCGATCACCATTTCGTGTTGCAGCTTATTCAATATTATATCGCACAATTCGCGACTCAACACTAGATCCATATCACTGGCGGCACGCATAACTTGCTTAGCGTTATATGTTTGCGAAGGATTGTTGTTGAAAAGAGTGAAAACAGCGTGTTGCAACTCGTGGGTCACTTCCAGCGGTTGGGTCAGCTCTTCGATCGATTGTACTTCCGACTTTTTGCGGCGTAGGAGTTTCTTTAACATTATATGAATATTTTATTTGGGTGTAAAGATACGCTTTTTTGGTGATTATATCATTTTTTTTGTTGTTTGATGGTACTAGTGCTGGGACTAGCTTTCTTTCTAGTTTTGGGGACTAGCTTCGGTTCTAGCTTTGGGGGCGTTTCCCACCCCCCAAAAGCCCCCCGGGGTTCATTTCTTTTTGCGAGGCCCAAAAAGAAACGCAACCAAAGAAAAAAGGCCTTTCCGTTTCTATGGATCGCCTATATGGCGATCGTGAAGGCAAGGCTATAAAAAAGCTCCATAGCCATTCCGCACCGCTCTGCCATCCATT
>JAVXIH010000077.1:0-8776 GCA_036648455.1 Mucinivorans sp.
TTACGATGTGAGCAAGGCTTTGCGAGGCACTGGGGTGCCTGTGATTGCCGATGGTGGTATTCGTTATTCGGGCGACATTGTCAAGGCTTTGGCTTCGGGTGCCGATTCGATTATGGCTGGCGGATTGCTGGCTGGGGTCGAGGAATCGCCTGGCGAGACAATTATTTACAACGGGCGTAAGTTCAAATCCTATCGCGGGATGGGCTCTTTGGAGGCTATGCAAAATGGCTCGAAGGATCGCTACTTCCAAGACGTTGAGGACGATATCCGCAAATTAGTGCCCGAGGGGATCGCCGCTCGTGTGCCTTTCAAAGGGTCGCTCAGCGAAGTGGTCTACCAACTCATTGGCGGGCTCAGGGCTGGGATGGGCTATTGCGGTGCGGCGACGATCGAAGCCTTGAAACAGGCTCGTTTCATTCGCATCACATCCAGTGGTATGCTCGAATCTCACCCTCACGATGTGACCATCACCCGTGAAGCGCCCAACTATTCGCGTGGCGAATAAGGATAGAAGTCTCCACTAGAAATAGAAATAAAAATAATAAAAACATAACAAATGAACGTAACACGTGCCGATCAACAAGGTCAAACAACTATCATTACAGTCACCGTTTCGGGGGCTGACTATACCGAGAAACTAGAAAAGGCGCTCAAAGAGCAAAAACGCAAGGCGGTTCTTCCTGGCTTTCGTCCAGGAATGGTGCCGATGACGATGATCAATAAAATGTATCGCAAGGGGGCGATGGCCGACATCACTTATCGCTTGGCGACGGATGCCGCTTTTGAATTTATCAAGAAAGAGGAGATCGACCCCATCGGCGATTTGATGCCTTCGGATTCTCAGCCTGAGATCGATTTCGATGCCCAATCTGATTTTGATTTTGTGTTCGAGATAGGTCTAGCACCGAAGATCAACATTGAATTTTCGGATAACGACAAGTTAGAAAAGATTGTTGTTGAGCCTTCGGCGGAGATGATCAGCGGTTATCGCGATAATTATTTGCGTCGTTTCGGCAAATTGGTCGATGTCGATACAGTTGAAAACGAAGAGGCCGTGAGTTGCACCCTAGAAAACGACGAGGCTAAGGTTGACGAGGCCTATGTGGGTCTGATCTCGATGTCCGAGGAAGATCGCGCGCCGTTTATCGGCAAGAAGGTTGGCGATCAGATGACAGTCAACATCAACGAGATATATAAAGATCCTAAGCAACGCGCTGCCATTATGTCGATCAAAGAGAACGAGTTGCAGGCGATGAATCCAGTTTTCAATTTGACTGTGACCAAGATCCGTAAGTTCGAAAATCCGAAGTTGGATGCCGATTTTTTTGCTCTTGCCTTTGCTGATGGTTCGGTGAAAGACGAGGCTGGTTTCGATGCGATGATCAAAGCGCAAGTTGGTGAGGAGCTTGCCTCGCAGACCGAATTCAAATGGCTCGACACTGTTCGCGATTACGCCGTGGATCGCGAGTTGATCTCCCTGCCCGATGCGTTTCTCAAAAGCTGGCTCTACCAAATGAATCAAGGCAAATTCACGATGGAGCAAATCGAAGGTGAATTTGAAGATTTCAAACGTATGATGCGTTGGGATCTCATCAAACGCGCGGTGGCTAAATCCGACAAATTGGAGGTCAGCAAAGATGACGCTACGGCCGAGGCTAAGAAAATGGCGCTCGCTCAATTCCGTCAATACGGTATGGCTTCGGTGCCCGAAGATATGTTGACCAACTACGCCGAACAAATGCTCAGCAAAGAAGAAGAGGCTAAGAAAATTTACGAGGCTGTGGGTGAGAAAAAAGTTATCGCCGCCATTGCTGCCAAAGTTGCCGTGAGCGACAAAATGATGACGGTGGAAGAATTTTCAGAAATGATGAAAAAAGAGCAAGCTCAATAATGGACGATTTCAAAAAATACGCCCTGTCGAGTGGCATTGGCTCATTGAAATTGGAGCGCCACGCTGCTATTTCGGCCGAATATATTTCGCCAACTATCATCGAGGAGCGCCAATTGAATGTGGCGCAGATGGATGTTTTTTCGCGTCTGATGATGGATCGCATCATTTTTCTTGGTGTGCCCGTGAGCGACGATGCTGCAAATATCATCCAAGCACAGCTCCTGTTTTTGGAAAGTTCGGACCCTGGTCGCGATATTACACTTTATTTGAACACTCCTGGTGGTTCGGTGAGCGCGGGGCTTGGCATCTACGACACGATGCAGCTCATCGAGTGCGATGTGCAGACGATCTGCACCGGTTTGGCGGCTTCGATGGGGGCAATTTTGCTCACCGCAGGCACTGCCAAAAAGCGGTCGGCTCTCACCCATTCGCGTATAATGATCCACCAACCGCTGGGTGCGGCCGAGGGTCAAGCATCGGATATCGAGATCACGGCGCGCCATATTCAACGCACCAAAGGCGAATTGTACGACATTTTGGCGCTGCATTCGGGCAAAAGTGTTAAGCAAATCGCAAAAGATGCCGATCGTGATTTTTGGATGACGGCTATCGAAGCTAAGGAATACGGCTTGATCGACGGAATTATTACAAAACGAATACCAAACAATGGCAAATAAAAAAGAGGGCGGCGAATTTTGTTCGTTCTGTGGTAAACCAGCCTCCCAGGCGGCAATGTTTATCCACGGTCAGACGGGGGCTATTTGTGACGAATGTGCCACTCAGGCTTGTGCGATGGTGGAAGAAAATGTGTTGCTCAAAGAGAAAAAATCTTCGTACGAAATCACTCAAAAGATTCAAACCAATATCACGCGTGACAAGCCCGATGTGATCAGTCGTTTCTTGGATCAATATGTTATTGGGCAAGATGCGGCAAAGAAATATATTTCGGTCGCCGTCTATAACCATTACAAACGCTTGGTACACAAGGGTAATGACGATGTGGAGCTCGAAAAGTCGAATATGATTCTTGTGGGCGAGACGGGAACGGGCAAAACCCTGATCGCGCGCACGATAGCCAAGATGCTAGGCGTTCCTTTTGCCATTGCCGATGCCACGGCGCTCACCGAGGCTGGTTATGTGGGCGAAGATGTGGAGAGTATCATTTCGCGTCTGTTGCAAGCGGCCGATTACGATGTGCAAGCGGCCGAGCGCGGTATAATTTTTATCGACGAAGTGGACAAAATCGCTCGCAAGAGCGACAATCCATCCATCACGCGCGATGTGAGTGGCGAGGGAGTGCAACAGGCGTTGCTCAAAATTTTGGAAGGGGCGGTGGTCAACGTTCCGCCGCAAGGTGGGCGTAAACACCCGGATCAGAAATATATCCAGGTCAACACGCGCAATATATTGTTTATTTGCGGTGGCGCTTTTGACGGCATTCAGCGCAAGATTGCCGGCCGTCTGAATACTCGTGTGATGGGTTACGGTCAGCAGCAAAAAAATGCTGACATTGATCGCGAGAACTTATTGCAGTACATTACTCCGGCCGATATTCGCTCCTTTGGTATGATTCCCGAGTTGGTTGGTCGTCTTCCGGTGTTGTGTTACCTCAAACCGCTCGATCGCGAGGCTCTGCTCCGTATTCTGACCGAGCCGCGCAACGCCATCATCAAGCAATATAAAGCTTTGCTGGCGATGGACGATGTGAAACTGATCTTCGACAAAGATGCTCTCGATTTTATTGTCGACAAGGCGATCGAGCAACGTTTAGGGGCTCGTGGTCTGCGTTCGATCTGCGAGGCGATAATGATCGATGCGATGTACGAACTTCCATCTTCCGAACGTCGTCAGCTTCGAATTACGGGGGCCTATGCGCGTGCTAAATTCGACGAGGCGAAATAAAAGATAGTAAAAATACATTCAATATGTTGACAATCAAACAAATCCGTGACGAACGTCAAGAGACGATCGCACGGTTGGAGAAAAAAAATGTGGTCGATGTAGCGGCTAAACTAGACGCTATCATTGCGCTCGACGATGCTCGTCGCGCCATTCAACAACAGCTTGACAATTCGCTTGCCGAGCAGAATACGATAGCAAAACTGATCGGGCAGTGTTTCAAAACGGGTGAGGCCACCAAGGCTGATGAACTCAAAAAGAGGGTGAGCGACTTGAAAACGGCGAGTGCCGAACTGAGCGAGAAAATGGCAGCCACCGAGCAACAAATCGAATCCTTGGCGGTGTTACTTCCCAATCGTGCTGCCGATATTGTGCCCGTGGGGCGAGCAGCGGCCGACAATCTGAACGTCAAACAGGCGGGGGAGATGCCCAATCTTCCTCGGGGGGCTAAGCCTCACTGGGAAATTGTGGCGGCAAAGGATATTATCGATTTTGATTTGGGTGTCAAGCTCACGGGTGCTGGTTTCCCGGTCTACAAGGGCAAAGGCGCGCGTCTGCAACGTGCATTGATCAATTTCTTTGTCGATTGCAACACTCAGGCTGGATATATAGAAATTATGCCACCGTTGATGGTGAACGAGGCTTCGGGCTTCGGCACTGGTCAATTGCCCGACAAAGAGGGGCAAATGTACCACTGCACGGTCGATAATTTCTATATGATCCCAACGGCGGAAGTGCCGGTGACCAATATTTATCGCGATGTGATTGTGGAGGAAAAAGAGCTGCCAATCAAGTTGACGGCCTACACTCCGTGCTTTCGGCGCGAGGCGGGTTCCTATGGCAAAGACGTGCGCGGACTGAATCGCTTACACCAATTCGACAAGGTCGAAATCGTGGAGATCGCCAATCCTGCCACCTCATACGATCGTTTGACGGCAATGGTTGCCCACGTGGAGAGCATCGTCATCAAGCTTGGTTTGCCATATCGTATTTTGCGTCTTTGCGGTGGCGATATGAGTTTTACGAGTGCCTTGACCTACGATTTCGAGGTCTATTCGGCCGCGCAAGAGAAATGGCTTGAAGTGTCGAGTGTCTCGAATTTCGAGAGTTTCCAGGCTAATCGTCTGAAATTACGCTATCGCGATGCCGATCGTAAACTGCAATTGGCTCACACGCTCAACGGTAGTTCGCTCGCTTTGCCTCGTATTTTGGCGGCGTTGATCGAAAATAACCAAACCGAGGATGGTTCGATTATGATACCCGAAGTGTTGCGTTCTTATACGGGCTTCGACAAAATCTAGAAAATTATGTATATCGTTTCAACAACATTTGTGGTCGAACCATCGGTTCACGGTCAGTGGTATGAGTTTTTCACTACAAAATACATTCCCACTCTTGCCGCGGCGCGTGTGGTTTTTACTCGTGTGTTGAACGAAACCAGCGACGGTCATTACACCTATTCTTTGCAGGTCGAGGTGCCAGATATTGCGCAATACCAGACCTACAAAAGCACTCAATTGGCCGAATGTTTAGAGTTCTGTGCCTCGATGTTTGGCGAGAAGGTCTTGCATTTTACAACGTTATTAAAAAAGATATAACTATGAAAAAAGTTCTTGTATTCTTATTGATTTTGTGTGCCGCAGGTGCACGGGCTCAGGTGGTTTCCTCGGTCGAGATTCTCGGTGGCGAACGTTGGTGGGGTGGCTACACGGCGCTCGGGCGTTCGATGCCTTTTGTGGAGCCGACGGCAAAGTATGATTTTCGTACTATGAATTTCAACAACCAAGGTGCGCCATTTTTTGTGTCGAACTTGGGTCGTTATATCTTTTTGAGTGAAGCTGGACGCTGGAATTTTGACGGTAAGAGTTTTAATTTCGATATGCCCACCACCAAGGCCGAAGTTGTCAAGGCAGGCAAAACAATGCGTGAGGCCTATATTCTAGCCTCCAACGACCATTTCAAGCCTTCGGGGGTGCGTCCGCCTGCCGAGTTTTTCAACACAGCGCAGTGGAATACGTGGATCGAGCTACTGCTCAATCAAAATCAGCGCGGAATTATGGATTACGCCCAAGGGATTATCAAAAACGGATTCACGCCAGGTGTTTTGATGGTGGACGACAATTGGCAACGCTATTTTGGTTCATATGATTTCAAAAACGAGCAATTCAGTGATCCGCGCGGGATGGTTGATTCGTTGCACGCGATGGGATTCAAGGTGATGTTGTGGGTGTGTCCATTTGTGAGCCCCGATTCGCCCGAATTTCGCGATCTCTCGCGGCGCGGTTTGCTGCTCAAAACGAGCGACGGTAAGATCAAAATCAGCCATTGGTGGAATGGTTTTTCGGCTACTTATGATCTGTTGAACCCTGAGGCTCTGGCTTATGTGGAGGGAGTACTCAAAGAAACGATGAACAAATACGGTGTCGATGGCTTTAAGTTCGACGCTGGCGATGTGCAATATTATGAATCGCAAACTTCGGGAGCTCATAGTCGGGCTTGGCAAGATTTGGCGCTCAAATTTCCATACAACGAGATGCGCGCTTCGTGGGGCGGCGGTGGGCAGGCTAATGTGCAACGCCTGGGCGACAAGGATTATTCGTGGGGAGCGCTGCAATCTTTAATTCCCGATATGATTTCGGCCTCGCTACTGGGCTATCCATACACTTGCCCCGATATGATCGGTGGCGGGCAGGCTGGCTCTTTTGTGGGGGTCGATCGTTCGAAACTCAATCAGAAATTGATCGTGCGTTGGACCCAGGCTTCGGCTCTGATGCCGATGATGCAATTTTCGGTGGCTCCGTGGGAGGTGCTCGACGCAGATAATCTAACGCTGGTCAAACGTGCGGCAGCGCTACACGAAAAATTTGCACCCTACATTATCGAACTAGCTGATGCGGCGGCCAAAACTGGCGAGCCGATCATCCGTCCGATGGAGTATCAGTTTCCAAATCAAGGTTTTACCGATTGCAAAGATCAGTTTATGTTGGGCTCCAAGTTCTTGGTTGCTCCAATCTTGACCGACAGCAATTCACGTACCGTTCGCCTGCCCAAAGGGGCGTGGGTGGACGACCAAGGCAAACGATTCCGCGGTCCAACGGTGATAGCCATCGATGTGGCCATTGATAGATTGCCATATTATGAATTGAAATAATGAAGCCAATAGCGATATATCTGGCACGGCAACTCAAACGGCTGCCCGAGCGCCAACTTTTGATGGTGCTCTCGATTGTGATAGGTATATTGGCTGCCGTGGCGGGTCATTTGTTGAAACTTGCCATCCATTTTGTGCAGGGCGTGGCCAACTCGTTTAGCGAGGCGGCGGCCGTCAACTGGCTCTATTTGATCTTTCCCACCATCGGTATTACGTTGACTGTCCTTTTTGTGAAATATTGGGTGAAGGACAATATTTCACACGGGGTGACACGTATTTTCTACGCTATTTCGCGTCGCGAGTCGCGCTTGCCGCTTCACAACACATACACCTCTGTCGTCGCTTCGGCAACCACCATCGGTTTTGGTGGTTCTGTTGGGGCGGAGGCTCCGATTGTGCTCACGGGGGCGGCCATTGGCAGCAATCTGGGTCAAGCCTTGAAGTTGCCTTATAATTACATCACGCTACTGCTTGGTTGCGGGGCGGCGGCGGCTATGGCAGCGGTCTACAAGGCACCTATCGCCGGCTTTGCCTTTGTGATCGAGGTGCTGATGCTCGAATTGACCTTTACCAGCGTTGTGCCGCTGCTGATTGCTTCGGTGACGGCCGCCACGATGACCTATCTGCTGATCGGGATCGAGCCGTTCTTTGGGAGCTATACCCCAACTTTCAATCTGGGTAACGTGCCGTATTATATCATACTTGGGCTGCTGGGCGGGGTGATGAGCTATTGGTTCTCGGCCAGTACGATGTGGCTCGAAAAAGTATTCTCGCGCATATCGAGCCAGTGGCGCAAAATCGCTATCGGCGGTTCGGTGCTTGGCCTGCTGATCTTTATTTTCCCACCGCTCTATGGCGAAGGATATTCGACCATCACACAGCTACTGACGGGCGACACGAGTGAGATTTTCAACAATTCGTTGTTCTACAATATTCAGAATCAATTTCTGACTATTCTGCTCTATGTGCTTGGCATTATGGCTTTTAAGGTGATTGCTATGACTCTCACCAACTCGTCTGGTGGGGTAGGGGGGACTTTTGCCCCGTCGCTCTTTTTTGGGGCGATGATGGGTTTTATGTTTGCCTTGACTATCAATCATTTTTTCGATACTCACCTCCCCGTTGGTAGTTTCACGTTGGTGGGGATGGCGTGTGTGATGAGTGGGGTGATGAAAGCGCCCATCACTTCGATGTTCCTGGTGGCTGAACTTACGGGGGGATTTCAATTGTTTCTGCCGCTTATGTTGTGCAGTGCGGTCTCCTTTGCGTTGAGTTATTATTTTGAACCTTATTCGATTTACACCAAGCGTCTGGCGGCGCGTGGCGAACTATTGACTCACAACAAGGACGACAATGCGTTACAGTTTTTGAAGATTGAGGAGTTGGTGGAGCGTGATTTTGTGACGGTGGAATATAATGGTAAGTTGCGGACCGTTATTCGGGCGGTCGAACAATCGTCGCGCAATATTTTCCCTGTTCTTCAGGGTGAATTTTTCCGAGGGGTGATCACTCTGGATGATATTCGGGCCGATATGTTTATGCCTTCCAAGTGGGATCGGATGCCGTTGACAGATTATATGCACAAAGCGCCGGAGGTGATTTTAGAGGGAGATGAGGGGCGTGTTGTGTTGGATAAGTTCGAACGGTCGCGGTCGTGGAATTTGCCGGTTGTCGATGCCGCAGGGCGTTACATCGGTTTTGTGAGCAAGTCACGTTTATTGGGTGCTTATCGCGAGCAGTTGCAGAAGATGTCGGCTCATTAGCGGTCGCGGTGCGGACGCATAGCGTCTTTTGATTGGTCGCGCGGCGACACCGAGATTGCCGTGAACAAATAA
>JAVXIH010000078.1:0-8699 GCA_036648455.1 Mucinivorans sp.
AAATTTCTATCCTGGGGGTTTATGTACCCCCAGGATAGAAATTTTTAGAAATTACTAGACCCAGCAATCTCGGTGTCGCCGCGCGAGAGCCACGCGTCCGCGGGAGCGATCCCCAAACCACGCTACACGTCCTCTACGTTGAACTGATAACCCAAGCGCTTGCCAGTCTGCAATCGAGACATCTCGATCTTGGTATTCACACTCTCCACCGTGATCTGCTTGCTGAGCTCATACGGCGGCACCAAAAGATCGAAATCTAATGCGTAAACTATCGCGTTCTCAACAATATCTGTCAACGCAGCCGACGAAATCGAACCCTGCCCAAAATTGTTGTGCCGATACTCCATCTGACGCTTGCCTTCAACAAAATATTGCTTTTCGCTGTTGACAAAAACCCGCGCCACCAAATACCCCAAGTCGTCGTTGCGGTTGAAACGCAACGAATCACTCAGAAAATTGTAGATATTGATCACCCCGCAAAAAGCATTATTCAAATTGCGCTCGACATACGAATTTTGCCAAATCGGATGGTCGCGGTCGAACTTAAAAACGTTGGTGTGCATCGAAAAAATCAACACATCACCCGCAATTTGCAACTGTGCTTCGAGCTTCCCGCGGTCGCGATATTCGAGTTTGATACGCTTGTCAAGCCCCTCAATATCATCGTTAACCTCCGAAGCATACTCGGCCAGAATCTCTTTCAACTCTTGCATCACTTCGTGCGTGCGGTCGTAAACCTGCTGCTTGATCACAGATTTTTCGCGAATAGTTGCCGTTATTTGTTCTCGTTTCATATTTTATATAATAGCTTTGCGAATTTTTACAAGTTTTGATAATAAATCTTCCATCAAATCTAGGCGGAGCATATTTGCACCGTCGGAAAGAGCGCGCGAAGGATCGGGGTGGGTCTCGATAAACAGACCATCCACACCCACGGCAACGCCAGCACGGGCTATCGTTTCGATCATTTGGGGCATTCCACCCGTCACACCGCTCGTGGTGTTGGGCTGCTGCAAAGAGTGAGTGGCATCCAAAATCACGGGATAACCCATCTTTTGCATCGTGGGCACACCTCGAAAATCGACCACCAAATCGCCATAGCCAAACATCGAGCCGCGATCGGTCAACATCACCTTATCGTTGCCAGCACCCTCAACTTTGGCTGCCGCAAATTGCATAGCTTCGGGCGACAAGAACTGCCCCTTTTTGATATTCACCCAACGCCCTGTGTGTGCCGCCGCTTCCAGGATATCGGTCTGACGACACAAAAATGCTGGGATTTGAAGCACGTCCACATACTCAGCCGCCATATCCGCCTCGGCAGCCGAGTGGATGTCGGTCACGGTCGGAATGTTGAACTTCTTGCCCACGCGAGCCAGAATTTCGAGCGCCGCACGATCGCCAATACCTGTGAAAGAGTCAGCACGCGAACGGTTTGCCTTGCGATACGATCCCTTGAAAATATACGGAATGCCAAGGCGAAGGGTGAGCCCCACCATATGTTCGGCCACCTGAAAGGCAAGCTCCTCGCTCTCGATCACACAAGGACCGGCTATCAGAAAAAAATTCTCGCTATTTGTTATATATTCTTTTGTCATCTTGTTATAAAAATTTCAAATCTTCCAATCCATCGGGCATATATTGTTGCTCGACCATCGAATTGGGGTAATTATGGGGATACAAATATCCATCGCCATAGCCTTCGCGCCGCATAAGTTCTGTGGGAGCGTTGCGAAGGTGGAGCGGCACCGAACGATAGCCATCCTTGTCCACAAAGGCAAGTGCTTTGTTGATCGCTTCATATGCCTTGTTATTCTTGGCACTTTGGGCGAGGTATATTGTACATTCGGCCAGCGGAATCCGCGCCTCGGGCATTCCTAGATTATGCACAGCGTTGAAAGTAGCATTGGCCAAGAGCAAGGCATTGGGATTCGCCAAACCGACATCTTCGGCCGCCAAAATCACCAAACGACGCGCCACAAAACGCGGTTCTTCGCCCCCAGCAAGCATACGAGCCAAATAATAGATCGCCGCATCGGGATCGCTGCCGCGAACGGACTTGATGAAAGCGGAAATAGTGTCGTAATGTTGCTCGGCACCTTTGTCGTATTGGGCTGTGTTGCGTTGCAGAGCATCGCGCACCGCGTCATCCGAAATGACGATCTTGCCCGTTGTGGTGGAACTCAGCGTGTCGATGATGTTGAGCATCCGCCTCGCATCGCCATTACTCATAGCCACCAGAGCCGCCGTACTTTCGATCTCCACCTCACGCGCGGCGAGGTATTTATCCTCCTTCAACGCGCGATGCATCAAGGTCAACAGGTCGTCCTGGCCAATAGAATCGAGCACGTAGACCGCACAACGAGAGAGCAGCGGACGAATGACTTCGAAGCTAGGGTTCTCGGTCGTTGCCCCGATAAGGGTCACCACTCCTTGTTCCACCGCCCCGAGCAGCGAATCTTGTTGCGATTTATTGAAACGATGAATTTCATCGATAAAAAGAATTGGAGAGCGTCCGCCGCAGAGAAAACGCGAACTCTTGGCTCTTTCCAACACCTCGCGCACCTCCTTGACCCCAGAATTAACGGCCGACAGAGTGAAGAACTCACGCTCGAAAGCGCGCGCCACAATGCCTGCCAACGTGGTTTTGCCCACACCCGGAGGGCCCCATAAAATAAAGGAAGGCAAGGTGCCATTTTCGATAAAACGAGTGAGTACCGACACAACCTTCTGCTGCCCCACATACTGCGAAAGGCTAGTGGGGCGTAGACGCTGCGCTAATGGTTCACTACTATACATAGAGACAAAGTTATGAATTTTTTTCGCATTCAAAACACTTTTCACCTACTTTACGCCAATGAGATTAAAATTAGTTATCTTTGTGTGAAATTTGTCTGCATAATCAGTACTACTATGGGAATTAAACGCAAAATAATAACTGGATTTATATCTATCGGTTCGCTACTTTTGCTCTCGGGCATCATATCCTCGGGCGAGTTGTTGCGACTCAACCGCACGACATCAGATCTGCTGAAACGTTCGCGGGGTAATATCGAGCTCAGCAAGACGATGCTCGACGCGGTGCAAGAAGAGAACACGGCTCTGCTGATGAGCCTCACCGACACCACAGCGGCCAGAGACTCGATCTTGGCGCTCCACGTAAATAATTTCCAGAGCGCGCTGAACGAAAATTTCAGCCACTTTCGCCTCTACAACTTGCCAACCGACGATCTGGACAAGATCAGCCAAGCCGCGCAAGATTATAATCAAGTCATTACCACTATTTCTGGCTCGATGAACGTGGCGCTGTTTTCTGAGGTGTACAAGACCACCTACCATAAATTGACCACGGCTATCAAGGATTTTATGATCTCCACCCAGAACAATATCATCGACTTTGCCACCCAGATCGAGAGTAATGCCTACCGCGCGTCGATGGTTGGTATCATTGCCTTGGCATCTGGTTTTCTGCTCATTGTGATGTTTTATTTTATGCTCAATAACTTTTTCATAAAACCTGTTCTCGACATTCGTCGCGCGCTGGCCAACTATTTGGAGCGTTCGATTCCATTTGAAGTGCCGGTGGCAACGGACGATGAAATTCGTGACATTTCGCGTCTCACATCACAATTGATCGAAAGGAGCAAACGATGAAAGCCGCCTACATATTACGCTATGTTGGTATGGTGTTGTTACTCAACGCCGCCTTTATGCTCTTGGCGGCGGGCATCGCTTATTTCAACGGGGTGGACACCGGGCTGGCTCCACTGCTGCTGAGCTTTATCATCACGGCAGTCATCGGCTCGTTTCCACTGATTTTCGTGCCCAAAGATCGCCACATATCCTCACGCGATGGCTATATAATCGTGATCGCATCGTGGATCGCATCGTGCCTGGTTGGTATGTTGCCCTACTTGATCTGGGGCGGCGAATTTTCACTTATCAACGCTTGGTGGGAGAGCACATCGGGCTTCACCACCACCGGATCAACGATTCTCAATGACGTGGAGGCCTTGCCTCGTTCGCTGCTTTTTTGGCGTTCATCGACCCACTGGATCGGTGGTGTGGGCGTGGTACTCTTTGCGCTGGTTATTTTGCCCGCCATCGGACGGCAGAAAATGACCCTTTCGTCGGTAGAAATTTCTTCGCTCGCCAAGGATAATTTTCGTTACAACACCAAAAAGATA
Organism: Mucinivorans sp.; assembly: GCA_036648455.1. GTDB lineage: Bacteria > Bacteroidota > Bacteroidia > Bacteroidales > Rikenellaceae > Mucinivorans. The sequence goes on from JAVXIH010000078.1 coordinate 4,188, forward strand.
CTCAAAATCATACTTTACGTTTATGTCGGACTGACGGCGGCCGAGACGGTGCTGCTCAACGTGGTGGGGATGGATTGGTTCGACGCGGTGAACTACTCTTTTTCGACAATGGCAACGGGCGGTTTCTCGACCAAAAACCTCTCGGTGATGGCATACAACAACCTTGGCATAGAAGTTGTGATAATGATTTTTATGTTTTTGGCTGGTATCCACTTGGGGCTCATCTACTCTTCGCTGCGCGGCGGGGGGCGGATCCACAGCACCATATGGCACAACGAAGTGGCACGGTATTACCTTCTATCGGTACTCATTTGCGGGGCCATTGTCTCGCTCTACCTGTTTATGGATGGCATATATCCCACCTTTGGGCAGGCGGTGCGTTACGGACTTTTCCAAGTGGTTTCATATAATTCGACCACCGGTTTTGCCTCGGCCGATAGTGCTTTTTGGCCTCCGCTGACGATGTTAATTTTGATTGTGCTATCCATCCAATGCGCTATGGCAGGCTCCACCACGGGCGGGGTGAAGGCCGACCGCGTGTTGCTGCTCATCAAGGCCATCAAGGCTCGCGTGCTCAAAATTCAGCACCCGTCGGCCGTGATGCGCATTCGATTGGGCGGGCGCACGATGGACGAACAAGTGGTGGCGACAGCCATTTTGATGATTTCGTTTTACATTTTGGCACTTGTCGCCTCGACGGTAGTGCTCACGGCTTTCGACTTCGATTTACTGACCTCCTTTTCGGCTTCGGTAGCCTCGCTTGGCAACGTGGGGCCAGGCTTTGGTCAGGCCAGCAACCTAGCCAATATGGATTTTTTACCCGTCACTTGTAAATTGTGGCTCTCAGGAATGATGCTTTTCGGTCGATTGGAACTTTTCGGATTGATCCACCTTTTTATGATGCGGAGTTGGAAATAATGCTAATTTTTCTTAACTTTACGTCCCACAATGTTTATTGTTATGTTTAGATCTATATTTTTTATTCTAGTTTCTCTGTTTTTGTTGTGTAACACACACGACACTATGGCTCAATCACCAACCGATAGCCCAGATTACCGCGCCCTGAGCGCTCAACAAAAAGAATTCAAAGCACGCGAAGATAGTATGTCTAGCGCGCTGGCCGTGGCTCGCAAATTATACGAAGACGGGCAAACTAGCGCCTCGGATCAGATCGTGCGTTTGGAGGGCGAAATTTATGACCTGCGCGCCAAGATTTCACGCCTGACAACTCGTATGACGGCCATCGAGCAACAATTTGCCACCGAGAGTCTCACCGATAAACCAAAAGAAAAAGGCGAAAAGCGTGGATTTTTTGCAAACGATATTTTCACTTCATCTTTTGCACGCAAAGAGCTTGCTTACCTGAGTTCGGCAGCCGCGGTGGAGGGCAAAGCCACCGAAATGAACAACCTGGCCACGGCTCTCTATGCACAGCTCAAAAGCTTGAAAGTCACCTATGAAGCCACCTCGTCACAAGCCGAATTGGATAGCACCCGCGCAAGCGCCCAGACAATCAAAAAACATATCACCAAGATCAATTCCGATCTTATGTCTCGTTGGGATAAACTCTACAATTTCAAACTCGACAGCTACCTGGTACTGGTCGATAAATTAGAAAATATCGATCGCTCGACACTCGAAGCACTCGAAAGCCAAGGACGCGAAGTGCGCCGAGCCGAAGCCTTCACCGAGGACTTGCTGAACCCTAACTTTGTGATCTTCGAAACCCAACGCGCCTATATTCACGCCTACGAGAAGGCAATAGCTAGCGCGGCCAAACTAACAAATGCTCTCGATTCGATTGCCCATATCGATGTGATACTGACCGATGTCGATTCGATGAAAAACATAGATTTCGATCCACGAATATTGACTATTTACGCCCCCGTTTCGTTCCAAAAAGAGAACTACCCGATCAAAAATGTTCAGGATGTGCCCGAGGCGATATTGCCCGAAAAAGGGATCTACTACTCCATCCAGATCGCATTGATGAGCAACGAAGCCCGTTCGCTCGATATGTTCAAAGGGGCGATGCCGCTACAAGTAGAGCACACCAAGGACGGCAAGTTCAGATATATGGTGGGCGGATTTAATTCATACGCCAATGCGGCAAAAGCGGTACAAGTCTTGGTGCGCGAGGGTTATCGGGCACCCGTGATGGTGGCTTGGATCGACGGTGCGTTCACCTCCACTTCGCGCGCCAAAACCGCTGAGGCTTCGCGCCCAAAAGTAGAAACGGCAACTGGGAATTTCAAAATCGAAGTGACTACAACCGACCAAACGGTGGGCGAGAAACTGCGTTCGCTGGTCGAGATGCACGCCAAAGATAAAAGCGTGGCGCGAGTGGTGAAGGGCAAGGAATTGATCTTCACCATCACCGAATTTAGTGATCGGTATGAAGCCGAAGTTTTGGCACAAATAGTACGCGAACGAACTGGTGCGTCGGCCGATGTGGTGGCAATCAAAAGCCAGCAACCAGAAGACGTAACACAAAAATAAGGGGGTTCTAAACTTAAAAACGATTTTTAGAAATCACCATAAAATTAATAGATTATGATTTGGATTATTCTCCTTGTGGCGGTGGGCTTGTTGCTTTACTTTGCTGAATTAGTCTTATTGCCTGGCATCACCTTGGCAGCCGTTGGGTCTTTTTGCGCTTTGGCAGGCGCTTCGATATGGGCCTTCGCCGACTATGACACCACTTTTGGCTGGTGGATTTTGTGTTCGTCCATCATTGGTATTGGGTTGATCACGGCAATTTTCCTGCGTCCTAAGACTTGGAAAAAATATTCTCTTCACACCGAGATTCGCGAGTCGATAGGCGTGGCGCTCAACGAGCGTTACAAAATTGGGGATCGCGCGACGGCACTCACCCGCCTGGCTCCGATGGGCAACGTGTTGATCGATGGGGCGACGGTGGAGGCCAAGACTCGCGGTGGTTATTTGGACGCTGGCAGTGAGGTGGAAATTATCGGTTTCGAGAATCAGAGTTTGGTGGTCTCGGCCATCAAGTCGGCCATCAAGCCAGAATAACTCATCGCCCATCGAGGCTACTTGCGAGGCTATATAGGGCACAAAAAAAGATCTGATAAATTATTATCAGATCTTTTTTTGTGCCCAGAACAAGACTCGAACTTGCACATCGTTGCCGAAACTACCCCCTCAAAGTAGCGTGTCTACCAATTTCACCATCTGGGCTGCTATCAGTTTGAATGCTTCGACACTCGAACTGAGGTGCAAATATATAACTTTTTTTGCATTTTTGCATTAAATCGGCAAAAAATTCTCAAAATTATTAAAAATCGAGCGATATTGGTCTCTTTTCTGTCGTATAATTAGTCGTTAATGGTATTGATAAAATTTACGAGAAATTTCATGCAAAACATTAGTCGTTTATTTCAAAGTTCACTATCTTTGCTTCATAGATAACTAATATACATTTCTTAATGAAAAAAATTGTACTTGCGAGTATCGTATTACTCTCTACGTTTTTCACAAGCTGCACCAAGAGCGAGCTCACAGTGGCGCCCGATGGTTCGAACACGCTCAGCGCGGTGATGGAAAATAGCGACAGCGACGGTATCAGCCGCACAACGCTCGACGACGATCGCAACGTTATATGGAGCGCGGGCGACAAACTTTCCGTTTTCAATCAAGCCAACCAGAGCCAACAGGCCGAATATACCATAAGCCAGGGTGCGGGCACTCGCCTTGCCGTTTTCCAGAGCAATACGCTGCTTGACGCGGGCGATAAGTACGCTTTCTATCCCGCTTCGGCTGGGGTCACTTGCCAGGCTAACGTGATGAGTTTCAACCTACCTGCCACTCAGGCTTATGCTAAAAATTCGTTTGGCAACGGGGCGAACCCAATGGTATCCAATAGAAATGTACAGGGCGAGCTGTCGTTCCAGAACCTTTGCGGGGTGATTAAGTTCCAACTCACGGGCACCGCTACTGTGGCACGCGTGGTGATGCAAACCGCTGGCGAAGTGGTGGCTGGGGCTATGAAAGTCAAGATGGACTACACTGGCGTGCCAGCGTTGGAGACCGCCAACACTAATATCACTTCCATCACTCTGACTGATTGCAACGTTTCGCTATCCGAGAGTGTCAACTCCACGTTCTATTTCACCGTTCCAGCTGGTACTTATGCTCCGGGTTTGACCTTCACCGCATACAACAGCGCGGGTGGTGTGATTTTCACCAAGACTACTGCTGCTTCGTTAACAGTCTCCCGCTCGCGCATCGCTTCGCTGCCTGGGGTATCTGAGAATGTATATTTCCCCGATCCTCGGTTCCGAGCAATGCTCGTTGAGAAATACAATTTTGTCCAAATTGGCGACGGATCGGATATTGATATCACGAACGCTGAGAATATAAAGAATTTCGGACAACTCACGGCTCTCGATGTAAGTAATACTACGAGTGCGGGATCGGGAGCGGTGTCAAGAGCGACAACGCCAGCTAAGATCACCAGCCTAAAGGGGATCGAGTATTTCACGGAGCTGACCG
>JAVXIH010000079.1:0-8664 GCA_036648455.1 Mucinivorans sp.
GGGACATTGTGGGGCAGCTCTCGGTCACCAAGCAGGGTAGTGGTTTCGAGATTGTTTCACCAACCACCCCTGTGGATATGACTTTTAACTCGACGGTCGACATTCGGGTTCGGGTGACCGACAATCCACAAAAGGGTAGTGTAGAGCTCCATTTTGGTAACACAACTCAGACCATTGATATTTTAACCGCTTTCGACAAACAACAGTTGTTGGTCGGCGGTTGCGAGAAAGCCTATTCCGACGTACAGTGGTGCACCCTCTCGACCGCTAAGGACTATGACCACACCAAGCAGAAGCAGATCCTGTTTTCCGAAGCAGACAAAAATATATATCTTAACATTAGCAAGGCTACATTGGGCGAAACCTCGCGCGTAGGAGCTATTATGTTTACCAAAACCGATGCCACGGTCACTCGTGTGGTGGTGGTGCAGCAGCCCTATATTGACGTTGCGGCTGTGGGAGCAAGTAACCCTGACCCCGCCAAATGGGCAACGGGGAACATCGGACTTGGCTATCGTCCCGATGGCGCAATGTGTTACGTCATTTGTGGGGCGCGCGATCCTGGTTTGCGTTTCATACAAGGTGAGCTCCGTGGCTTTGATCACTACACCACCACGCCTTGGTCTACTTCCGACTATTATTACAGGCCTTCGGGTAGCGGAGCTTCGCTCTCCACTGATCGGAATGCTGGTTGGACGTGGGACGAAGTGAAAGCCCTGTCTCCTATGACAGGAGATCCTTGCTCGATGGTTTATAGCGCTTCTGGTGTCCTTTGGCGTACGCCAACAAGGAAAGAGGCGCAGAGCTTGGTCAATCAGAGAGGGGGAAATGGTGTCCCTGAAGAAACAGCCATAGACAAAGCCTGGGGTTGGTCGAATGCTGGTCATCTGGGGCAAGGTTTTAACACCGTTGATGGTAAACTGTTTTTCCCAGCATCGGGTTTCCTTGCCAATGATGGAACGTCTAAAGAATTTGACCAAGAGGGAATAGCAGGTGTGACGGTGATCACTTGGATATCTGAACCAACGAAAATCTTTTATACAAGACCGAAAGAATACCCTAGTGCGGGTGGTGACTGTTCTATTGCAGCGAAAGGCACCACTACCTTGGCGTTGCCCATTAGATGTGTACGTGCTAATTAACAAAAAAAGATGATGAAAAGAATAACACATATATTATTTTTAGCTTTGTTGTTTGGTGTGGTGTCGTGTTCCAAAACTATGGTAACGGTGCCTGAGCCAGGCCCCAATGATGTGCAGATCAAACTATCGGTGCTTGGCGCTCAGCAGGTGCAGAGTCGCGCGGATGTGGATGGGCTGCCCGAGGAGAATAAGATTCATTCCTTGCAGATTTTTTTCTTCAACACATCAACTGGTCAGCCCAAAGAGCAAGTCATTACGATCAATACCGGTGCCGATTCTGGCATTACTGCCGATCAGATGTGGGATGCTCAGAGTCAATCCCTGATCTTGCGCAATTTCAAGAATCCCGAGACCGAGCGTATTGTTTATGTTGTGGCCAACACCACCATCAATGCAGCATCCATCACCAACGAGAAGGATCTCCAAGATTATATCATCACCACCGCCTCCCAACCTCTTGCCGCTCCCACCGCTGTGGCGGGCGTGGTGATGTCGGGTAAGAGTGCGGCTTTCAAGTTTAGCGACACCCGAAACATCGCCCTTAGCCTCACCCGCCAAGCGGTGAAGGTTCGGCTCACCGTTAAGTTGGCTTTGGAGTCTTCCTACCCGAATTTTGAATTTAGAACCACTCAGCCCAAGGTTCGCGCGTTGAATCTGCCCCGTAGCTCCTACATTATAGGGCGTGATGTAGCGCCAGGGGGTGATTTGGTTGACCTCGACTATCGAACGATGAGCCACGTGGGTGACGAGTGGACCACCGAAATGTATGTTTATGAAAATCCAGCGATTGGCACTCTAACCAAGCAGAACACCAAGTTTATACTCTCGGTGCCTTACGCTCTGCCTGGCGGGAAGGTGGTTGACAATAATTATTATCTGATCAACCTCAATAACAACACCGCCGACCCCTACAAGACTGTCCGCAACAACTTCTATGACGTGAAGGTGACCGTCGGCCGTCTGGGCGGCGATATTCCAACCATCGAGGGCACCGAGGTCACAACCGAAGTCTTGCCTTGGGACGGCCTCGAATTTAACATACACACCGATAACATCAACATTTTGGAAATCTCCAATAAAGATTGCGACATCTATGGCGACAATGCGGATAATATCCTCGTCGGCACGGCAGTCGTCAACCGCGAGGGGGTAGAGGGGATCGCCTACATCACAACTTCGGGGTCTGGCTTCACCCTTGCCTCCCCTAGCACTGTCACCCTTAAATATGGCGAGCCAGTGGAGTTGCGTATCAAAACCACGGGTAATTTCACGGGTGGCACAGTAACAGTGCGTATGGTGCAAGAGACCGAAGTTATAACCATCTCCAAACAGCGCGAAAAGTCGAGGATCGATATTTCGACCAATAGTGTGCAGTCCGATGTGCCGTGGTGTACTTTGTCCCGAGAAGAGAACTACGTCTTTGCCGACCAAAAGCGAAGTATTAGTACTCTTCTAGGCGATGTTTATGCGCACATTATCAACAAAGGTTCCATCGTTGGTAGCTCGCAGCCGCGGATAGCGAATTTGATGAGTACCACCTACGCCACGGCCGTCGATAAAAGCGATGCTGTCAGACGAATTGTTGTGGTGCAGCAGCCATATATAACCAATGGCACCACGGACAAAGTAGCCTGGGCCTCGGGTCATATCTCTTTGGGGTACCGCCCCGATGGGCGACAGTGCTACGTGATTGGAGACACTCATAGCCATGGTTTGTTGTTCTTTGCTGGTCGCAGTTGGGGTATTGATTTTAAATCTATGGGTGGTTGGTCTTCCAATGAGAACTATTACATCCCTTCGGGGATTGCCACTAGTGCGTCGGTGCTCTCCAATAAAAATATTAACTACGCAGATCTTCTGAATGCTGCGGCAGTGGGCGACCCTTGTACTTATGTCTACACCAGCGATAAAAGCGTCAAATGGCGCACCCCTACGAGCGCCGAATTGCAAGTATTGGTAACGACAAAGGTTAGTGCTGGTGGTGGCTGGACGGGTGGCGTTACTGGTGGATCTGCAAAGGATCGTGAGAATATAGCTTTTAACACCTTAAGAGGTGATCTGTATTTGCCTCTTACAGGCCATCGCGGCACGGACGGTCGGGTAGATAATGCAAATGTTGCTCTGACAACTCAGGTAGAGCTTTGGTCTACCACTAGTATTCCTTCCACAGACAATTATAAGACTTTTATTGCGTATACTTCCGCAGGTGAACCTTCCGGTGGGACTTGGATGACAGAACAGAATAAAAATATAGCAAAGGCTATTAGGTGTGTACGAGATATAATAAAATAATACGATGAAACAGAGAATACATTATCTATTGATTTTGCTGATGGCCTCGTTGCTGGTGGTCTCGTGTGTCAAAGGGAAAGATCGCTCAGACGAGCCGCCTTTGGGCCCCAACGATGTGCAGATACACCTGCCCGTGTCTGGTGTTTCGACCGAGCTCACTAGCCACTCCAAAGCGCTACTGCCCGGCACACCCGAGGAGGATGTTGTCAACTCGTTGCAGATCTATCTCTTTGCGGGGGGTAACTGGGTGCGAACTATCGAATTGAGCGAAGATAAGCCCAATCAAGACATCAATACGGTGTGGAATCGTGGCACTCAGACCGTGGTGTTGCGCGGCCTGGACATCACAAAGGCCTATACTATTTACGCCATTGCCAACCATAAACTGACTGGGGTCACCACCGTGGATGGTCTTATGGCTGCCTTCACTGAGCGGAGCTCCGCCCAATCGCCCCCACTTCCCACCCTCACCCAAGGGCTGGTGATGTCGGGCTCAGTGGCGAATCACACTTTCAGCGCTTCGAACAACAACAAAGTCACCATCCCACTCACCCGCCAGGTGGTCAAGATGCAACTGATGTTGAAGATGGACCCCGCTTTTTTTGCTGCTTATCCCGATATTGTGTGGGCCAGCAACAAAGAGGTAGCCACCGAGCCTGCGCCGCTGTCGGTTGCCATCTACAATTTGGCGAGCCGCGCATTTATATACCCTAATGCCGATAATAGGATTCCAAACGGCGCTACTCCGATTTCTTATGGACCTTTGTCCGTCAAGTCTGTCGATGGATATTGGCCACCGGTGACGGGTTATATCTACGAAAATTACTTTGTCGACAAAACCTTCCCCGCCACCTATGCCATCATCAACCTGCCGTATCGTATCGGCAGCACGATTGTCAACCACAACTACTATCGGATGCAGTTCAGCCAGGACGATGGCTCACCCTTTAAGTTGGAACGCAACCGCGCCGTGCAAGTGACGGCTACCGTAACTGGTTTTGGGCTCAAAAATCCACCAGCAGACAATAATCTGTTGTCCGCCATTGAGGTTAAACCGTGGGCTGATTACACAGTCAACGGTGATGTGGACAATGTGCAGCTGAATATTGCAACCAATCCGGTAATCGATTTTGTGAATGGCAAGAATGGGGAATTGAAATTTTGGACCAATTATCCATCCAAAATCTATGTCGAGTCTACGGGATATTTAATCAATTCCACCAAGACAGAAACGTGTCAGGTGGATGACTATTTTTCCGATTTGTCAGGCACCCGTTCCATAGATACAGAAACCGGGATTATTACCTTTTCGCCTAAGTATAAAAACCTTGCTGGCAGCAGGATGCAGATAGAGGTCAATGTGGGCGGGTTGAAAAAAAAGATCAACCTATCATTTCGTTATGTGCTCGACATCAAAAATATTGCAGGTTCTTCTACCACTCGCCTGAGTTACAACGGCTATGTGGGGCAGTATCCCGCCACCACCAATGGGCCAGGACTGGCAGAAGGGGAGGCTAGTACAGATCAGCTTGAGCCACCATACGCTAAATTGGAAATTGCGCCGACTAATACAGCTTCGAATAATTGGGCTGCAGCTCGTCTGTTGTGTGACATTAAGAATAATTGGCGGGCACCGCGCATCCGCGAGGCAATGTATATGTTTAATCATAAAGGTTTTTTTCCTAGTAGATTGAATTTCTCGGCCTTGCACGGCGATGAAGCGTATTCGGCTACTGAACACAGTACAAATCACGATGTGTTTTTGTGGTATGGCACTACTGTCTCTGGTGGTTGGGCATCTATTAAGCCAAAAAGTTCAGTTCTCTTCTTCCGTTGTGTTCGCGAAATATAATAATCCACAGATTAATTAAACGATATGAAATCGATAAAACAAATATTTGGGACTCTGTTGTTGCTTTCTGTGACAGCCGCGTTGGCCTGCTCGTGTGCCAAAGATCCACTCGGCCAGGCAGATGTCCAGCCCCCAGAAGGCACCCCCGTGGAACTGAAAGTGGACATCCAGGCCAAGAGTATGACTCAGGTCGAGACCCGCGCCGTGGGCGACGAAAACACGATCGACCCAACCGATGTGAAGGTGCTAGTCTTCGGCCCAGCTCTGAATCCAGACGACAAGTTGTTGCTATACGCCCCAATCACATTAGAGGTGGACGACGTGTCCAACAAAGGCTTTAAGCCCATCACATCCGTGGGGGCTACGGCCGATGAACGTACTTTTTTGGTGGTGGCCAATGCGGGCGCAGCTTGGAACGCCCTCACCCTCACCCCTAATGTTACCAAATTCAAGGACGTTCGACTTGGGTTGATCTCGCCTGAATTGCGCTCGCAGGGTGTGCTAGACGCGCCGACAGAGTACTTCTCTACATCAACCGTGCCTAAGCCTATCTTTTGGGCCACCTTGGTGGTGAAAGGAATCAATTGGAAGAGCGCGCTCACGGCCGATGGCACTGTTTATGGTCGTCCACTGGCTCTCGCGCGTAATGTGGGCAAAGTCTCGGTGAGCCTTGCTTCGCCAACGGCGGACACTAAATTACTGGGCGGCACACTCTTCAATGTTTTTTCGTCCAGTTGCGCCATTTCCCCTGGCGGAACCTTGACCGAAGGAGAGCAAAAAAAGAGGGTTATCGATTCCTAAGTTCCATCGCTGAATGCGAGTACCGACTTTTGTCTAGCCAATGGTGAGGGGAGCTTGATCACGCCTCTGTATGGCTATGATACGGATCAGGCCAGTGTGCTGATCAAGGCCAAGTATCAAGGTACCGACTATTACTACCGCCTCGATTTGCTCGATATGGACAAAGTATCGTTGCCCTTTGCTCCCAACTCGCACTATATGGTGGTGATCAGCAAGATTAATGGCCGTGGCTATCGTTCGGCCATTGAAGCTATGAAAAACGATGCCTCCAACAGCGTGCAGTATAACGTTGAGGTCAATGGTGGCGATGATATGGTCTCCAATGGTAGCTATTACTTGTCTTTGGAGTGCTCGGAGTATGTTCTTTGTCAATGGGAAGGTGTAACAAAAAACATTAACATTGGCAAACTATTTTACAAAACGCCAACTTATATCAACCCAAACAACACAGTAAAGGATATTTCGATGCTCGACAACGCCTATGTGTCGTTGGTTCAGCCCGCCAACAATTCAAATTTTGTGTACAATCCAGTTGCGACTTATACAGATATTATCATAGACCTCAACCAGCAAAGTTCTGCTTTCGAAGATCACAGTGCCACGATCAATTTTGCGCTGGGATCTTTGCGCCACGCCCTCGCCATTCGTGGTGCCAAGGGCACTATGAATATAAGTAACCGTTATGAGCGATATTCCTTGGGGCGTGATTTCGCGGATATTAACTTAATTGGTAATCCAGCGTGGGCCTTTTTGTCCAGTTCAGCTACTTATTCAACGTCAATGGACTTGATCAGTGGCCAAGTGGCCAGCCCAGACGTTGATGTCTACCTCTATATGGCTCCCAACAACACCACCACCGATCGTCGGGTTGATTTTAGTGGGGTCAAGGTTTCACGTGATGCCACCAATAAACGCATTCACGTTTCGGGTCACGGTTTCCAGATTGGATACGAACAGATCGGATCTTTTGGAGGTGATGTCGACCTTACCAATGCATCTAGCAAGATGTACTCCAAATATCTGGCTGTCGACCAAGCGACCGATAATATTACTTATCGGTATAAAAATAATAACTTGCCCAATGATGGCTCAATTACCAATTCTATCACTTCGGGCTTTGAGATGACCCGTGCGGTAGCAGCTTTGGCTAGTCCAGCAGAGTATGGAGCTTTCAACGTTTGCTTAAATCGTAATCGTGATCTAAATGGTAATGGCAAGATTGATGCCGACGAGGTCGTTTGGTATCTGCCAGCTCGCAGCCAGTTGATGGCCTTAGCTGTCTTTAATTCTGGTTTGTCAGCCAATTATGCTTTGGCGACCAATCGAAAGTATGTAAGTGCCACCGTAACTGCCGACGACCAGAACTGTTTTTATTTAGTCCCCATACCCAATCCAGGCTATAATCTAGCTGCTGGTGGCAAATCAGAACCTGGCGCGTATGTTCGTTGCGTTAAGGATGTCGATGTACCCATAAAATAAGATATACAATGAAAATAAAAGTTATAATTTTTTCTTTTTTGATTTTAGTGACCCTTCCTCGGCTTACCTACGCCCAAGAAGTGACTTTCAGTGCGGCTGGTTTCATTATTGATTGCTCATCAATGCCTGCCGCCCTTACCACCTCGGTGCCCAAAGCAAGAACCACTTCGGGCACCGATGCCGCTAAGTCCGCCGCAGGCTTGGGTGATCTGGCCTCGAAGGAGAGTGATGCAAAAATCTACAATAAAATAGATGTGATGGAGTTTGATGGTTCTGTTGATGGTAGCTTTAATACTCCAGCTTCCTGGGCTGCGGCTGTAGGTTACTGTAATAATCATAACTATAGGGGTTTTACTGGTTGTTGGCGACTACCTACTTATCGCGAGATGTTGCTCATCTGTACTATGCTTCCCAAATCGATACGATTTAATGACCGTACGCCATTTAGCGAATGGTATTGGACAGCTACCGACACCAGTGCTACAACAGCTTGCGTGGTCAATTTCTCAGATCCTGTGAGCGCTCAAACAGATAGGCCTAAAAAAGATAAATTGAAATATCGTTGCGTCCGCGATGTTCAATAACAAATCTCAACGATCAGCAACGAATTTCGGGGCAGATTTTGAACTAGATGTGTATAGTTTTTGTTTTTAGGTAAAAAAAGTGGTAAAAAGTTTGTCTATTTAATAAAATAGCATTACATTTGCACTCCCGATTGGTCGATGAATGTATCGCAAAGCGTTGGTTGCTCACCGTGGCAAGTTACGCGATGATGAGCACCCAAGTGCTCGGCTAGGTTCAAGATTCGATAAGCAAGCCCAGATGGCGGAATCGGTAGACGCGCTGGTCTCAAACACCAGTGAAGCAATTCGTGCCGGTTCGATCCCGGCTCTGGGTACGGAAAACCTCTATTAATCGACTGATTGATAGAGGTTTTTGTTTTCACAAGGTGTACTAAACGTGTACTAAATGACAAAAATACAAAAACCGCACTAATTGACTTAGTACGGTTTTCACTGCTGTTGCGTCAAAGATAATCAAAAATATTTATTTTTCTTTTATTTCTGAAATTACCATCTCACAAAGTGCATCCACCTG
>JAVXIH010000080.1:0-8591 GCA_036648455.1 Mucinivorans sp.
TATCTCGGCAAATCATCGGAAAAACAGCCTCGAAAATAGCAATAATAAAATTTTGAAAACAAATCAAAACAGCTTCTAAAATTCGTCGTCTACCTCTTCGAACATTCCTCCGAACATTCCTTTTAATTTACTGAAAAGGCCCGGTTTGCGACGACGATCATCCATCGTAAAGCCCTCTTCATATTGATCTTCTTCGGCAGCAAATTGATCACTATCCACTGGCTCAGGCGCAGGTTGTTGTTCTTGCTGTGCTTGGTCGAATGTTTGATCGGCTTGTTTTGGCTCTACTGGGTCTTGTTTGGCTCGTTGCGAGTGGCCATTGTCTTGGTATGAGCCAGAGGTAGTGGCAGCGGGGGCTGCGGTTGGGGTTGGGGCTGGGGCAACAACGGGAGCAACTGGCTTTTCGCGTTCACTGACCTCCGAAAATCTTCCGCGACGCACCGCATCCACCAAAATACCTGTGATGGTCGAATATTTAGGGTTACTTACTATTTCTGCACTTTCGGGTGTCAGGTGCAGACTTGGCGTTGCGACTCGCACCTCCATCGCCATCTGATTTTTGAACAGTAGATCCAAGTTTTTGAGCGTCGCCCCACCGCCCGTGAGCACAATTCCCGCACCAAGCTTGCCTTTGTATCCGCATTTTTCGATCTGTTCGGCAACGAAATCGATGATGTCGTACATCCGAGCCTCGATAATGCCAGCCAAAGCCCGCACGGCTATCTCCTTGGGCGCTTGACCACTGACGGACGGGATGTTGATGAATTTTTGGTCGGCCGCCTTTTCGGCGATCGCCTCGCCAAAGGTGGTTTTAAGTTTCTCCACGTGACGCTCCAATATGCCGTAAGATTTAATGTCGTCGTTGATCACATTACCCCCGATGGGCAGCACCGCAATATGGCGAATCACTTTGTCTTGATAGATGCACAGGTCGGTCGTGCCACCTCCGATGTCAACCACCGCCACGCCAAGCTCTTTCTCGTCTTCCGACAGCACCGCCTCGGAAGAGGCAAGCGGTTGGAGAATTACGCCCTCCACTTCGAGCCCCACGCGCAAAAAACAACGGCGAATACGCTCAATTGTAGCGTCTTCGCCAGTAATAATATTGAATTTGGCTTCCAAGCGTTTGCCCTCCATACCCACCGGTTCGGTGATGTCAACCTCGTCGTCCAGGGTGTAGGTCTGAGGCAGAACTGTGATTATCGTCTGACCCAAAGGCACAGACGAGTTGTGCATCTCGTCTTTGAGCCGATCAACGTCTTGGGCTGTGACCTCGCTCACCGTGGCATCTGAATTGTGAACAAAAACGTAGCCCGACGTGCGGCTGCATTTGATATGCTGACCCGAAATGCCGATAAAAACTTCGTGCAAAGTCAGTCCAGTTTGTTCCTCGATACGATTTTTAACATCACGAAGTGTGATGGCAGCTTGCTCCACATTGCGCAGATCACCCTTGATCACCCCGCGAGATGCCAGCTCTTTGAGAGCCACGATCTCAACTTTGTTTTTTTCGGCCTTAGCGGCAACCGCAATAACAACTTTGGTGGTTCCCAAATCGACTGCGGCTACGTATTGTCTATTATCCATTTCTTTGAAATCTAAGAAGAGAAAATTATCAACCATCAACCACGCCTGCAAAGGCTTATGGCGAGCTCTAAAATTACTTTTTCATCGCTGGATCTCAGATCTCAAAATCCTCATTTACGACAAGTAAACTACGGTTTTTCGATCTTGTTCGCCTCGAAAAATCTAACTTTTAGAAGCTTCCTTATAACTTTGCTAACGCACGCTGTAGGGTGTCAATTTTCGATCTTTGGTTCTTAACTAATATAATTTGATCTTTGTATTTCATTATCAAACGACACGGCATCCCGGATGCCACGTCGCGCGGTGCTTGTGCAAAAAAATCACGCACCTTATCCAACTTTTTTTCTACTCCATCAACCCCTCCCAAAACGATAGTTTGACCATCGGTGGCGGTGATCAACTCGATTTGCGAATCAGGCAAAATATAAATCTGAGTAATCAAGCGACTCAGGAATTTATCCTTCTCTATAATATTCACAAAGTTAATCAGTTTTTTTAGATATTTTACATCATTTGATCTATTTTTTTGATCAAGTAGTCCAAAAAAATTTGGAGCGAACGAAAACTGAGGCTTACCGGTAACTAACGGTACGTCCAGAGTGTAATGATCCGAATAGGGTAGTATATTCCCTAGTGTATCGGCGTAGAAATTATAGCCATTTTCGCCCAATACGCGAATCAGAGGGCAGTTTTGTCGGAGCGTCACTATCACCTCGCCCTTCATTGTCGAATTTACATCCACCGATCGAACGTATGGCTGACCAAGAATTGCGCTGCGAATCGAGAACAGATCCACCCGAGCTATCAACTTGCCACGAGGGTCAACCTTGGCGCTATCGAGCCACCGCACCACCATCGGCGAGTCTACAAAGCCGAGCCGCGCGCTGTCGCTCACCGTGATCACTACTTTATCGCAGCGTTGAGTGTCGCGTTTTTGGATGAGCAGCACAAAACTGGCCACCAGAACCACAAGTAGCACCACGGCCACCGATAAATTCTTGATTATCACATTTTGTTTGTTCATTTTGCTCACTTACATCAATCCAAATATGGAACAAAAGTAATGAATTAAGTTCACAAATCACTTAGAATCTGCTTTAATTTGTTTCCAAAATTTTATTACTGCTATTTTTGAGGTTATTTTTTGCTGATTTGCCGAGATGGTAGTTGACTGCATCTTAAAAATCATCGGAAAAAGAGGATAAATCGGATTTTTTATTTTGAGAGGTCGCTGTAAATTATTGAAAAAATGGTATCATAACAGGCCAGATTTGGAAATATTTATGGTTAAAAAGCATTTTTATGCAAAAAATGTTGTTTAATGCTAAAATCTGTATTATCTTTGCCGACCGATTAATTCAATGGAGAGATGCCAGAGTGGTCGATCGGGCCGCACTCGAAATGCGGTGTACGGGCAACTGTACCTAGGGTTCGAATCCCTATCTCTCCGCAATAAAGCTTGATAATCAAGTAGTTACAAGCATTACACGCAAAGTTACACCCGATTTTACACCATAAAATGTAAAGTCGGGTGTTTTGTTTTTCAGTGAATGTGATTAATCAATCACACCAAAAACAGAGCCAGCCACCAACCATAGATCACGCCTTGACCCTTCACGCAGCTTCTAAATAAAAAATGTGGGCACAAAAAAAGCGGACAATTCAATTGAATCGTCCGCCTGAGTAGCGGGTGAAGGACTCGAACCCCCGACCTTCAGGTTATGAGCCTGACGAGCTACCAACTGCTCTAACCCGCGATGTGAAGCACAAAGGTACTGCATTTTTGCAATAAAACAAATTTTATACCAAAAATTATCGAATAATTTTCAGAAATTCTGCCGCTATGATTTTTGTATGCGGGTTTTTTGATACTATTTCTTGTCGTACTCCCTTGGTGCCGAACCATATACCTAAAATTTTGAAGCGCGGTATGCGATGTAAAATTTGTGTGATCGTATCGCTAATTTTTAGCTCAATATCGAGTTTTGAACTGTCTATTGTTGCTCGCAGGTCGATATAATTGTCTTTCATCAGCCACACCTTGTCGTGCTCAGGGGTGATCGAATATCGATAATGGCTCGTCGTGGCGATCTTGGCTACCGATTCCACGCGGTGCAATCTAAGCCCCATCGCCTTGATCAATTGGACATCGGCGGCGCGTAGGGTGCGCAATTCATCGATTTTAATCTGCATCACGCCTTGCGACAAGGCGCTCAGCGAGTCCCGAACCGAGTAGCTATGGGCTGTGGTGGTGGTGATCTGGAAATTCGTTTCCACGCGTTGCCGTTCGTTGACCGCACCGCGCCAGAGGGCGAACATCACGCCCAGGGCAATGCAAAGCGCCAGAATTGCTATAATAAGGTATCGTTTCTTCGTTGGTCGAAAATTAGAAATCAATAAATTTGGCACTATCGACAAATTCGCCGCCTGTGTATTTCCCATCGATCACCGAGCCACCTTGTTGAACCGAAAAGTGCAGGTGTGGGCCAGTTGTTTTGCCCGAATTGCCGCTGTGGGCGATCAGTGTTCCTCGGCTTATTCTTTGATTAGCCGTGACGCAGAAGTCGCGCAAGTGGCAGAAACCGAAGCGTGTAGCGCCCTTTTGGTCGACAATAATTATAGTTCGTCCGCCCACCCCGTGTTCGTAGATGGCGAGCACTGTCCCCATAACGGGGGAGTAGATTGGCGTGCCGATTGGGACGGATATGTCTACCCCTTGGTGCATTGATGTGGTGTTGGATATTGGGTGGTGTCTGACTCCGAAGGGGGAGGAGATCGTTCCGTTTGTTATTTTCATAGTCATTAATTTTTGGTGGCTTCTAAAAATTGAATTTTTCAAGGCGGGCAAGGTCGCAAAACCGGAGCTTACTTGAAGTAAGTGAGGATTTTAAGATCCGTAGTCCAACGATGAAAAAGCAATTTTAAGAAGTCACCATAAGTTACCTGATGCGCTGGGTGCACTCCGCTCGACTGCAAGCACTCAGCTCTGATCGGCGACGCGACGAGATTTCTTCGATCAAATCAATCTCCAACTCTTTGGTCTGACGCATCAACGAAAGTATCTCATCACGTTTAGAGTTGATGATATTTTGCAATTTCTCGACCTCGCTCCACGCTTCTTGCAATTGCGCCGAAAGAAATTCAATACTCTGCCTGTGAAGCGTAAATTCATCACTTTTACTTCCGATTTCGGCACTCGATGCCACGGCGGCCTCCTTGCGCCTCTTGGATGAATAAAAGAGCAACATTCCAACCATTCCCCCGCCAAGCAAGAGATTGATTATCAGCGAAATCAGCTCCACGGGTTGATGAATATTTGTGAGCCGATACGCCTGGGGGCATACGTGGGGTAGAGTTCCGTGTGGCGCTCGATATAGCGCACCGCTTTGGCTAACAATATATTGCCATCGCTCATCGCGCGTTGAGCTAATATGTCGAGTTCTTGCCTTGTGGCGGGGCGGAACTGCTCGTCGCTATGCGAGTCGAGCCCGTTGACCGCCCCTATCTGCTTTTTGGTTTCCACAATCGAATTAGTGCCTATGGATGTGATGGTGGTGTTTTCGGTGCGATTAATGGTGTCGGTGGTGTTGATGGTGCTTGTTTGGTCGTGCAGCTCATTGCCATCGATAATGTCTGGAAAAGGCATAGTGCTCGATTTTTGGCTCGATCCTCCTAGTACATCTTTTTTGAGCACCGTTTGAGTGTCTGCTTTGTCGGCCAGTGTGGCTTGGCTCCCATCGGTTGTCTTTGTTTGGTTGCCCGTTGTGTCGAGTGTTTTGTTCTCTTGCGCCACAGTTTCGCCCGATGAAGCGCTGTAAACCAACGCGCCCCGATCGCCAATGGATACCGCCAATTCGTCCACCATACCATAACGTACAAATTGCGCGAGTGCTGGTTTGATATAATTTTGGGTGAGTTCTGCATATTGTCCTGCCATCAGTGCATCGAAGAGCTCTTCGCCCAGGCGTGGGCGGATAAAATGTTCTTGTGCGATGTCGATTTTCAGTGTTCGGATTGATGCGACAGTGATTGTCTCGCGGGCAATAAAGGCGAGTTCTATCACTTCGCTAGGTGTGATTAGTAGCATTGTTTGTAATGTCTAAATGTTTGATAAGAATTGAGTTTGGTCGATATTTTGTGAGTCGTAGTCCAGGCCATCGGCTTTGCGCGCCTCCCAGACACGCATATAGGCTGGTTTGCTGTCGAAAGGCGGCAGGTTGATAAATTCGAGCGACGCGGCATCTACGCCCAGCGTGGCAAAGATAATTTTGCGGATAGGTTCCATTATCTCTTGTTGCTCGGTGCGGATAACGGTAGACAGGGCGATGTCGTACTCGTTGCGCACTCTGTCGGCCGAGAAACCAGACACATATTCGAGCCCGCTCAGGGTGCGAAACCACGAATGGGCGACAATAATATCGGAGGTGGATTGTTCGTGCAGTGATCGCCAGTCGCCATCGGCCGATGTGGTGATGGGGACGAATTTTGTGGTGTCGTCATCGGCTCCATTTTTGACCATAAACATCACTTGCCCTGGGTTGCCAGCAAATCGTCGTTCGGCTTCGGTGGCTATTTGTGAGGCTTGCTCGGGGCTATCCACCCCTCCGTCGAGCACCATCACTCCCGATGGTTGGAAGGCGTTGTCGAGCCTGGTGACATTCCATCGATCGGTTTTGTGGGCGATGGCTATCGCGTCCAACGCGGCCAGGTATTTCGGCGAACCATAATTTTCGTACATTGGTTCATAATCTTTGTAGTGTATCATCGAGTGTAGCGTGCCGTCTGCGTGCTCTTCGAAACACGGGTAGACAGGCAATTTGACCGATTCCTCGACCTTGAAACGACTCCAATCGTGGTGCATAATGATATGTGTTTTGGCGCGGTTCAATCGGCATCGGGACGCATCTTGATGATAAAAGGAGAGAGTGTGGGTGCCAGGTTTTTTGACCACTTCGATAAAGGCATTTCCCATCAGGCATTTATCCATCGCCACACGTTGGATAACGTTTCGTAGCGATTCGCCCATCCCATTACAATGCTCGGTGAAGTTGGCGAGCGGTTTGGAGTCGCACTTAAAACCTCGCCCCGATATATAGTCCGACTTGTCGATCAAAATTCTGCGATGGGTGACCGAACTGCGCGAGAGGGCCGACAGGGCGATTGGCAGTAGATTATCTTGTCCCCAGCGCCATATTTGTATGGGGCTTGTGGTTCGTTTCGTTTCAAAAATCGAAGGAACGGAGGAACTTTTCATAAATATATTTTTCATTGTTGTGTTTTACATTGTTGCGATTTGAAAAAAGCAAGGTGGGTGCGTTTGATTTCACCCACGCCTTGCTAATTAAATAGAAGGTGACTTCTCAAAATTGCTTTTTCATCGTTCTACTTCGGTCATAAATCCTCACGTACTTCAAGTACGCTGCGGTTTATCGCCCAAAGTACGCCTTGAAAAATCTAATTTTTAGAAGCCCCCTCTGAAAGTGTGAAAATTGCTTTTTCATCGTTCTACTACTTCTTAAATCACATCGGCGAAGGAGGCGACTATCAGTTCGGGCATCAAATAGTCGCAACCAGCCATAAAAATAGCGCGTTGACGATTTTCCAGCTCATCTGGGTTATACCACATTGCCACTTCCGAGCCTGGGAAGTCGGACGTGTTGACGGCCATTGCCAAGTTGCGGCGGTCGGTGAGCACGGCTATCGATCGGGGTAGGTCGGCGCACGTGGCCAGGTATGTGTCCACCGTTATGTCCACCACTGGTATACCGCGGAAATAGAGCGCGTCGATGCCGTTGATCTTGGCGGCACGCACCGAGTCTAGGTTACCGCTCAGGAGCGACGATTCGTAATTTTCGTACACATCGCGCGTCACAAAGAAGGCCAGTTGCCCTTCGCCCTTGATCGATCGCAGCTCGGCTTTGCTCTTTTCGTAGATCGATTGAAATAGTTTTTCGGCATTACCTGCCGTGTTCATCGGCAGCATAGCCACTTTTTGGATTTGTTCGCCCGTTGGAGTCAGGTTGCTATCGGCCACGATTTGTTTGATAAAGCCGTCGAAGGTGTTGAAGCCCGAGACGCGGGTTGTGCTGCCCAGCCACATTGTGGCGCGGATACTTTCGGCGATTGCTTTTTTGAACAATTCTGTTTCGGCTGTTTCGAGTTCAGTGCCGCTGAGGTCGGCCAGGTTCACATCCGATCGCCCCACCACTAGTTCGTACACCATCGAGAAATAGTCTGAGGCGGAGTAGCTCATTTCGGCTTTAACTTTGCTCAGGGCAATAGTTTTCTGAAATCGTGCTGCATCCGTTCCTCCGGCCCATCCTTTGGCGTATGTTTTGAGGCTGTCGGGGGTGCGTTTCCAGAAATTCAGTGTCGTGGGCACTGGCATATTGTACATCACCCTCACCCCGAGGTTGATGGCTGTAGCGCCCGAAAGCATTGGGCGAAAGAATGTTGAGGCAAGTTCTGTACCTGCATATTTTTTAGGATTTTCGATTACTTTTGACATTGTTTTTGTTTTTAATTGTTTGGGATTAGTTATCAACATAGTGTTGATAAATTGTTAATAAAGTTGTTGATTGCTTCTATGAAAATAGAAGCCCCCCTGCTAGAAATCTGTGATTTGTTAATAACTTTGTTAATAACTTTGTTAATAACTTTGTTAATAACTTTGTTAATAACTTTGTTAATCGCGGAAAAGTTCAGCGTCTTGGAAGTACGATTTTTTGTTGCCTGTCAGCGAGATAGACTCATTTTCGATCGATGGATCTTCTTTGGGCAGTGTCTGTGTTGGTCGGCCTTCCACGGGAGCGAAAACCACCTCTGTCGCCGTGTTTTTTGGTGATTGGGCTCTTGTCGGTTCGTGCTCGGGGTGGTCGCCGTAGTCAACTTCAAACATTTTCAGAAAGAAGCTACGTAGGTTTTGAACCGCATTTTTGATGGGCGACATTTTTTCCACAACATCAGCCAGTCCATTTTCGATCGTTTCCTGGGCGTTGAGCCAT
>JAVXIH010000081.1:0-8439 GCA_036648455.1 Mucinivorans sp.
CTGCGCCTGTCACGCTTTTCGATTCCTGCACCGGTGTCGTCCACGTGAGGTCAGTGGTTTTCTTGATCTCGATTTTTGGCACAACAGTGCCCACATTACAAGTGGTATAAAGAATAGCCCTTTTAGCCCAAATATTTCCAAGAGTAGGTGTTTCCAAAGCGAAACCGAGTTTCTTGATCAATAGTGTAGCATTAAATGGTGGATTGGTAGCCAATGGCACTTGATCGAACATATCTTTAATCTCGACCAAGAACGAATAGTCACTTCCCGTATTGGCCGGATCGTTAGCACGGTAAACTCCCTTTTCGAAAATCTTAGTAAAATTAACATCCGCATTGGCATAGGTGACATTCGCCGTGGCAGCAACTTCCAAAGCCGCAGTCCATTCAATACCAACATCGTTCAATTTCTTTTTATCGGCAGCCGAGACTCCTACGATTTCGTATGGCAGACTACCTAATTTCTCAACAAGGGCAGCTCCTTTGGGAGTGATGGTTAAGCTCTTGACCCCAGCTGGCGCTTTGATGGCGGCACACAAACGAACCGACGAGCCCTCGCCTTCTAGATGCGAAACGGGAGTGGCAAGGCTGAAATTCACAGCACTCAGCACCGGTGCCGCCTTAGGCAATGAGCCATTTGGCAACATCGGATTCACCTCCATCACCGTCACATTGTTGTCCAACACAACGCTAATGGTTGGAGTACCAGTGTTTTCGTTGACTTTCAGAGATATGTTATACAACTCAGCACCCACAGCTGTCTGGGCAATGGGCTGTGGCGGAGAAAAAGTATAAACTTTACTGTCCGCCTTGGATGTCATATGGAAGCGAATGCGCAAAGTCCCAGGAAGGAACGAGCCCGTGCGAGGCTCACCTTTGACGAAATTCAAGAAATTAGTCCCCGGAGTAGCAGGGGTCGTAGTGCGAATATCGACCGAATAATTAGTGTAATACTTGTCGAAAGCGGCATCAAAAGCGACCTTCGCCTTCACCACACCCGATTTAACAACCACATCGATCGTTTTGGTCTCGTTGGCGGCAACCTTGAACTTGTTCTCGCCTTGCCAATATTCCTTGGTCCAAGACGGGAAGTCAACCGAAGTTCCGTTAAAAGCTACAAAACGGTAGCTACCAGGCACCATTTTAATAGAAGAGCCCGTGATGTCATCCACCGAAGCCCACTCTTTAAGAACTTCGCCCTTGGTATTTTCCAACCGAGCACCGAGCTCGCTCACCAGTGGAACGGCCTTAGAAATGACAACAGACATACTATCTGTATTTAATGCAATACGGACAGATGCCTCGTTCTGTGAATCATCACCCACGCGTTGACACGCAGCGACACCGACACAGAGTAAGAATATTAATAATTTTTTAACCATTTCGGATCTAATTTGGGGACAAAGTTAAATAAACTTTCTGGGAAAAACAAACATTTTCACTTTTCGCACTGATCTTTGATCTGACAAGTGGCACAGCTAGCCGTCTTTGAATCATCATTTTGGCATCCGTGCGCGGCCTCGCCTTTGAGCGCACAGTCGAGCCCAAGCGCCTTCATATCGTCGTTTTCACCAACATCGCCTTGGAGATCTCGCCCCTTGCGAATTTGGGTAATCGAGAGTCCAAGCATCAAAAAAGCTACTGCAACAATAGTAATAAGAAATGTTATCATCTTTAATTATTTTTCGGCCACTGGACGCTGACCGAAGATTTCGACCAGATCCTCGGTGAATATCACTTCGCGTTCGAGCAACATCTCGGCCAAACGTATGTGACCATCCTTATGCTCGATTAATATCGCACGCGCAACTTCATAACATTCATCGATCAACTTCTTGACCTCTTGATCTATATGGAGTGCCGTCTGTTCGGAATATGGTTTATTGAACATCATATCCTGACCCGAAGAGTCGTAGTAGCTCAAATTACCGATCACAGGACTCATCCCATAAAAAGCAATCATCGCATAGGCCTGTTTAGTGGTGCGTTCCAAGTCGTTGAGCGCGCCCGAACTAACCTGACCAAAGACTAACTCCTCGGCCACACGACCGCCTAGGAGCGAAGCCAATTCGTGGGTCATCTGTTCACGCGTTGTGATCTGGCGCTCCTCGGGCAGATACCAAGCCGCGCCGAGCGCTCGCCCGCGAGGAATGATAGTGACTTTGAGCAACGGATTGGCGTGTGGCAGGAACCAACTCACCGTGGCGTGGCCAGCTTCGTGATATGCGATCACGCGCTTTTCGAGCGGTTTGAGTACCTTGCTCTTACGCTCCAACCCACCAACGATTCGATCGATAGCATCCAGAAAATCTTGTTTCTCGATCATCGATTTATTACCCCGAGCGGCAATCAGCGCCGCCTCGTTACAAGCATTCGCAATGTCAGCACCCGAAAATCCTGGGGTCTGCTTGGCCAAAAAAGCGCGATCCAAATTCGGATCAAGTTTCAAATTACGAAGGTGAACATCGAAAATCGCCTCACGCTCTTTGATCTCGGGCAGATCGACGTGGATCTGACGATCAAAACGACCAGCACGCAACAACGCCTTGTCCAAAATATCGGCACGGTTGGTGGCCGCCAAAATAATCACACCAGCATTGGTGCCGAAACCATCCATCTCGGTAAGCAATTGATTGAGTGTGTTTTCGCGCTCGTCATTGTTCGAGAATCCGCCATTTTTACCCCTTGCACGCCCAATGGCATCGATCTCGTCGATAAAGACGATACACGGCGATTTGGTCTTGGCCTGGGCGAACAAATCGCGCACACGCGATGCCCCAACACCAACGAACATCTCCACAAAATCGGAACCCGACATCGAGAAGAAAGGCACATTAGCCTCACCCGCCACCGCCTTGGCTAGCAGCGTTTTACCTGTCCCCGGAGGGCCAACCAGCAACGCTCCCTTAGGGATTTTGCCACCCAGCTCTTTGTATTTACCTGGATTTTTCAGAAAATCGACAACTTCCATCACCTCGATCTTCGCCTCTTCGAGCCCAGCCACGTCTTTGAAGGTGATTCTAGTATCAGAATCTTTGTCGAAAAGTTTTGCTTTGGATTTGCCAACGTTGAACATATTAGTTCCTCCGCCGCCACCGCCGCCTGATCCGCCACCCATTCGACGCATCATAACTATCAGTAGCACAACCATCAGCACAAAAGGAAGCGCCCCCCAGAAAAGCTCCATCAACCCGCCATCACGTTTCTCGAACGCCAGCGGCACCGTAGGCAGCACCCTGACCGAACCAGTCGAATCGGCAGCAGCTGCAATCTTTTGCTTTTCGAAAATATTGGAATATTTCTGTTCGAAAATCGGAAGATCACCGATCGTAAAGTAAATCTGCGGCCCCTCGGGCGGAATAAGTTTATACTCTTCGATAGCTTTATATTTGTCGACGCTCTCCTTTTTGAGGTAAACTTCGGCAAGTTCCTTATTCACCACCACCACCTTGTCCAAATCGCCCGAGGTGATGAGCTTGCCCCAGAAAACATCTGGTTCAATCTCTTTTTGCACCGTCGGTGACTGTCCAAAATAGGTCCACAGGAGAATCCCCCCTATAAAAATCAACCACACCCACGCCATATTGACTCTCGGGCGGGCGTTCAACATATTATTTGCCATTAATTATTTTAGCTTAGTGTTTCGAATTACACGTACCGAACTATAACGTAGATTCGTACGAAGTTATTGAGGCATCAGCCCAAAGATCCTCCAAACGATAGAATGATCGCATTTCGTTCTGAAAAATGTGCACCATTATATCGCCATAATCCATCGCAATCCAGAGCGCGTTTTCTGTACCGTGGGTACGGATCACCTTTTCGCCTAATTTTTCGAAGACTTCATGCTCGATTTCTGCAGCGATTGCTGCCACTTGAACTGTTGACTCGGCCGAACAGACCACAAAATAGTCACACACCGTACCATCGAGGCTGCGTAGATCGAGCGAAACTATTTTTTCGCCCCGTTTTTCGTCAGCGGCCTTGACGATCGTTTCTAATAATTTCATATTGTATTTATTAATCTGTAATAGCCTTTATATAACCGTAGTAAACCGATGGACTGCCGCTGCTCATTGTCACGGTGAGCGAGGCGGAAGCATCGCCAAATATATCAATATTAATCACAAAAGAGGCACCGGGAATGGTAGAATTATTCTCTCGCACATCTAATTTGATCGTCTTTTGCGCCTTTTTATTGCCATTGTCGAGGATTTTGTAGGTAATATCGGTCGACGTAAAGCTCAACGGGCCGATCGAAGCGTTAGTGGGAGCTGAATATAAACGCCCATAAAACGGCAATTGGCTGGTGACCTTACCTTTGTCGACAATAAATTGATCCCGCCCATCGAGCATAATGTAGGGCTTCGAAGGAAGCATAGACACCGCACGCGAGGCAACAAAGGCAAACCTACCCTCCGCCACCAACGAATCAACCATCGCGGCAGTCTTCACTTGACGAGCCTTCTTATCCGCACGGCGAACGTCGGAAGAGCTTTGGGCCATTGCCCCCATCAAAGTTGCGCTGATCAACAGAACCAGCATAATCATTCTTTTCATCACACCAAGGATTTTTATAGTGAACTTTCACTCTATTACACTATAAGTAACGCAAAGGTACGCTTTTTATTGAATAATTTTACACATTTTGATATAGGGGCTTTCTACTTAAGAAAATTTTCGCAGGGCGAATAAGATCTAAAAAGCGGAGTTCTACGATGTTGCGTTGGTAGTGTGCTGAATCAGCCGCCTGATCTTGGATCTAAATTCAATGAAATACAACCCTGCCAAAACAGTGAGCGAAGCAATGAAACCAACCCAAACACCATACGGACCCAAATCGAGGGTCACGCTGCAAATATAACCAACCGGCAAACCAACCAACAAATATGTTCCGATTGCAAAATACATAGGTCTCATCACTTGCAGCAATCCGCGCAAAGCCCCAAGCATCACCCCTTGTATCCCATCCGAAAGTTGGAAAACAGCGCCGAAAATCACGAAATGAGCCGCAATGACAGCCACTCCCTCTTCGGATGTGAAAATCGAAACAATAGGATAGGCAAAAGACAGAAACAAAGTGGCGGAAAGGATCATAAAACACGTGATGGTGATGATGGCCGAACGAAGCGTGCGGCGAATTTCGCCATAAAGACGAAGCCCATAATTACGCGAAACGATGATCGTGGTGGCGTTGGCAATGCCCATAACAACCATAAAAGAGAGCGACGGAATGTTGATGGCGATCTGGTGAGCGGCCAAGTAATCGGCACCAAAAGTCCCCACGGCAATGGTCATCAAACTCATAGCCACCATCTCGACCCCAATCTGAACCGCAATCGGCCCGCCAACGTTGAACAGGCGACGGATACGGAAAACCGAGATACGCACGCGCGACAATCCACAGAAAAAACGACGGTAACACTGCCGACGATAGAAAAGTACAACGAACATACCAACCATCAACACGCGCGAAATCAAAGTCGAAACCCCAGCCCCGACAGCACCCATCTCGGGCATACCCAAATAACCATAAATCAACACAAAGTTCAAACCCACGTTGACCAAATTACCGGTGATTGTGATCACCATCGTCCATTTGGTGTTCGAAAGTCCTTCGAGAAATTGACGCGCGGTGGCGAAAAACATCATCGGCAAAATACTTGCCACCATCAGAAAACTGTATGAACGAGCGATTGGCAAAATTTCGGCATCTTGCCCCATTTTGTCGAGCAAAAATGTCGCCAAAAACAGCAATCCCGTGAGGAATACACCAATGGCGGCGTTCAGGACAATCGAATTTTTGAGCAACGACTGCACGCGCGAAAAATCACCGCGCGCAGTCGCCCTGCCAACCAGCGGCGTGAGACCCATCGCCAGACCCATCCCCGCAATCGAAATGGGCAACATCAATGAATTGGCAAAAGAGACACCAGCCAAAGGCACCGCACCGAGCTGCCCAACCATCAGTGTGTCAACTAATTGAACCGACATCTGACCCACTTGGGCGATGATCACGGGCAGCGCCAAGCGCCATAAAGTCGTGTATTGTGATGAGATTTTTATCATATATTCCTTTTATCGAGTTACAATATGGGGGTTTCTAAAAATCAGATGACTTCTAGAAGTTACCAATACAAAAAGGGCGGGTATCGAAGCCCGCCCTTAAAGTATTGATTTTGAGTTCAGTTACTCGGCAGCTGGAGCTGAGGCAACTACCTCAACATTGATTTGTGCACCGATCTCTTTATAAATGCGAACAGAGGCTGTGTAGGCTCCGATCTCTTTAATGGCTGGAACTTTGATCGTTTTTTTGTCCAATTCCACTCCCTTAGCCTTGATTGCATCTGCTAAATCGGTCGCGGTAATCGAGCCAAAAATACGGCCACTTTCGTTCGCTTTGACCGACAGTGTGATTGCCATTGCCTCTAATTTAGCTGCAATTGCAGTAGCGTCTGCCACCATTTTTTCTTCTTTATGGGCACGTTGACGGATGTTTTCGGCGTGAACTTTCTTAGCCGAAACAGTTGCCGAAACAGCGAATCCTTGTGGGATTAGGAAGTTATTTGCATAACCTGGCTTTACGTTAACAATTTGGTCTTTATAGCCCAAAGTGTCGATATCTTGTTTGAGTATGATTTCCATCGTCTTATTTCATTAGGTCGGTTACGAAAGGCAATATTGCCAAGTGACGAGCGCGTTTAACGGCTGTTGCCACTTTCTTTTGGAACTTTTGTGATGTCCCGGTCAAACGACGGGGAAGGATCTTCCCTTGTTCGTTGAGAAATTTCTTCAAAAATTCACCGTCTTTGTAGTCGATGTATTTGATTCCGTTTTTTTGAAAACGGCAATATTTTTTCTTCTTAACCTCTACCGAAACTGGGTTCAGGTAGCGTACTTCGTTTTGTGGTGCTGCCATTTTCTTAGTTATTTTTAGGATTCAACTTTTCGCGGCGTTTGGCTGCATATTCTATAGAGTGTTTGTCCAGACGGAAAGTGAGGAAACGAATCACGTGTTCGTTACGGCGATAAGCAGTCTCTAATTCTTCAACAATCGAGCCATTCTCGGCACTGAATTGCATCAGAAAATAGTAGCCAGTCGACTTTTTCTGGATAGGATAGGCGAGTTGACGTAGACCCCACGCTTCGGTGTGTTCCACGTTCGCGCCGTTCTCGGTCAATAGACCTTGGAATTTGCCAAATAGATCTGCCAAAGCCGATTCGGCGAGCAGAGGTGAGGCAATGAAAACGGTTTCGTAAGTGTTCATTTACTTAATTTATAAGTTAAAAATTGTGAATTATGGATCGAACAACGCACCATAACTCGGTTACTTCCGCATAAAACGGACTGCAAAGGTAACACTTTTTTACAGAAAACAACAAAACTATTAAAAAAATGTATAAATTTGTCGACATATGAAGGGACTTGTAACAAAAACAACGGGCAGTTGGTACACTGTTTTGCCGAGCGAGGGTACTCTGCCCATCGCCGCTCGCCTACGTGGGGCGCTCCGAATGGTCGATTATTCGTCCACATCGCCTGTGGTGGTTGGCGATCGGGTGACCATCGAGCAAAACGCGACAGGCGAATGGGTGATCACGGCGGTGGATGATCGCGCCAATTATTTGGTACGTCGCTCGACCAACCTCTCGCGCGAGAAGCACATTATAGCGGCCAACATCGACCATATATATATAGTAGTGTCGCTGGTTTCGCCCGCCACTCCGCTCGAATTTATCGACCGCGTATTGGTTGGGGCGGAGTGTTATTCGATCCCGGTGACGATTTTGGTCAACAAATCGGACATCGCGCCACCGAACGAATATTTCATTGACATTTACAAGAAGGCTGGTTATCAGGTGCTTAGTGTTTCGGCTCGCACGGGGCTCGGCATCGACTCTTTGCGCGGAGCCATTAGGGGTCAGACGGTGCTTTTCACTGGCAATTCGGGCGTTGGTAAGTCGTCGATTATCAATGCTTTGGACCCTACTTTTGCAGCTCGCACGGGGGTTGTTTCCGCGGCTCACGGCAAGGGGAAGCACACCACTACTTTCTCGGAGATTTTCCCGCTCTCGGGTGGGGGTTATCTCATTGACACACCGGGTATTAAGGGCTTTGGCTTGGTTGCCATTGACTCTTGTGAGTTGTATCATTATTTCCCTGAGATTATGTCACATTCATCGGGGTGTGGATTTTACAATTGCACACACACGCACGAGCCTGGTTGTGCTGTGGTTGAAGCAGTTAGTGCGGGTGAGATAGCTGCGGAGCGTTACGAGAGTTATTTGAAGATGTTGGATGAGGATCAGAAGTATCGGTAGTATTGGGGGTCGGACGGACGCGTGGCGTCTTTTGATTACAGTGACTAATAAATCACCGTGTCGGGGTACCGACCGCGGGTTTGGGGCGGTCGCGCGGCGACACCGAGATTGCAGTGAC
>JAVXIH010000082.1:0-8376 GCA_036648455.1 Mucinivorans sp.
AGTCGAGATAGTAGTGGACTACAGCTCAAAAATCAGCGGAAAAAGAGGACAAAAAGGGTAGTAATAAAATGCTGGAAGGAAATCAAAACAGATTCTTAAACAGCTTCTAATTCTTAATAATAGTTCTTGATTCAAAAAAGATGATTAAGCTAAAAAATAGAGAAGAGATTGAGCTGATGCGTATCAGCAATCTTTTGGTAGGTAAGACGCTAGCCTTGGTTGGCGAGCACATCAAAGAAGGGGTAACTACTCTTGAACTTGATCGCCTGGCCGAAGAGTTTATACGCGACAACGGCGCAGTCCCTGCATTCAAAGGTTATGGTGGATTTCCCGCTTCGCTCTGCACTTCGATCAACGAAGTTGTGGTGCACGGAATTCCAAGCGCAAAACAAGTTCTTCGAAACGGTGATGTAGTATCCATAGATTGTGGTACATTCATAAATGGTTTCGTTGGCGACTCCGCTTACACGTTTGCTGTGGGCGAAATAGCCGAGGCTACGGCCTCGTTGCTCAGAGTAACCAAAGAGGCTCTTTATAAAGGTATTGCGACCGCCCAGGTAGGAAAGCGTATTGGCGACGTTTCTTATGCGGTACAACAACACTGCGAAAAGGCAGGTTATAGCGTGGTACGCGAGATGGTAGGGCACGGTTGCGGCCGAGTGATGCACGAAGATCCCCAAGTACCAAATTATGGCCGTCCAGGTTCGGGACCAAAAATCGTCGAAGGTATGGTGATTTGTATCGAACCGATGATCAACCTTGGAGCGCGCAACGTAGTTTTTGAAGAAGATGGCTGGACTTGTCGCACAAAAGATCGTAAACCGGCTGCTCACTTCGAGCACTGTATAGCGATCGTTGACGGTAAGGCCGATATACTCTCCTCTTTTAGTTTTATCGAAGGTTGATATTGAAAATTTACGAATTTCGATTTGAACTTTATAAATTTTAAATACCAATCACTCAGTAGGTTTGTAGAAACAAACAAAACACAAAAAATCGAATGGCAAAACAAACTGCAATCGAAAAAGACGGCACAGTAGTGGAGTCATTGTCCAACGCTATGTTCCGCGTAGAGTTAGACAACGGGCACATTATTATTGCCCATATCTCAGGTAAGATGCGTATGCACTACATCAAAATTCTGCCTGGCGATAAAGTAAAAGTCGAAATGAGCCCCTATGATTTGTCGAAAGGAAGAATTTCCTTCCGTTACAAATAGTAGAGCAAATTGAAAAACAAAAACTAAAAAAATGAAAGTTAGAGCATCAATCAAAAAACGCAGCGATGACTGTAAGATTGTAAGGCGTAAGGGCAAACTTTACGTGATTTGCAAAAAGAATCCGAAACTTAAACAACGTCAAGGCTAGGCCGTGGCGAATTATGAATTGAAGATTATTAATTCTATTTTACTACAATCAGTAGCGAAATTGCGAATTTGTAGTTGGATGTTCAAATTAAAAATTCAAAACTAAAAAGAATGGCACGTATAGCAGGTGTTGATTTACCTAAAAACAAGAGAGGCGTAATTGGCCTCACATATATCTACGGTATCGGTCGCAGCATGAGTAGCACTATTCTCGCTGAGGCTGGCGTAGACGAAAATATCAAAGTTCAAAACTGGAGCGATGAGCAGGTGACTGCGATTCGTAACGTTATCACAGAGGCAGATTTTAAGGTTGAAGGCGAGCTTCGTAGCTCGGTTCAATTGAATATCAAACGCCTTATGGATATTGGTTGCTACCGCGGTATCCGTCACCGTTTGGGCCTTCCGCTTCGCGGACAGAGCACCAAGAATAACGCTCGTACTCGCAAGGGTAAGAAAAAGACAGTTGCAAACAAGAAGAAAGTAACCAAGTAATAATTAAGCAATTATGGCAAAGAAAACAACACAAACCAAAAAAAGAGTTGTTAAAGTTGACGCACTTGGTTCAGCCCACGTATCTTCAACTTTCAACAACGTAATTATCACCATCGCCAACGCACAAGGTCAAGTGATCTCGTGGAGTTCGGCCGGTAAGATGGGTTTCCGCGGAAGCAAGAAAAACACTCCTTATGCAGCTCAAACCGCAGCTCAGGATTGTGCTAAGGTCGCTTTTGATCTTGGTCTTCGCAAAGTTAAAGTTTACGTCAAAGGCCCAGGCTCGGGACGTGAATCGGCAATCCGTACAATCAATGGCGCAGGGATCGAGGTGATGGAAATCATCGACGTCACTCCACTACCACACAATGGTTGCCGCGCTCCAAATCGTCGTCGTGTCTGATCACGTGTGACAATTTTATTTAACAATTTCAAAACAAAAAAATCAGCGTAGATCATTATTGATCTTTACGCAAGAGTTTATCAATAAAAAATGGCAAGATATATAGGTCCAAAATCCAAAGTAGCCCGAAATTTCGGAGAAGCTATCTTTGGTGCAGATAAAGTGCTTGATCGCAAAAACTACCCTTCGGGTCAGCACGGCCTTGCTCGCAAACGCAAAAAAGTTAGCGAGTATGGTGTTCAGTTGAAGGAAAAACAAAAAGCTAAAGCAATCTACGGAGTGTTGGAAAAACAATTCCGTTGTACCTTTGAGCGTGCAGCCGCTATGGGTGGTGTGACAGGTGCAAACTTGTTGATTCTACTCGAAAGCCGTTTGGATAATGTGGTTTTCCGTATGGGAATCGCACCAACTCGTGCCGCAGCGCGTCAATTGGTTTCGCACTCTCATATCACAATCAATGGTGAGGTGCTCAATATCCCATCGTACCGTGTTAAGACAACAGACGTGATCGCCGTTCGTGAGAAATCACAAGCATTGGAAGTAATTGTCAACGCTTTGAGTGGTGTTAATGCAAGTCGTTTTGCGTGGATCGAATGGAATCCATCAAAAATGGAAGGCCGTATGGTTCAAACTCCATCGCGTGATGAAATCCCTGAAAACATCAACGAGCAACTGATCGTCGAACTTTATTCGAAATAATTTTGAACTTTGGGTTTTGGAACGTTTATTGTGCCTATTTTTATTAGCATCAATAAACAGTTCCAAACAAATTCATAATTCATAATTCAAATTCAAAATTAAATAAAATGGCAATATTAGCATTTCAAAAGCCCGAAAAGGTGATTATGCTCGAAGGTTCGGCAACATTTGGACGATTTGAATTTCGTCCTTTGGAGCCTGGCTACGGTATTACCGTGGGTAATGCCCTAAGGCGTGTATTACTTTCATCGCTCGAAGGCTACGCGATCACAAGCGTGAAAATCGACGGAGTTGACCACGAGTTTGCAACGATCGAAGGAGTGATGGAAGAGATGATCGAAATCATCTTGAACTTGAAGGAAGTGCGCTTGATGCGTACGGTGGACAGCGTAGAAGGCGAAAAAGTGAAGGTCAATGTGACCGATATGACCGAATTAACGGCAGGCCACCTTTCGCAATTTATGACTGGTTTCAAGGTACTGAACCCCGAATTGGTGATCGCACGGATGGAGAAATCGGTTAAATTCCAAATGGAACTCACCATCGGCAAAGGTCGTGGTTATGTGCCTTCGGAAGAGAATCGCCCAGCAGAGTGCCCAATTGGCTTGCTGCCTATCGACTCGATCCATACGCCCATCAAAAACGTTATGTACTCGGTGGATGACTATCGTGTGGAACAAAAAACAGACTACGAAAAGCTAACTTTTGAGATTACAACCGATGGTTCGATCTCGCCAAAA
Source organism: Mucinivorans sp. (assembly GCA_036648455.1). GTDB lineage: Bacteria > Bacteroidota > Bacteroidia > Bacteroidales > Rikenellaceae > Mucinivorans. The sequence goes on from JAVXIH010000082.1 coordinate 3,701, forward strand.
GATGCATTGAAAGAGGCTGCAAAAATTTTGATTTTCCACTTCCAACTTTTCTCAGATGAGAAAATCACTGTCGAGACCGAGAAAAAGGTTGCCGTCGAAGAGTTCGACGAAGATGTGTTGCATCTACGTCAATTGCTCCAAACGAGCCTCACCGAGCACGATCTTTCGGTTCGTGCGCTCAACTGCCTGAAAACGGCAGAGGTTGAAACCTTGGGCGACCTAGTGAAATTCCATCGTGCAGATCTGCTGAAATTCCGTAATTTCGGTAAGAAATCACTGACAGAACTTGACGAGTTGTTGGCGGCCAAGGATTTACACTTTGGTATGGACGTAACAAAATATAAACTAGACAAAGAATAATTTTTTGAATTATAAGTTTTGAATTTGTTTTTTGAAGGTTTGGCTTGACATCAAAATCTTTGAAATAGTCGAAAATTCAAAATTGAAAATTCAAAATTGAAAATTACAAACATGAGACACGGTAAAACAATAAACCACCTAGGGCGTACGTCCTCACACCGCAAGGCGCTGCTAGCCAATATGGCAAGCTCGTTGATCTTGCACAAACGTATCAACACAACAGTTGCCAAGGCAAAGGCTTTGCGCTCGTATGTTGAACCATTGATCACCAAGAGCAAAGACGACTCGACTCACTCACGCCGTACAGTTTTTTCATATCTTAAACAAAAAGAGGCAGTTACGGAACTTTTCCGTGAAGTAGCTCCTAAGATCGCAAATCGTGCTGGTGGATACACTCGTATCCTCAAAACCGAATTTCGTCAAGGTGATGCTGCCGAAATGTGTTTGATCGAATTGGTAGATTTCTCGGCCTACACTCAAAGCAAAGAGGTTAAGGCTACCAAGAAAACTACTCGTCGTGCTGGCGCAGCGAAAAAAGAAGCAGCTCCTGCTGCCGAAAAAGTCGCACCAGTTGCACCCGAAGCACCAGTGGCTGAGGTAGTGGCCGAGTAATTTTTAGAAGTTAGCTAAATTTTTATACTGAGTGGGCTCTGCATATTTTGTAGATTTCACAAAATGTATTACCTTTGAGGTGCGTATTTTTTACGCACCTTTTTTGTTACTATAAGGTATAAATTCTCAAAAAAAATAAAAAAATGATCTATTCACACGAAGTGGCACAACAATGTGTCGTGAAAAAAGGACCTAACCACGGCCCAGCTCCAATTCCCCAAGAGGGAAAGTGGGTGCGTTCTAAACAAATAACAGATATTTCGGGTTTGACCCACGGTATCGGTTGGTGTGCCCCACAACAAGGTGCGTGCAAATTAACTCTAAATGTTAAGGAAGGCATCATCCAAGAGGCGCTTGTCGAAACTATTGGTTGTTCGGGTATGACTCACTCGGCGGCTATGGCTGGCGAAATTTTGCCAGGAAAAACTCTGCTCGAAGCATTGAACACCGACTTGGTGTGTGATGCGATCAATGTTGCTATGCGCGAATTATTCCTTCAGATTGCTTACGGGCGTACTCAATCGGCTTTTTCGGATGGTGGTCTGCCAATCGGTGCGGGTCTGGAAGATTTGGGTAAAGGTTTGCGTTCGCAAGTTGGTACAATGTATGGCACTTTGGCCAAGGGGGTTCGTTACCTCGAAATGGCGGAAGGCTACTGCACACGTATGGCTTTGGATGCTGATGGTGAAGTGATTGGTTATGAATTTGTTCATATGGGCAAATTTATGGATGCTGTCAAAAAAGGTGTAGATCCAGCCGCGGCGATCGAAAAAGCCAAGTCTACTTATGGTCGTTTTGCCGAAGGTGTGAAATTCATCGATCCACGTGCTGAGTAATATAAATTAAAAAACAAAATTCAACAAAATGGCTTTATTTGAAAGTTACGATCGTCGTATTGATAAGATCAACGCGACGCTTAATAAATATGGTATTTCATCGATCGAAGAGGCAAAATCTTTGTGCGACAAGGCTGGTTTCGATCCTTACACGATTTGCAAGGAGACTCAACCTATCGCCTTTGAGAACGCTGCTTGGGCGTATGTTGTTGGTGCGGCTATTGCATTGAAGAGTGATTGTCGTGACGCGGCTTCGGCTGCCGAGGCGATTGGTGTCGGTTTGCAATCATTCTGTATTCCAGGTTCTGTTGCCGAAGATCGCAAGGTTGGTATCGGTCACGGTAACTTGGCGGCGATGTTGCTACGCGAGGACACACAATGTTTTGCTTTCTTGGCCGGTCACGAGTCTTTCGCGGCAGCCGAGGGTGCAATCAAAATTGCTCAGATGGCCAACAAAGTGCGTAAATCGCCACTTCGCGTGATCCTTAACGGGTTGGGTAAAGATGCGGCAATGATTATTTCGCGCATCAACGGTTTTACTTATGTGAAGACTGAATTTGATTACCTGAGTGGTGATTTGAAAATAGTTTCCGAAAAACCATATTCGACAGGTACTCGTGGTTCGGTAAAGTGCTATGGCGCTGACGATGTTCGCGAAGGTGTGGCCATTATGCACCACGAGGGTGTTGACGTGTCCATCACCGGTAACTCGACCAATCCAACACGTTTCCAGCACCCAGTTGCGGGGACATACAAAAAAGAGTGCATCGAGCAGGGTAAGAAATATTTCTCGGTTGCTTCTGGTGGAGGTACTGGTCGTACTTTGCACCCAGACAACGTAGCGGCAGGCCCAGCATCATATGGTATGACCGACACTATGGGTCGTATGCACGGTGACGCACAGTTTGCTGGTTCGTCGTCCGTACCAGCCCACGTTGAGATGATGGGTTTCTTGGGTATGGGTAACAACCCGATGGTAGGGGCTACGGTAGCCGTAGCGGTGACCGTTGAACAATCGTTCAAGAAATAGTCGTCACCATTCGCCATCAATAAAAAAGGCCTCTCTGATTTTCAGAGGGGCCTTTTTTTGTGTGATCGCTCCAGCGATCTATTTCAGCAGATCGGCGATGGCGATGGCTTGGAAGGTCATCTCGGAGCGACTTCCTTCATACAAAATTCCAAGTGTATTCTCGTCCACCGATGTCAGACACGAATAGCCCCAACCAGGCTCGGCATCCAGCAAAACGCCCTCGCTCCACGTCTGCCCCATATCGGTGCTGGCTTTGATGGTGATGTGGTGACGACCTTTGATGGTGTTTGGGTTCGAGAAAAAGAGCACCGTTTGCCCTTTGTAATTTGCTTTGTAGAGCGAAGCCATACAAACTGGCTCGCGCAGAGCCGAACGCGACGATGGATGTTCGATCCAAGTGAGCCCCATATCGCGGCTTGTCATCACCGTGCGTGATCCGCCACGATTATCGCGAGCGTTGATCATCAATTCGCCATCGGCTAATTCAACCACTTGTGCTTCGGTGGTGTTGGATTTGATACCCGTGCCGCTTGCCCACGTTTTGCCGCCATCTTTGGAGTAAATGATGGTCGAATAAGGCAGTCGATTGGTGTCTACGTATTGAAAAGCGAAGACCAGAGTTCCGTCTTTCATCGTGATTCCGCGTCCAGGACCTTGCAAAGTGATATACCATTCGGGTCGTTTGACTTGGCTCGTGATATTGATTGGTTTACTCCACGTGGCACCGTTGTCGTCCGACGAAGCGATCACAATTTGAGCCGCTTCTTCTTCGGGTGTGAGCCCTTGTTTGAGGTTGAACCAACCGCGATCGGCTCCGATTCCGTAGTTCCACAGGGCGATTGCCCACACGCGCCCCGATCGCTCGTCAACCAAGATCGCAGGATCGCCTACGCCGTTTTGCGAAGCTGGCAGTACACCGTAACCGCGCATATCGATAATGGTTTGCATCGCTTTCCACGTCCGTCCGCCATCCATCGAGCGCGAGAGTCCGATTTGAATATCTTCTTGCAGGTCGGTGGAACTGGTGTTGCGAATGTCATAGACGGCCATCAAGGTGCCGTCCTTGGCGGTGGCTAGGCCTGGGATGCGGTATGAATCCACGCCGTCGTTGCCCGCATTACGCACCGAAACGCCAACGCGTAGTGGGGTAGGGGCTACCTTTTCGATGAGCGGCATGGGTTGGTTGTTGATTTTGACCGCCTTGATTTGAGGTTCGAACGTTGCGGTGAGTGGGGTGTCTTTTCGCAATTTCAGGCTGACGTAGATGTAATTCACCCCGACAAAAAGCTTTTGGGTCGAATTGATCACGCATTTCGAACCCATCACCTTGGCTCCTCCCGTGGGGATGGCGTAGGCAGGATGTTTGTATATCATTTGCCCGCCGCTGAAACGATCGGCGTGTATGCGGAGCGCCTGGCTACGAGTGCGCGAGAGAAACATCGAACTGGTGCCCGTGTAGTAGAGCTCCATCGATTCGATATATTTGGTGGGTGTGGTGCTTGGAAATTCGATCTCCACCGCACTCAACATCGCTGAGGGCGAGGTGTTTGTAACTTTGAGATCCACCACTGGATTGACATTTTCACCCAGCATAACGGGCACTGTGACATTAAACACATTCACCGTGTCGGGGGCCGTAGCCATCGCAAAGAGTGGTACGACGAAGATGGCGAGCAGTGCGAAGAGATTTTTTTTCATAGTGTGTGGGTGTTAATTATTGTCGAAAATTTATTGCTGTATTTTTCTAACTGATTTTTACTACTAATTTCGATCAATTAATAGTGGAGGCTTCTAAAAATTGAATTTTTTAAGGCGGGCAAGGTCGCAAAACCGTAGCT
>JAVXIH010000083.1:0-8356 GCA_036648455.1 Mucinivorans sp.
AATTAGATTTTTCAAGGCGAACAAGGTCGATGAGCCGCAGTTTACTCACTGTAAATGAGGACTTTTCGATCCGCAGTGGAACGCCAAAAAAGCAATTTTTAGAAGTCACACAAAGAACCTTCCGAGCGCCCTAGCCCAGGTAAGTTTTGAGTAGTTTGCTACGCGATCCGTGGCGCAAACGACGAATTGCCTTCTCTTTGATCTGGCGCACACGTTCGCGGGTGAGCCCAAATTCGTCGCCGATCTCTTCGAGTGTCATTTCCGAGGCACCGATGCCAAAGAAATATTTCACAATATCGCGTTCGCGATCCGTGAGGGTCGATAGCGCACGATCAATTTCGGTCGATAGCGATTCGTTGATCAGCACGCGGTCGGCGTTCGGCGAGTCGGAATTGACCAACACATCGAGCAGCGAATTATCCTCGCCCTCGGCAAAAGGCGCATCAACGGAAATATGGCGACCACTCACGCGAAGGGTGTCTTGCACTTTTTCCTTCGGGATGTCGAGCACCCGAGCCAACTCCTCGGGCGATGGCGTGCGTTCGTTGTCTTGTTCAAACTTGGCGAAGGCCTTGTTGATCTTGTTGAGCGAGCCTACTTGGTTGAGCGGCAGGCGAACGATCCTCGATTGTTCGGCCAAAGCTTGTAGGATCGACTGACGAATCCACCAAACGGCATAGGAAATAAACTTAAAACCACGTGTCTCATCGAATTTTTCGGCCGCTTTGATCAGCCCCAGATTACCTTCGTTGATCAAATCGGGCAAAGTCAAACCTTGATTTTGGTACTGTTTGGCCACCGACACCACAAAACGCAAATTGGCTTTTGTTAATTTTTCGAGTGCCGCTTGGTCTCCTTTTCTGATCTTTTGGGCAAGTTCCACCTCTTCTTCAACCGATATCAACTCTTCGCGCCCTATCTCTTGCAGATATTTGTCGAGTGACGCGCTTTCGCGATTGGTGATCGATTTGGTGATTTTTAGTTGTCTCATTTATTTATAAAGTTTGGTATGACACCATCCGCCCATCGGGGTAGATTCCGTCAATTGAAGTAAGTTTCTCCGTTATGCGATTCAAGTCGTCAATGGAAGTGACACTCACACCGTTAATTGCAGTAATAATGTAGCCTGGACGAACCTTAACCTTGGCCAATATGCCACCAGCCTTGATCTCCACCACTTGCAATCCACCTTGGATTTTGAGATCCTTGGCCGCGCGAGCACTTATGGCTCGAAGCTCGGCTCCCAATTCACGAGGCATATCTACATCGGTGCGACTCATCAGCTCCTCCCGTCCGCTTCTATTACGTAAAGTGACATCGAAAGGTTTCACTTCACCATCTCTTTTGACAGTAATTTTTATTTTATTGCCTGGGCGCAAACCTGCGATAGTTTCTTGAACCATCGATGGCGTGGACACTTTCACGCCGTTGATGGTCAACAACACGTCGCCCTTTTGGATACCCGCTGCGTGGGCCGCACTGCCCTGACTAACATCGGCAATAAAAACCCCTTCGCGCTGGGTGACGTGGTTTTCTTTACCTAATTTTTCGATCCATTCATCGGTGATTTCTTGCATCGCCACGCCAAGCACCGCACGCTGAACCAAGCCATATTGACGAATATCACCCACCACCTTGCGAGCAATATTGGCTGGCACGGCAAACGAATACCCCGCATAAGAACCAGTTGGCGATTTGATCAGCGTGTTGATACCCACCAACGCACCATCGACCGAGATCAGCGCACCGCCCGAATTGCCCGGATTGACGGCAGCATCGGTCTGGATAAAGGACTCGATCCCCATCTGCGAATTGTCGATCACACCGAGCGAACGCCCCTTGGCACTCACAATACCAGCCGTGACGGTTGAATTTAAGCCATAAGGATTGCCGATGGCCATCACCCATTGACCAAGCAACAGATTGTCCGAATCACCGAATTGGAGATAGGGCAGATCGGTGGTAGGCTCGATCTTGATGAGCGCAATGTCGGTCGAAGGATCAGTGCCCACCAATTTGGCTTTGAAGCCCTCGCCCGAATTGAGAGTCACTTTAATGTTGTCGGCATTCTCGATCACGTGATTATTGGTCACTATATAGCCGTCGGCCGAAATCAGCACCCCCGAACCGCCACCACGACGCTCTTGTGGTTGCTGCTGTTGCTGCCCTCTGCCCTGAGGGCCGAAAGCGCCAGGGCCAAAGAATAGTTCAAAGGGATCAATGCCACCTTGGGGGCCAAATTGATTGTTGTTAGGTGCTATTTTTTGCGACGTTTCGACATTGACAACCGCCTCAACACCCATCTGCGCACCACGGGTCAGATCGGGCAAAGTAATCCCACTAGGCACCGCTTGGGTAAAAAACGCATCGCTCGCCTTGTTTTCAACAGGGTCTATCGGATAATTTTCCTCAGCAGTGCTTTTAGTGATTGTTGTGCTGACAGCAAAAGCCGATAGTGCACCCGCAACTACGGCAACCAAAACAGTAGTTAAAATTAATTTTTTGTTCATCATTTTTTGTATAACTTAAAATTGTGAATTTAGAATTGGAATGGTTGCCAATGTAACGCAAAAAAACATTATCTTTGTATACTATGGAAGAAAAATTTGAATCAATCTGTCTTGCTGTGTGCGACATTGCTCGCCACGCGGGAAAGTACATTGCCCAGGAACGAAAAACGTTCACAGGCGAAAAAATAGAATACAAAGGCGAGCAAAACTTGGTGAGCTACGTTGACCGCACATCGGAAAAGATGATAATCGATGCGTTAACCAAACTGCTCCCTGGCTCCACTATCATTGCCGAAGAGTCGGCCTCCGATGAGCCTCGACAAGCCCTGACGGCGGATCAATTCACCTGGATCATCGATCCGCTAGATGGCACCACAAATTTCACCCACGGATTGCCCCCCTACGCCGTTAGCATTGCCTTGATGCAGGGCGACAAAATAGTGGTGGGTGTGATTTACGAGATCACCGTTGGCGAATGTTTCTACGCTTGGCTCGGTGGGCCGTGCTACTTGAATGGCCAGCAGATCGAGGTCAGCAAGATTTCGTCCATCGATCGGTCGATGGTGGTCACGGGGCTGGCCTATAAAACCGACGACACAATAGAGGCCTTTGCTCGTTCGTTCAACTATTTTAACCTTCACTCCAACGGTGCGCGGCGCATTGGGTCGGCGGCCACCGATATGGCATATGTGGCCGCGGGGCGAGCCGAATGTTTCTATCAAAAGAACCTCTCGCCGTGGGATGTTGCTGCGGGCTCGTTGCTTGTCCAGGCTGCTGGCGGAGTGGTGACCGACTACGCGGGCGGTGAAAACTATATATTCGATGGGCAAATTATTGCCACCAACACAAATGCGGGTGGTGTGTTCCGCGACAAATTAAACGAATTATTATGAGCAAGACAGCGATTTTATTTATGAGTATTATTCTTGGACTGGGCACTCAACTATCGGGCAGCGCCCAGAGTGAGCCTCGCCCGGTGGATTACGAGGCTGTAAATTCGGGGAAGTTTCGCCCTCACGGGGTGGCGGGCTTACGGTCGATGAAAGATGGCGAACACTACACCGCCCTGACCGATGATCGGATGTCCATCGTGCGTTATCGCTTTTCGGATGGCGTGGCTGTGGATACGCTTTTGAATATTACATCAATCGCCCCGTCGGCCAGAATCACGGATTACACCCTATCCAAAGACGAAAAATTGATCCTGCTGCCCTTTGCGCGTGAGGCGATCTATCGCCACTCGTTCCGCGCCGAGCATTGGATCTACGACCGCGTAGACCGCAATTACTATCCGTTATCCAAAAACGGAAAGCAACAAGCAGCCACCATCGCTCCCGACTCACGTTCGGCCGCCTTTGTGCGCAACAACAACTTGTATGTGGTAGACTTGGTGACGGGTGCCGAACGCGCTGTGACATCGGACGGCGAGCGAGGATCGGTGCTCAACGGGATCACCGACTGGGTCTACGAAGAGGAATATGGTTTCGAACGCGCTTATGAGTGGAGCCCTGCATCGAACGCTATCGCATTCTATCGCACCGACGAAAGCAAAGTCGAGAACTACCCAATGCCAGTCTACAAAAGAGACCTCTACCCCACCAACACAACATTCAAATACCCCAAAGCTGGTCAGAAAAATTCAACAATCCAAATTCGTGTTTTCAACCTCAACACGAGCAAACAACAACTCATCGACGTGGGTCGAGTGAATGATCAATATATCCCGCGGATCGAGTGGACAGGGCGCGAAGACGAATTGGCAATCCATCGCCTCAATCGCCACCAGAACGAGTACGAAATGTTGCTCGCCAACACCACAACTGGGATGTCGAGGGTTATATATTCCGAAACATCGAACCGTTATATTGATCGAATCGACGACAGCAAAGTCCATTTTCTGCCCGAAAATTCGCAATTTATCATCAAAAACGAAAACGATGGTTATATGCACCTATATCTATATGATATGAAAGGTAATCTATTGCACGAACTCACCCCTGGCACCCAAGAGGTGACCGAGTTCAACGCGATAGATTCAAAAAACAAGATCTTTTATTACACCGCCACCGATGGACCGCTCAATAGGGCGCTTTATATGGTGAAATACAACCGTAAAGCACCAGCCAAAAGCGTGCGTCTGAGCGCCGCAACCAAAGGTACTTACAGCGCCGTTTTCAGCCGAGGAGCCAAATATTATATCGAAAACTTCTCGTCGGCCACCACGCCCAATATATTTACGGTTTTCAACGCCAAGGGCGAACAAACGCGAATCATCGAAGATAACGCAGCCCTGCTGGACACGATGGCACTATACGCAATGCCACGCAAAGAATTTTTCACCTTCACCATTCCTTCGGGCGAGGTGCTCAATGGCTATATGCTCAAACCTATCGATTTTGACAGCACCAAAAAATATCCGGTTTTCATGACTCAATACAGCGGCCCTGGTTCGCAAACGGTTGCCAATAAATGGTCTGTGGATTGGGAACAAGCGCTGGTCAAGGATGGTTATTTGGTGGTGTCGGTCGATGGACGCGGCACTGGTTTTAGAGGCAAAGAATTTCGATCGGTGACTTATGGCGAGCTGGGTAAGCTCGAATTGGAAGATCAAATCGCCACGGCCAAACACCTGGGTTCGCTCCCCTACATCGATAGCGGGCGAATAGGGATCTATGGGTGGAGCTACGGCGGCTTTATGGCGCTGAACGCAATTCTGAAAGGAGCTGATGTTTTCAGCCTTGCCGTTGCCATCGCGCCTGTCACTTCGTGGCGCTATTATGACACCATATACACCGAGCTCTACAACGGTTTGCCATCCGAAAATCCAAGCGGATACGACGATAATTCGCCGCTGAATTTCGCCAAAGGCTTACGCGGCAAATTGCTCATCGCCCACGGCACGGCGGATGATAATGTGCATATCCAGAACTCGATGGATATGATCTCGGCACTCACGGGGGCGGGCAAGAACTTCGAAATGTTGATCTACCCCGATCGCAACCACGGAATGGGGCCCGATCGCGACCACTTGATGCACCGTGTGATCGAATTTGTAAACGCTAATTTGTAGGATGGGTCAACAGAAGGAACAAATTATCGAATGCGTCCCGAATTTCAGCGTCGGGCGCGATGAGGCTGTCATCCGTGCGATTGCCACGGCAATCGGCACGGTGAATGGCATAAAATTGCTCAATATCGACCGCGGAGCGGATGCCAATCGCACGGTCTTCACCTTTGTGGGCTCAGTTGGAGCGGTGTGCGAAGCCGCTTTTCGATCCGTAGGCGTGGCGAGTAAGATGATCGATATGCGCACTCACCACGGCACCCATCCGCGCATTGGCGCTACGGATGTGATGCCGCTGGTGCCTGTGTCGGGTATCACTCTGGCCGAGTTGGTGCCATATGCTCGGGCTTTGGCGCGGCGCGTGGGCGAGGAGCTTGGGGTGCCTGTCTACTGTTATCAGGCGGCGGCTTTCTCGCCCGAACGCATCAATCTCGAATCGTGCCGACAGGGCGAGTACGAAGGTCTGGCCGCTAAAATAGTCGATCCTCAATGGATGCCCGATTTTGGCCCCACAACCTTCACCCCTGCCGTGGCTCAAACAGGGCTCTCGGTGATCGGCGCACGCGAATATCTGGTGGCGGTCAATTTTAATCTCGACACGCAGGATCTAACAATCGCTAAAAATATTGCACGCGACATTCGTGCCGCTAGACGCGCTGGTCAGATCGAATCAATCAAAGCGATCGGTTGGTATGTCGAAGAATATGGCTTTGTGCAAGTTTCCACCAACCTAACATCGGTGGATCGAATGCCGCTCCACTTGGCGTGGCGCGTGGTGAACCACTACGCGGCGCAGTATGGAGCCCAAGTGACGGGCACCGAAATTATCGGTCTCGTGCCGCGGCGAGTGCTGATGGACGCGGGACACTATTTGGCGGACGATGACAATTTGAACGAAGAACAAACCATTCAACTCGCCATCGAAAAATTAGGACTCAGCACAATTCGCGAATTTGACCCCCAAAAGCGAATTATCGAGAGAGTTTCTGAAAATTATATTTTTCAAAACAATTTTTAGAAATTCCCGGAAAATTTATTATAATTTTATACGTTACCTATCTACACAATCAATAAAAACAATAAATGAAAAAATTATTGCTCCTTATTCTATTCACTTCTTGCTCGCTGTTCGCCTCATCAGAAGAGCTCATTTTGCCATCCGCTCCACATCGAGGTGGCGAGTTGAGCCATTCATTCACCATCGTCGCTCCGCCGAAATTGCAGACTATGGCCGATCGGATAACGCGTGAAGTGATCAAAAAAATCGAAGCCGAAAAATTGGCAATCACCAACCAGAAACTAACTCTATTGCCCGATTACATCTTTTTTATCGACGATTTTTCGACCAATGCCAACAAGTTGCGCCAACAATTGAAAGCATCGCACGCCAAAATGCTATCCATATCCTCGCAAGCGAGCGACAAGGCCGATTTGGTGTTCGAGACCCTTCAAAAAGAGTATTACAGCGGGCAGCGTCCCCAAGTCTCGACCGTCTTTACCGATGGGCAAAATGGATATAAATCATTCCGTATTCCATCGGTGGCGATAACCAAAAACGGCACGATCGTTGCTTTCACCGAAGCTCGTGCCGACTATAAAGACCAGGCACAGAACGATATAGTGGCGCGATCGAGTACCGACGGCGGGCGAACGTGGGGCGAATTAGTGATCGTTGCTTCGGACGGCCAAGCGAGTTTGAACAACCCAATGGCGGTCTACGTTCACGAGCGCGATCGCGTGATTTTGATCTACGAACGTTATCCACCCAACACCACCGAAGGTTCGATAGCCGTTGGGATCGAAGGAGGACAACAGTGTTTTATGAAATTTTCTGACGACGGTGGGCGCACGTGGTCGGTGGAGCGTGACTTGACGCGCTCTGTCAAGCCAGCCGATGCCGGTGCTTTTTGCAGTGGGCCAGGCGTGGGGATTCGCCTCACCTCGGGAGCCAACAAAGGGCGTATCGTGGTGCCAATGAATGTCAGCGCCCCGACGTGGTATAATTATTTGATCTATTCTGATGATCTGGGCGACACTTGGCACCAGTATCAAGGTCGGTCGTCATATGGAACCAACGAAAGTGGCGTGGTTCAAATTTCAGACACAACGCTACTAGTCAATGCTCGTTCGCATCGCAACACAGGCGACACGTCGTGGACAAGCCCTGCGGGGTGGAATCCGTGGAATTTCGAGAAAGTGACACGTTACAGAGCAAATGTCCCGGTGGATGTGGCGGGCACTACGGCACGTTGGCACGCGGCTGAAATTATGGAAGATCAGCCCGATCCAAATTGTCAAGGGTCCATCATACGCATCGGTGAGTTTGGCTATGGCGGGCGCTCGATATTGTTATTGTCGAACGCAGCATCCAACTACACTTTCATCGAAAAGAGAGCTTACCGCGCCACACCGCCAATGCGTGTCAACGGCTCGGTGAAGCTCAGTTTAGACGAGGGCAAGACGTGGGTGTATGGCAAACGTATTTATGGTGATCGTTTCACGGAGAGTCAATATTCGGTGCTCGTTGATCTGGGCGAAGGGAAAGTAGGGTGTATTTTCGAAGCTAACGAGAACATAAAATTTGCAGTTTTCGATCTTTGTTGGTTGACGGGTGGCGAGATTACGGAGTAATATTTATTTGGTCGTCTCAATCGGAGCAACCCGCTGGGGTTGCAGCTAAAAGAGCTAGGAGCAGTTTATTGTAAACTGGTTCTAGCTCTTTTAGCTTTTGTGTCTAAATTTCTAGACGTTTCTATCCTGGGGGTTTATGTACCCCCAGACC
>JAVXIH010000084.1:0-8329 GCA_036648455.1 Mucinivorans sp.
AACCGGCCGTAACGCCGACGCTCCATTGTGCTTGGGCATAGGTGATGCTCAGCAACATAATTGTACCAAAGACAAGGCAGTGGCGCAATGTGGTGGTGAATATTTTTTTTGTCATCTGATTAATGTTTTAGATTCACTATTGACCGACTAAACTATTAATTTGGTCGGTTTTTGTTTGTATTAGTTTAGTTTTCAGTTTGTTGTATTTTCGGCTTTCAAAAAAGTAGCCCACCCACCTTAGAAGAGGTCTAATTGAATTGAATGGTCTTTGTTTTGTGGCTGTGGTCTCACCTTTCAGGGTAAGCCCATACCGTCTTTTTTATCGTGCCCAGAACAAGACTCGAACTTGCACATCGTTACCGAAACTACCTCCTGAGAGTAGCGTGTCTACCAATTTCACCATCTGGGCCTAACCGATTTTTGAGAAAATCAGTGCGCGAAGATAGAAACTTTTTGGAAAACTGCCAAACTTTAATAAATAATTCGTATTTTTGTGACCGACATCTATCCCATTTGTACGGGACAGAGGTGAAATAATTAACTCTATGATCAAAATTACATTCCCTGACTCTTCGGTTAAAGAGTTCGAAAAAGGTACAACCGCACTACAAATTGCAGAAAGTATTTCGCCACGCTTGGCCCAAGATATCCTGGCTGCCACAGTCAACGGAAACCCCTACGATGTGACTCGCCCAATCGAAGAAGATGCAACGATTAAACTCCACAAATGGGAGGATGCAGAAGCAAAACACGCCTTCTGGCATTCGTCGTCCCACTTGATGGCCGCAGCGCTCGAGCAACTCTATCCTGGTATCAAATTCGGTATCGGCCCGGCTATCGAAACCGGCTTCTACTACGACGTTGACCTGGACACCCCTATCACCGAAGGCGATCTGGCAACCATCGAGGCCAAAATGTTGGAGCTCGCACACCAAGGACAAACCTTTACTCGCCGTGAAGTGAGCAAAGAGGAGGCGATGGCAACATACACCCAAAAAGGTGATCAATATAAAACTGAACTCATAGGCGATCTGACCGATGGCACGATAACTTTCTACACCAATGGCGTGTATACAGACCTATGCCGCGGGCCTCACTTGGCATCCACGCTACCCATCAAAGCCATCAAACTGACCTCGGTGGCCGGAGCTTATTGGCGCGGAAATGAGAAAAACAAAATGCTCACTCGTATATATGGTGTGACTTTCCCTAAAAAATCAATGCTGGACGAATATCTGGCGATGGTAGAAGAAGCGAAAAAACGTGACCACCGTAAATTGGGTAAAGAGCTCGAATTATTCGCCTTTTCGGACAAAGTAGGCAAGGGTCTGCCGCTGTGGCTGCCCAAAGGTGCGGCGCTACGCGAAAGACTCGAAAATTTCCTGAAAAATGTTCAGAAACAATATGGCTACGAACAAGTGATCACCCCGCATATCGGGATGAAAGATCTTTATGTGACGAGCGGTCACTACGCCAAATATGGCAAGGATAGCTTCCAGCCCATCCACACGCCAGACGAAGACGAGGAGTTCCTGCTCAAACCGATGAACTGCCCTCACCACTGCGAAATATACAAGATCAAGCCGCGTTCGTACAAAGATCTGCCCGTGCGCTTGGCTGAATTTGGGACTGTCTATCGCTACGAAATGAGTGGCGAGTTGCACGGTTTGACGCGCGTTAGAGGATTCACCCAAGACGATGCTCACCTGTTCTGTCGCCCCGATCAACTCAAAGATGAGTTCAAAAAAGTGATCGACATTGTGCTATACATATTTAAGACCCTGAAATTCGACAACTACACAGCACAAGTGTCGCTGCGTGACCCGAATAACAAAGAGAAATATATCGGGACAGATGCTAATTGGGAACGTGCCGAACGCGAAATTATCGAAGCCGCGGCCGAAAAAGGGCTCAAAACTACCGTTGAGCTTGGCGAGGCAGCCTTCTATGGCCCTAAGTTGGACTTTATGGTGCGCGACGCGATCGGTCGTCAGTGGCAATTGGGTACGATCCAGGTGGATTACAACCTGCCCGAACGCTTCGAATTGACCTACAAAGGAGCCGACGACAAGGAACATCGCCCAGTGATGATCCACCGTGCGCCTTTTGGCTCGATGGAACGCTTTGTGGCCGTGCTACTCGAACATACGGCAGGCAAATTTCCGCTCTGGCTCACCCCTCAACAAGTGGTTGTGATGCCAATTTCAGAAAAATTTAACGAATATGGAGAAAAAGTTGTTTCTTTGCTGAAAAATGCCGATATTCGCGCCCTGATTGATGACCGAAATGAGAAGATTAGTCGCAAAATTCGTGATAACGAAATGCAACGAGTCCCATTATTGTTGGTTGTGGGCGAGAAAGAACAAAACAATGGCACGGTTTCTGTAAGGATCCAAGGCGATGGCGATAAGGGCGCAATGACCATTGAAGATTTTACGAAAATGGTCAATGATATGGTTGCACAAGAAGTACAACCGATCAACCAAAAAAATTAGATGAAGTTAATTAGAACATTTTGCTTGTCTGTATTGGCATTGATCACCTTGACGGGGTGTGATTTGTTCAACGAGCGCTATGTTTACCAATGCCAGGTTAGTGATCTCGAAGAGTTGGGTGATGGCGAAATCGCTCCCCTCCAACGGTCGATTTTCGATCAAGGTGTTTCGCTAAATTCTGATATTCAGATCAAGGGTGTCGGTTTTAACGAGGCGTTGGCCATCACTGATGCCGACGATCAGGCGATTGATTTTTTTGAGCAGAATTTGTATTTAATTAACCCCCGAGACTTGATCCTCGTTAGAGGTAAGAGTTTTAACTACACTTTGTTCCGTTTCGATGGACCAAACAACAACAGACCAGTTGTCATAGCTACACAAAGAATAACTAAAAAATAAACTACCATAGCACTACCATTCAAAAAACCGAGCAATAACAGCGGCCCACGTCGTCCCTATCAAGGTCGTCGTGTGGTGGAAGCTGCCCACAAGATCAACGATAAGATCACAGCGCGCGAAGTGCGCTTGGTGGGTGAAAATATCGAAAAACCAGAAATCTACTCCTTAGCTGTTGCGCTACGTATGGCTGATGAATTGGAGCTGGATTTGGTCGAAATTTCGCCTAACGCCGAGCCTCCTGTGTGTCGGATTACCGATTACCAAAAATTCCTCTACCAACAAAAGAAGAAGCAAAAGGAGATCAAGGCCAACGCTCAAAAGATAGTTATAAAAGAGATTCGTTTCGGCCCTAACACCGACGAGCACGATTATAACTTCAAATTGCGCCACGCCGAGAACTTTTTGAAGGAGGGATCCAAGGTCAAAGCTTATGTGTTTTTCCGCGGTCGTCAGATTGTTTTCAAAGAACAAGGCGAGATTTTGCTGCTGAAATTCGCACAAGAACTCGAAGAAGTAGGCAAAGTTGAATCGATGCCAAAACTTGAAGGGAAACGTATGATAATGATGTTAGCTCCAAAAGGAGCGAAAAAATAGACATTCACAAATAAACTCAATAAATTAACAAAACAATGCCAAAGATGAAAACGATCTCTGCAGCCAAAAAGCGTTTTACGCTGACAGGCACAGGGAAGGTGAAGAGAAAACACGCTTTCAAAAGCCACATCCTCACCAAAAAAACCATCAAGCAAAAACGTAATTTGACCCAAACAGGGACAATGAGCGCGGTTGACACCCCAGCGGTGAAATTAATGCTTGTAAAATAGGGAACCTCTAAAAATTAGATTTTTTCAAGGCGAACAAGGGCAAAAAACCAGAGTTTACTCATCGTAAATGAAGATTTAGAGTCCGTAGTCCGACGAACAAAAAACAATTTTCAGAAGTCACCAATAGTTCAGCCCAAGAGGGCGTGAACAGAGATTTGACTCGGTAAAATCTCATTATTTATTAACCAGAGCGCGCAGTAAAAGACCAAGTGTCAGGCAAAATGACCACTGCCCCTCGAAAAACAAAACAAAATGCCAAGAAGCGTAAACGCGGTTGCATCACGTGCCCGCCGCAAGAAAGTATTGAAATTGGCCAAAGGTAACTTTGGCAGTCGTAGCAACGTATGGACAGTTGCCAAAAACACAGTCGAAAAAGGTTTGGGCTATGCCTATCGTGACCGTAAAGACAAAAAACGCTCGATGCGTTCACTGTGGATCATTCGTTTGAACGCCGCTGTGCGTGCCGAAGGTATGACTTACTCTGAATTTATGGGCAAGGTGAACAAAAAAGGGATCGCCCTTTCGCGTAAAGTTCTAGCTGATTTGGCTATGAACCACCCAGTTGCATTCAAAGAAATTGTCAAGACAGTAAAATAAAGTCGAACAACGATATTGAGAAAGGGCGAGCTTCAATTAAGAAGTTCGCCCTTTTTGTTTCACCACCCCAGACCCAAAATTCGCGTCACAACTACTCCACCGCCCCACAAGCCGCCTCAACCAACTGCCTAGCAGCAACACGATCTTTCACAAACTGAGGTATATTATAACTGCGCATCTGATCGTCGTAATAATTAGCATCAGCAGCTGGCAACAAAAATGGTTTGCCAAAACAACCAGAAGCAGCATCAAAACTGGCAATGTAAGGTCTCGTGTACAAACCATCGATGCGACGCGAAGAAAAAACCAGCCAACCACCAGACGAGCTAAAAGAGTGATAACTCTCTGTCTCAGATGAGTTTATCTCATCTATCGCACGTACAGCACCGCTATCCAAATCCATCAAGTAGAGATCGCTTTCTGGGTGCCAAATCGAGAAATTGCCATAGTGAGAAAGCGTAAAAACTAAATAACGCCCATCGGGCGAACATTTGATAAACGATGCACTCTGATGAGAGTCCGACGCACGGTAGAGCACCTCGACTTCACCAAAACGACGATTCGAACGATCGAAAGGCACCCTGCAAACATCATAGTGCGAATGCTCAACCACACCACTGGCGAGCGCAGAATCAACAGCCGCTGCACGCGAAAAATAGAGCCAACGCCCATCCGGGCTCCACTCGGGGAAAGTCTCGCGCCATTGAGTACCAAAAACAGAAGCACTAGTGACAAGATCACCACGCTGCACATCATAAACCACAAGATCCGATTGTCGATCAAACACCTCCACCGGTTTTGAACCCGAAACAGGGAATGCCTGCACGATTTCGTTGACCGAATAGGCTATAAAATCGCCATCGGCACTCCACGCAGGATAGATCACATCGGAGCACATATTGCCCGTTTTGAGATGCACTTTGCGCGCCACACCGCCCTGGATAATCACCGTACCGGCATACGTACTTCGCAAATGGAGCATCATACGCTCGGGAGAATGGTTGCTGAAAGTGTGGCAATTCATACAACCACCGTCGGTGTTTGAATTATCAATCAGCGTCCGTTCATCAAAAGAAGCCAGATCACGTTCATAGATTCCCATCGCACCCCACATCGCATAGCCTGGATCAATCAACCGATAGACCAAATATCGATCAATGGGAGTGGGTGAAACATAAATACCAAAAGTTTTATAAGAGCACCACTCCCCTTCTCGCCACGCAAAGAGTTGCACACCAAGCGAATCGCCAACAGCATCACCCAGCATCGCACGCCACTTAGGCTCGGGGATTGAAATTCTATTGCCCACACTCTCTACTATCAACTTAATATGGCCAGCCACCGAAAACTCGACTTGGAAACCATCGCCACGCTCGGCAATGTCGAAGTTGAGCGGTGCGCAAATTGATGGAATCGTAACCCCAACCACATCGGGCGTAAGGCGTGGCAAACTATCCACATCACGCCACTGACTCACCGCACGGCCACCAGAATGACAGCCAATGACCGCAGTGAGCAAAAGAGAGCAAACTATTATATTGATTTTTAGCCTCATCACCTGGATTTTTGTTGCATCATTACTTTCAGCATATAATACCAATAGGATCGTTTGTTTTCTGGCGACATATTTTCAGGATCCCGAGCCTCGCGGTTAAACTCTTCGAGCCGAAGGTGCACAGATCGATCAATTGCATAATTTTCGAACACCAAAGAACTATCCGCATCCGCCATAATGCGATAGAAAGCCAATGCTTCTTGATATACGCGTGGCAGATGCCCTCCGTAGAGCACCTTTAAGCGCGGCACAAGAGACACAAAACCATCCAAATCAGTAGACAGAAGATAGATAAGCGCCAAATAATCGGCTGCTGCACGATTGGTGCTATCCACCGCAAGCGCCCGATGAAGTGAAAGAGTCGGATTGTCGGTGGATGTGTAGACCGAATCCACACCATCACGCAAAACAGGATTGGGCGTAAAACCTGCAATCGACTTTTGTGAGTCATAAAACAACGTACGCGAGAGCCTGCGTTCGAGTTTCGAAACCATAGCCCGATGCCCAGCAAGGCGATTGTAGTGCAGCAAATGAGCCATATTGACACGATTGGCTCCGCTACCGGTCATCGATTCAAAACTCAAACGCATAGCCTCGTTCACGATACCCACATTGATCCACGCCAGATCGGCAAGTTTGATTTGCAACGAACTATTGCCCTTTTGCCACGGGATAAACAAAACATTTGGACCAAAAAGTTGAGGAGTATCGAAAATTTTATCGACCAATTCACCACGACGAAAAAGCGCTACCGTACGCATATATTGCACCAACGGATTGTTGACGGCCTGCTGATCTGTGATTTGCAGGACTTTATCCCATTCTTGGGCATCGGTGGCTTGTTCGGCACGCATCACCATACGCAATTCGGGACGAAAAGTGACAGCCAAGATCACAGCCCCAACCACAGTCACAACCCCACACATAAGGGGAGTAAGCAATCGACACCCAACCCACGATTTGGGCAGAGGGAGATAGGAAAGAAAAACCACCAAAGCAATTAAGGCGAAAAACACAAAGTCGATATGTGATTTTTGACCGCCAAATATTGTTGAACTCACCACCGATGGATTGACCACAAAGACAAGCCCCACCAGCCATTGCAAACTAAGCACCACAACTAGCGCCAAGGCGACTCCCACCAAGCGCATCGCCAAGGCCAAGCGAACATCGGATAGCACATCGCCAACCACAAGAATCACCAACACCAAAAAAGCTGATGGCGAGACTATAAAACCAACCACCAGCGCCACCACCATCAGCGCCATACGTAGCCACACACCTCGCACCGCTCGCCAAGCGGAGAAAATAACCACCACGAGCAACACCCCAACCAAACTATCGAGAAAATGGGTCAGTTCGTAACCGCTCACCAGATAGAAAACTGGCACCAAAGCCAGCCACCACAATTCGCGCCGCCGCAAAAGCAGGTATAGCACCGCGGCCGCCATAGCCCCAATAACCGTCGCCCCCAGCCACACCCATTGACATAGAGCCCCCACCAAGGAGGTCAGATAGTCGGTCGCACCACCCAAGTGCTCAGCCATTTGGCTCGCCCAAGCCCAGTCACACATAAAGAGCGAACGCGTACTTTGATAGATTGTGATGTGGCTTAGCACGGTTGCAAAGCTGACACCCACCATCACACCAAAGGCAATGCTCAACACAAGACTAGAAGCGAGTCGCTCCGTGATTTTGCAGTGCGGCAAGTCTATTGAAATTTATTGATTTCGGCCATCAGGCGCGAAGTTGGCAGACCCACCACGTTATAGAACGAGCCTTCGATACGCTCGATGGCCACCAGCCCTATCCATTCTTGGATGCCATAAGCACCCGCCTTATCGATCGGATTATAAGTTTCCACGTAATATTCTATTTGTTCATCGGTCAGTTTACGGAAGAAAACATCGGAGCTCACCGAGAAAGTACGGCTCAGGCGTGCGCTGCGGATGGTGACACCGGTGAGCACGGTATGGCTATGTCCGCTGAAGCGATGCAGTGTTTTTTTCGCTTCCTCTTTATCTTTGGGTTTGCCGATAATTTTATCGTCAAAGACGATGAGCGTATCGGCCGTCACCAGCAGCTCGTCATCGGCCAGGGGGAGTGAGTAGGCTTTACTTTTCATTTGGGACAGGTATCCTGGCACTTCTCGTGCGAGCATCGTGGATGGATATGTTTCGGGGTATACATAGGGAGCTGCGACAGAGAAGGGGATGTCGAGTTTAGCCAACAGGTCGCGTCTACGGGGGGATGTGCTAGCCAGAATAATTTTTTTCATTTCTATTTTGAATAAAGTCTTGAACAAAATTTAATTATGACAAATATACGAAAATAAATTTAGAAATATGTTTTGTTCGAGTAATTTTTGGTTAGGCGGACGCACAGCGGTCGCGCGGCGACACCGAGATTTTCATTAGACCCAGCAATCAAGAGGCGCTGTGCGCCCGCGGGTTTGGGGC
>JAVXIH010000085.1:0-8215 GCA_036648455.1 Mucinivorans sp.
GACATCTTGAATGCGACCTTATTGAGTTAAACTAGTGGCAACCGCACTACTTGGGGCTCCGCGCCCCAACCCCGCGGGCGCACAGCGCCTTTTGATTGCTGGGTCTAACAAAAAATAACCGTGTCGCGGGAGCGACCAATCAACGCCTAGTGCGTATAAACCTTGCCCTTAACCTTTTGTTCGCGATCGGCCGCCAAACGAGTGGCAGTAGGATATTCCAACTTTTCGAACTCGTTAATGGCATTGGTGATGTCGCCAAGCAACATATCAATCATATCGCGCGAAGTGCCCTGACGAACCACAATGCGCATCACCACCATCTGATCCAAATTCTTGGGCAAAGTGTAGGCCGGCACCATCCAACCACTCTCTTGGAGCTTGGCCTGCAAATCGTAAAGCGTCCATCGAGCCGAAAGAGCGTACTCGGGCTTGATAGACCAAATGAATAACGGGTTCACAACTTGTGAAGAATAATTGACAAAAGGAGTCATATCGCCAATGCGCTGGTGGGCATAACGCGCGATCTGCATACTGTTGAGCTGAATGTCCTTGTAGCCCTGGAAACCAAGACGGATAAATTGATAATATTGACCCAAAATCTGAGCCGCTGGACGCGAAAAGTTCAAACCCACCTGCGTGATATTCGCCCCCAAATAGTTGACCGAAAAAGCCATCTCTTCGGGCAAGTACGATTTGTCGCGCCAACAAACCCAACCCAAACCAGGGTAAACCAAGCCGAATTTGTGACCAGAAGTGCTGATGGACACCACCCATTTGAGGCGAAAATCCCATTTGAGATGTGGCTCCAAAAACGGCAGGATGAAACCACCCGTCGCCGCGTCAACGTGGATCGGAATGTCGTAACCCGTCTTTTTATTATACTCATCAAGCGCCTTGTCCAGAGCCTCGACATCGTCGTTCAGACCAGTCCAAGTCACACCCTCGATGGGCACAATGCAAATCGTATTTTCGTCGCACAAGGCCAGCGCATCCGCCGCATCGAGAGTTGGTTTTTCGAGCGAAAGAGCCACTTCGCGCATCTCGATCTGCCACAGTTTAGCGAATTTTTCCCATACAACTTGGAAACCAGTCGAGATCACAAAATTCGGCTTGTCATACGGTTTTCCAGCCGCCTTGCGCCGCGCACGCCAACGCAACCACGAGGCCACTCCACCCAACATACAAGCCTCCGACGAACCAATGGCCAACGCGCCTGCCTTCCAAGGAGCCTGCTCGGGCGTGTTCCAAAGGTTAGCCATAATGTTGATGCACTTGCCCGTCATCACCGCCACACGCGGATATTCTGTCTCGTCTATGTAATTGACGTTGATCGCCTCGTTCATCAAACGAGTGGCAAAAGGATCCATATAAGTAGTCACAAAAGTAGCAAGATTCAGCGCTGGCTGAGTCTGCGGAAAAGTCTCGTCGTGTACCATTTGATACGCGATCTCGGGCATCGTCGGTTCGGCAGGAATCCTGTCCACTGGCGCTGGCTGTAACATTGTGTCTGATCCGTAGACCGACGTTTCGGCATTATCCGAACGATAAGTAGTGTTGTTCATCGCTTTTTGGTTTTCTGACAAATGAATGCAAACAACGTGCCACACAAAAATCAGTGGAAAAAGAGGATAAAAAATAGGAATATTTACCGAAAATTTATACTTTTACCTGTGGGGGCTTCTAGAAATTAGATTTTTCAAGGCATACAAGGTCGATGAGCCGCAGTTTACTCACTGTAAATGAGGACTTTTCGATCCGCAGTATAGCGCCGAAAAAGCAATTTCATAGAAGTCACCATATCAAAATTCAAAATACAAACCATGAAACACTCCTTGATCATTTGCTTAGCGCTATTGTTCGCTTGGACCGCCACAGCCCAAAGCAAGATAAGTATCATTCCTCAACCCAACAAAATAACCACAGCGGATGGACAATATGAGTTCAAGAAATTTGCCATCGCTGCTTCGAGTAACAATAAAGAAGTGAGCGAAATCGCATCACTGCTAGCCCAGGAACTAGGCACGGCAACCCGTCAAGTGGTGACGAGCAAGGCTAACTCGGCGGATGCAAATATCACATTGAAACTCATAATGGATGACAAAATGGGGCCCGAAGCATACGCGCTCGTTGTGGACACAAACGGAGCCGTAATCACAGCCTCAGCCCCAGCGGGATTGTTCTATGGCACACGGACACTGCTCCAACTCTTGCCACCGCAAATCAAAAGCAAAGCCAAGGTGGACGGAGTGAAATGGGTGGCTCCGATGGTGGCCATCGAGGATAACCCACGTTTTGGATGGCGCGGAATGATGCTCGACGTGAGCCGCCACTGGTTCACCAAAGATGAAGTGATGGCCTATATCGACCAAATAGCTGACTATAAAATGAACCGCTTCCACTGGCACCTGACCGACGACCAAGGTTGGAGAATCGAAATCGAAGGGCTGCCTCGGCTCACCCAAGTTGGGGCTTGGCGCGCGCCCCGAGTGGGCGACTGGTGGACACGTGAAGTGCAACGCGAAGGCGAAAAAGCAACTTATGGCGGCTTCTATACCAAAGAAGATATTGCGCAAGTGATCGAATATGCACGCCGACGCTTTGTGACCGTTGTCCCCGAAATTGACGTTCCAGGTCACGCCGTGGCAGCCCTGGTGGCATACCCCGAATTGGCGTGCATCAAAGCTCCCAAAAGCGTGAACGTAGGTAATAAATTCTACGGCATAGACGAAAATTCGCTCTGTGTAGGCGAACCACGAACGATGGAATATATGAATATAATTTTCAGCCAAGTGGCTCAAATGTTTCCATCAGAATATATCCACATCGGTGGCGACGAATGTTTCAAAGGTTTCTGGGCTAAATGTCCTAAATGCCAAAAATTTATGGCAGAACACAAAATTCAAAACGTGAATGCGCTACAAAGTTATTTCATTCGCCAGATGGAAACGCTGCTTAAAACGAAAGGCAAAAAAATAATCGGGTGGGACGAAATCAGCGAGGGGGGTCTGGCTCCCGAAGCCACGGTGATGTCTTGGCGCGGGATGCAAGGCGGGATCAATGCCGCCAAAGATGGGCACCACGTGATTATGACTCCCAACGACAACTGCTATCTGGACCTCTATCAGGGCGAACCGTCGGTCGAGCCGAACACCTACTCGATGTGTCGTTTGCGTGATTCGTACAATTTTCGCCCCGTACCTGCGGGCGTGAAACCCGAGTTGATTCTAGGTGGCCAGGGTAATCTATGGGCCGAATCGGTGCCCACCTTCCGCCACGCCCAGTATATGACTTGGCCGCGTGGTTGGGCGCTTGCCGAGATATTATGGTCGGACACCACTCGTTGCAATTGGGCTGATTTTGTGGGTCGTGTGGATGATCATTTCGTGCGTGCCGACTGTGGGGATATTAAGTATTCACGCAGTATGTATAATGCGATTATCCGCACCACGATCGACGGTTCGGGTACTTTGATGGTCGATATGTCGAGCGAGGTGCCTGGGATCG
This sequence comes from Mucinivorans sp., assembly GCA_036648455.1. Classification (GTDB taxonomy): domain Bacteria; phylum Bacteroidota; class Bacteroidia; order Bacteroidales; family Rikenellaceae; genus Mucinivorans. The sequence continues at coordinate 3,505 of JAVXIH010000085.1, forward strand.
ATATTTACTATTCGTTCGACAACACGCTGCCCGACCTTCACAACAAGAAGTACAGCGAGCCAGTAGCTATACCACTCAACGCCAGTCGTTTAACCGTCAACACATTTCGTGATGGCAAGGCGATGGGCGAGGTTATTCGTTTAGAGGTCAAGGATCTCAAAGCGCGAGCGCGCAAGGTAAGTCGTGCGGTGGGGAACTTGTAGCTTTGCGGTGTATATAATTAAGCGCACATACTTTGAAAACACTCCTCATAACCCCTGCCCTAACCGGACTCAACACCCCCTACCCCGCCACCACAGTGCTCGCTGGCTACCTACGTAGCCACCAACTCGAAGTCAATCAGTGGGATATGAGTATCGCTCTGGCTGGTGCTGTCTTTTCTAGCTCTTTTCTGCGCAAGATGTTCGCCAGCATCGTGCTCAACGAACACTTCACCAGTACCCAAATCGAAACATACCTTGCTCGCCAACAATATATCACAACCGTGGACAGCGTGTGGCGCTTCTTGCGCGGCGCTGATTCGACCCTCTGCCAACGAATCGTGTGCGAAGGGTTCCTCCCACGCGGCGCTCGCTTTGACCTCTACGATGAAGAGGAACTATCGTGGGCCTTTGGCTCGGCAGCCACCGTGGATCGAGCCAAGCACTTCGCCACATTATATTTACAAGACCTCACCGATTTTATCCGCGAAACGGTGGACGAAGATTTTGACCTGATACGCTACGGCGAGCAAATAGCCCTCACCCTACCCTCCTTCGATCCGATTATCCAACGGCTAGACACACACACCATTATTTCCGATCTGATGATCGAACTGCTCGACCAACAAATGGCGCTCCACTCACCGCACGTCGTCGGTTTCAGCGTTCCTTTTCCTGGCTGTTTGGTGGCGGCCCTTCGATCGGCACAACATATCAAGAAGCACTATCCCGAGGTGAAAATCGCCCTCGGTGGCGGATATGTGAACACCGAACTGCGATCATTCACCGACACGCGGTTCTTCAATTACGTGGATTATGTGCTCTATGACGATGGCGAATTGCCGCTCGAACGAGTGATCACAGGTGGCGAATTGGTGCGCACCGCACTGCTTGACCCCGCCAGCGGGATGGTGAAAAGGGTGAATATGGACGCACGCGAAAAATTCGTTTCGCAATCCGATTTTTCGGACATCGACCCCACTATGTATATATCGACACTCGAAATGGCAAACCCTATGCACCGCCTGTGGAACGATGGCTTCTGGAATAAAATCACCGCCGCCCACGGTTGCTACTGGGCTAAATGTGCTTTTTGTGACACCAAACTCGACTACATAGGGCGATACGACCCGCTCACAGCCACTACGATTGTGGACACGATGGAACGAGTGGCAAACCAAACCCACAGCAGCGGATTCCACTTCACCGATGAAGCCCTGCCGCCAAAATTAATGAGCCAAATTGCTGATGAAATTCTACGCCGCGAAATCACGGTGAGCTACTGGGGAAATATTCGTTTCGAGAAAGCCTTCACCGCCGAACTGTGCGAAAAACTGGCGCGTTCGGGCTGCATCGCCGTGTCGGGCGGGTTGGAAGTGGCCTCGCCCGAGGTGCTTACCAAGATCAACAAAGGGGTCACAATCCAAGGGGCTCGCTGTGCGATGGAAAACCTGACTTCCAATTCGATTATGGTGCACGCCTATTTGATGTATGGTTTCCCGGGCGAGACCTTCGCCCAAACAGTTGCCTCGCTCGACACGGTGCGCGATATGTTCAGCCAAGGGTTGATCCAGTCGGCCTTTTGGCATCGATTTACGCTCACCATCCATAGCCCAATCGGTTGTGATGCTACGACTTACGGAGCGCGTATCACGGGGTCAACCACTAACCCTTTTGCCAACAACGGGGTCGATTTTCAAGACGATCACACCTATGACCTCGACCTGGTGGGCGATGCGCTGAGCCGCGCCACGTACAATTATATGCACGCAATCGGATTCGATAAACCAGCCAAAAAGTGGTTCAATACAAAATAAAATTTGTACTTTTGTAGCCAAAATCGTTGTTATGGGTAAGCGAATCGAACAAGAAAAACAGACCATCGAACAGATGATCACCTTCTATTGCCGCCACAAAGAGGGCAACCAGGTGCTGTGTCCATCGTGCTGCGAATTGCTAGCCTATGCCTTGGAGCGACTAGATCGATGCCGATATGGCGACGAAAAATGTTCGTGCAAAAATTGTAAAACCCACTGCTACAACCCTCAACGACGCGAACAAATCCGCCAATTGATGCGATTCGTGGGTCCGCGAATGATATTTTATATGCCCAGAGCAGCAATCAAACACCTGATAAGCAAATAATTATGACACCTATTTTTATTCATTATCCTAAATGTACCACCTGCCAACGGGCGGCGGCTTGGCTGCGCGCCAATGGTATTGATTTCACCGAGCGCAACATTGTGACCGACAATCCGAAAGCTGCCGAAATTTCGGCGTGGGTGGCACGCTCGGATCGCGAAGTGACTAAATTTTTCAACACCAGCGGGCTTCGCTACAAAGCTCTGGGGCTGAAAGATCGAGTAAAAACTACCCCGCCAGATCAATTAATCGAACTACTGGCCACCGAAGGAATGTTGGTCAAAAGACCAGTGTTGGTTACCGATTCCACCGTTTTGGTGGGTTTCAAAGAGGCGGAATGGAGCGCGGCATTGCTGGGTAAATAAAAGGGATGAAAATTTTCTACACCATTTCTCTGCTCGTACTCTCGAACGCCTTTATGACTCTGGCTTGGTATGGTCACCTGAAATTCAAAACGATGAAAGGTTTTGATTCACTGCCTCTTATGGTTGTGATTCTGATCGCTTGGGGGATTGCATTTTTTGAATATTGTCTGCAAGTGCCAGCCAATCGAATCGGATTTATCGGCACTGGCGGCCCGTTTTCGCTCATCGAACTCAAAGTGATGCAGGAAGTTATCTCGCTCACAGTCTTTATGGGCTTTGCGATGTTGTTCTTTCAGACCGAAACTTTCAAGTGGAATCACCTGGTGGCATTCGGTTTGTTGATCCTGGCCGTATTTTTTGCATTCAAAAAGTGGTAATCTGACAAAAAATGACTACCTTCGCAGTTAAGAAATGAATAAATCGTTAAAAAAATCACTCTACGCCATCATTTTTGGTGTTGCGATCGTTGTGGCTTATGCAGTAGCCTCGATGGGCGCGATGGATGGCGCTATGCGTAATCTTGCCTTAACGAACAATCAGAGTAATGATCTATCCGTGGCGAGCTCCGAGGCTAGTTCGCGTGCCAGGGCGTATAGTTTTGTGATGAACGACCTATACAGCGACATTGCTCTGCGTCGCTCGTCGCCCTCTTCGCACAATTTTGTGCGCCGAGATTTGGCTCTTCGCCATCACCATTTCACTACCTATCAGCTTTCAAACATAAATTATGAGGCTCCGCGACTGGTTCAAAACGACATCTATGCACTTGGCTCGACAAGTCTAGACCTATACCACGCAATCATCTCTCATTCATATATTTACTCCATTCATAAGATCCGAGTTTAGAAACTGTTTGATTCGAAATCCGACTAGAAAACAACAATTTTCATAAGTCGCCATCGATCAAACTCGATCACCATTTATCACCATTTGTCTCGATCAGTCGACGACACAATGCGTGATTCTATTTCTATTTCTCAAAATCAAAATTAAACAAACAATGGAATCAATACGTGAAGCATCTGCAAATGTAGTATGCGAAAAAAAATGTCATAAAACACTATCCCTCAATTTATTAATCCTTATTGCCAGCATCACACTCACCTTTACCGCGGGGCTGATAATCCCCGATGCAACGTCGGCGCTATACTTGGTCACGGTCACCATTGGGGTGGTTGTTGCAATTATTTTTGCTATTAAATTAGTCAGCGGATCGAAAAAACTGGTCTACACTCCAACCGGAAGTTTGGCTCAGGAACATTCTGTGTTCTTCAAATCGGACGAGCTCGAAAAATTGATGTACGCTATCGAAACAAGTAACACACAAAACTTAAAAACCATTCTGAGCCCCAATAATTCTGGGGTACGGTTGGATATAATCGATTCGGCAGATGGGAAATTTGCCGCCTGCCAGATTATGAAATACGTGCCATATTATTACGAGCCAGCATCAAAAGTCTATACCGTGAGCCACGATTTTTGCAAAACACTGGTCAAATTAGCAAAAGCAATTTAGGAACTCTCCGATATAGTAAAAGAAAAGAGAAGTCGCCCGAAAATGGCGACTTTTTTTGTATCTTTGCCGCTCGAATATAGACAAATCGAGGGGAATGAAGCTTAATTTAAGTGATAGTAAATAATTATTGATCCATTACTTAACTCCCTAGATTCAGTTTATTTTATTCAAAATACAATATATGGACAGATTTTCGGGGATTTTATGGGGGATGCTATCGGGCGCATCATTTGGGTTAATTCCGTTATTTACATTACCTCTGTTAGGGGCGGGGCTCACCACCGATTCGGTTTTATTCTATCGTTTTGCGCTAGCTACCATAATGTTAGCTATTGTTTTGATTGTCAACCGCACCGATTTTCGCATCACAGTCACCCAAGGGTCACGGCTTTTGCTGCTCGCTACTTTATACCTCATATCGTCACTTTTTCTGCTCTGGGGCTACGAATATATGGCGGCTGGTGTTGCCACAACTGTTCATTTTC
>JAVXIH010000086.1:0-8109 GCA_036648455.1 Mucinivorans sp.
TTCTTTTTGGGCCTCGCAAAAAGAAATGAACCCCGGGGGGCTTTTGGGGGGTGGGAAACGCCCCCAAAGCTAGAACCAGCACCAGTCCAAAACTAGTCCCAAAAGCTAGAGCCCAACACTATGGCACTTCGACGGCGTTCAGTATTTCGGTAATCACATCTTCGGTAGTGATATTCTCGGCTTCGGCTTCATATGAGAGCCCGATACGGTGGCGCATCACGTCGTAGGCCACGGCTCTCACATCTTCGGGGATCACATATCCGCGTCGTTGAATAAAGGCGTAGGCTTTGGAAGCTTTGGCGAGCGCGATAGAGGCACGCGGCGAGCAACCATATGTGATCATAATGGCAAGCTTTTCGAGTCCCGCATCTTTTGGTTCACGCGTTGCAAAGACGATATCGACAATGTAGCGTTCGATTTTTTCGTCCATATAGACACTTTCGACCGCCTCACGTGCTTTTTTGATATCTTCGAGCTTCACCACGGGCGAGGCTTTGGGGAATTTACCAGCCGACATATTTTGGGCTACGATCTGGATTTCCTCCTTGCGTGTTGGGTAGCCGATCTTGACTTTGAGCATAAAACGGTCGGATTGCGCTTCGGGCAGCGGATAGGTACCTTCTTGTTCGAGCGGGTTCTGGGTGGCAAGCACCAGGAACGGTTCGGGCAGCGGGTATGATGTGTCGCCGATTGTCACTTGGCGCTCTTGCATCGCCTCCAAAAGTGCCGATTGCACCTTGGCAGGCGAACGGTTGATTTCATCCGCCAGCACTAGGTTGGCGAAAATTGGACCTTTTTTGACAGCAAATTCTTCGTTGCGCTGCGAATAGATCAACGTCCCCGTAAGGTCGGCAGGCAACAAATCGGGGGTGAATTGCACACGGGCAAATTTACCCGATATGGCATCGGCCAGCGTGTTGATGGCTAGGGTTTTCGCCAAGCCGGGCACGCCTTCTAGCAGCACGTGACCGTTGGAGAGTAGACCGATCAGCAGGCTGTCTACCAAGTGTTTTTGACCCACGATCACTTTGCCCATCTCCATCGACAAGATGTCCACAAAGGCGCTCTCCATCTGGATTCGTTCGTTGAGTTCTTTGACTGAAACTGTTTCGCTCATTGTTTTTTGATGATTTTTTGTTATCTCTTTATATTATTCAATACCTTACCGCCACAAAAACGATAGCTCGTCACAAAATATTTTATACAAAGATAAAAAAAAGTTTGCAAATCCAATTTATTAAAATACCTTTGTGGTGAATTAGTGCACTAACGCACTAGGCAAAAAATCTAAAATGATTACAATTTCCAATCTTAATTTTGCCTATCCCCGCAGCTCGAAGGCGGTTTTCGATGGGCTATCGCTTGAACTGACCAGCTCGGGTGTGTTCGGGCTGCTAGGCAAAAACGGCGAGGGCAAGAGCACGCTTCTGCGCCTGATGTCTGGCCTGTTGACCCCAAAAAGCGGCCAAGTGACCCTAGGCGGATTCGTGAGCCACGACCGCGAACCGCAGATGCTCGAAAATCTATTTCTCGTGCCCGAAGATTTCTCGCTGCCCAGAGTAAGCCCCCTTGACTTCGCCAAACTGTATGGCAAACTTTACGCCAATTTTTCGCTCGGTCAGTTCAAGGAACTCCTCGACAAACTCGAAGTGAATCCCGATCAGAAGTTCAATTCAATGTCCTTCGGTCAACGCAAAAAGGGCTACATCGCCTTTGCTTTGGCGTGCAACACTCGCTATTTGTTGATGGACGAACCAACCAACGGGCTTGATATACCTAGTAAATCGGTCTTTCGCCGCTTGGTGTCCGAGTTTGCGAGCACGGAACGCACGATCCTCATTTCGACCCACCAAGTGCGCGACCTCGAAGAGTTGATCGACCACGTTTTGATCCTGGACGGCGGGCGGTTATTGCTCGATGCCTCGACATCGCAAATCGCGCGCGCCTTACGCTTCGAGAGAATCGAAGAGCCAAGCCAAGCCCTATACACCGAGAAAAACACGCTGGGCTTGGTGGGTGTGAGGCTCAACAATGACCCCGAGACCGAAACGGCACTCGATATGGAATTGCTCTTCAACGCCGCGCTGACCAACAAAGACACAATGAGTAAACTATTCAAAAAATAAAGACAATGAAAAACATATTTTCCTCTCATCGCTTTGCCACCTACGCCACGGCCGAAATCGGCAGCGCGTCGCGCCAAATATTGATCGATCTTGCCGTCTATACTATTGCATTGGCTGCGATCTATCTATACAACATCCCCATTACCATACCCCAGGACATACCTCAGGAGATATTCATCCAAATCCCTTACCGGTGGTCTATCTTTATTATGTTTCTGGCTATGGGTATCTATGTTGGACGTGCCTTCAAAAAATTCCACAAACCGCTAGAAGCCTCTCTGTCGATGCTCGTTCCAGCCTCTAAGGTCGAAAAATTCGTCTTTTCGTTTCTTTTCTATATGGTGGCCATCCCAGGTCTTCTCCTTCTGATCAATTACCTTGCCTTCCGTTGCAGCGCCTACTCGTTGGATCTGAACAACTTACCATTTTTCGGGGGCGATATTTCCCTGAACGACTGCCTGGGATTTAGCGTCATCGCACTGTCCTTCTTTCTGGGGTCAACGATTTTTCGCCGCAATCAATTGATCTACACCATCGGATCGTTAATTGCACTAAGTATCTCGACAAATTACCTCCTGAAACTTTTGCCAGGCAATATTGTAAATGATACCATCTATGGGATGAACCTATACGGGCTTTGGAGCCTGCTGTGGAGTCTATTAATTATTGTCATTATCGCCCTATCGTGGTGGCGATTCAAAAAACTACAAATCCGATGAAATTCATAGACAACGAGCCCATATTTGTGCAAATTGCACATCGGGTCGAACAGGATATTGCCTCTGGCAAATGGAGCGAGGGCGAGCGCATACCCTCCACTCGCGATTTGGCGATCGAATTGGCGGTCAACCCCGCCACAGTGATCCGTGCATACGAACGCCTAACCGAACAATCGCTCATCGAGTCGCAACGCGGGCTGGGCTATTTTGTGAGCCAAGGAGCCGTCCAGCGGATAAGAAACTTACGCCGCGCGGAGTTTTTGAACCACACCATTAGTGAATTTATCAACGCCATGCACCGTGTTGGGGTGAGCGTGGACGAGGTGATCGAACGCCTTAAACAAAGCAATCACAATGCCTGCTAAACGACACGTATCGACCAATAAAAAATTTAGCTAAATATGATTAGCCTTTTCGCTGAAAAGTTCTTATCTTTGTAGCTTAATTTATAATTTTCAAAGACATGGATATTTTTGAACGCGTCAAAGCCAATGCTGGCGGTCCGATCGGGCAATATATGAAACAAGCCCACGGCTATTTTGCTTTCCCTAAACTCGAAGGACCAATCGGCCCACGGATGATTTTCCGCGGCAAGATGATGCTCAATTGGAGCCTGAACAACTACCTAGGCTTGGCCTCGCACCCCGAAGTGCTGGCTGCCGATGCGGCTGGGGCTGCCGAATTTGGGATGGCGGCACCGATGGGAGCTCGAATGATGAGCGGGCAAACAAAATATCACGAAGAATTGGAACGCAAGATGGCCGAATGGGTAGGTAAACCCGATGCCTTTTTGCTTAACTTTGGTTACCAAGGTATGGTGTCCATCATCGACACGCTGGTTTCGGCGCGCGACGTGATTGTATACGATGCCGAGGCTCACGCCTGCATTATCGACGGTCTGCTGCTCCACAAAGCCAAGGGTGGCAAACGCTTTGTATATCCCCACAACGATATGGTCAATTGCCACAAACAACTCGAACGCGCCACTAAATGGGCGGCCGGGACAGGTGGCGGTGTGTTGGTGATCACCGAAGGGGTGTTCGGCATGAAGGGCGACCTAGGCAAATTAGACGAAATAGTGGCCATGAAAAAGGACTTTTCGTTTAGGTTATTGGTGGACGACGCTCACGGGTTGGGTACGATGGGTGCAACAGGCGCTGGTACTCCCGAACATTTTGGGGTGAGTGATGGTGTGGATATTCACTTTGGAACTTATGCCAAATCGATGGCTGGTATCGGAGCTTTTGTGGCTTCGGATCCTGATATAGTCAATTACTTGCGCTACAATATGCGTTCGCAACTCTACGCCAAGGCTCTTCCGATGCCGATGGTGATCGGAGCTTTGAAACGTTACGAAATCATCAAGGCGCACCCCGAATATCGCGAAAAACTGTGGACCATTGTCAAGGCACTGCAAGACGGTTTCCGCAAGAATGGCTTCAATATTGGGGTCACTCAATCGCCTGTCACTCCGGTTTATATGAAGGGCGGGGCCGAACAAGCCACGAATCTGGTGGCCGATTTACGCGAGAACCACAATCTATTCTGCTCGGTGGTGGTGTATCCGGTGATCCCTAAGGGCGAAATTATCCTGCGCATTATCCCAACGGCGGTGCATACATTGGCCGATGTGGAATATACGATGAAGGCCTTTAACGCTTGCCGCGAACGTTTGGAATCTGGCTATTACGACAAGCCAGTGCCCGATATGAACGCCTAAACTCAACAACAAAATGGAAGAGATAATCGCCGTATTGCGCTCGGGTGGCGTGATACTCTACCCCACCGACACGGTTTGGGGCTTGGGTTGTGATGCCACAAACGCCGAGGCGGTGGCTAAGATTTTCGCCATCAAACATCGAGCCGAACAAAAGGCGATGATCGTGCTGCTACCAACCATAGACAGCGTGGCGCGCTACATCGATCGAGTGCCCGATATGGCGTGGGAGCTGTTCGAAAATTCGCGCGGTGGCAAGCCTCTGACTCTGATTTTGCCTGGCGGGGCTGGTGTGGCCGACAATCTGTTGCCACCCGAGCGAACGATGGCAATCCGCGTGCCCGAACATCGCTTCTGCAACGAATTGCTGCGTAAACTCAACCGCCCTCTGGTGTCTACTTCGGCCAATATCAGCGGCCAGACTGCCGCCGTGCACCTAGAAGATGTGTCGCCTGAGATACTGAATGCGGTGGATTATGTGGTCGATAAATCAAACGAGGGTCAACCAACTGGCCAACCCTCGTCTATTATATCGCTCTCGCTATCGGGCGAAATTCATATCATCCGCCCCTAGGTTTTCAGCTAGCCACCTACATCAATGCTTTCCAGTCGTAGCCTTTTGATGCTGATGGTTCGTTCCATTTGAGGGTACGGATTTGGAACCTTCGTGGTTCGTAGGGTAGAACTTGCGGTATTGCAGATTGCGATCCCGCATTTTTTAGCCTAGTCCATCTCGAAGTACACAAAACTTCCACTGTTTGCCCTGCTTTCATTTTGGTGAATACTTTGGCATAGAGAGCTTTGTCGGTTGTGTCATTTTTCGCATTTTGCAACTCCAACGGGGTCATTGAACTGACCGTATAGCTCCACTGCGAAGCGGTCTCAGAATTGAAATATAGAGCTGCCTTGGACACCTTTTCCACATTGGTCAACAAGAGTTGATGATCCATAAATCGTTCGGCAAAGAAATATCTAACCGTCGAATCGGTGGTAATTGGATCGCCCTTGGGATCGTCAACCAGCAATCGCATATAGAGCCCCGGAGCCACAGTATCCTTGATCAATTGCCCCCATTTTGAACGGGCGTAGTCTTGGACTATTTCCTCTTCCCACACCAGCGGATCGTTGATTATCTCGTCCAAACGCACCGTTAAACGGATCGGCCTGTTTTGGTATGAGAGCACCTCGCCCAGATAGCCACTGTTGCCCGAGAGCGTGACCTCGTTGCTGTAAGCCAACGAAGCAGGGATATATATATTCACCGAATCACCAACCCTCAAATACTGAAACGCATCGCGTAACCCTTCGCAAATGGTGGTGTTGCCATTGTGTGCTTTCGAGCGGTAGGGCAACAGATCGTCCACAAAACGAGTAGTGGCCGACCAATAACCCATCAACATAGACAGCGTGCTATCGCGTGTTTCGGCAACAACATCATTCAACGTGTAGAGCGTATAGGTCAACCTCATCCAGCTTTTATTTTCCTTGGGCACGACAAAGGATGCGTTGCCACGCTTGATGAAATCAAGATAAATTCCGCTGGATTTCTTCTCTGCTCGGGGTGCATATTTTTGCATCCACTTGGTAAATGTCTCCTCGGCCGCACCGTCCAACACTGACGGCGGATCACCCGCGCACCCAGCAGCAGCAAATACAATGGCAACCAAGGCCACAACGATCACACTTTTTATTTTTATCATACTTTTTTGTTTCACTAGCATTGGAAATAGCCCAATTCATCGGTGTCGAAATTCTCGATATAGCTCAAATGGGCAGCACACTTAGCGGCTCCCTCCTTGACAAAAGCAACAGCCGAAGCGCGGTATTGGTCCACCACCGAAGCTTGGGCGATCAACAAATGACCCATAATGGCGTAACCGGCCATCTCCACCAAACGGCGAGCGTGGAACTCTTGATACTTAGCGTTTGATGCCTCTTGCACCTTGGCCACCGCTTGTTCGAACTTTCCACGCATAAGCACCGCTTGATCGAAAAGCCCTTGCAATTCGGCCTTTGGTTTGGTGAGTTCGTAATTGTGTAGTTGAGCCACCAAAGTGCCCTTCAAAACACCCGTAATAGCCGCCACTACTTGCAGTTGCGATGTACCTTCGTAGATGGTTGTGATACGCGCATCGCGATAGAGCCTTTCGATTGGATAGTCCTTCATAAAACCCGAACCAGCGTGAATTTGCAACGCATCATAGGCAACAGAATTGCTGTATTCCGAACTGAAAAGTTTCAGCAACGGGGTGTAAGCATCGGCCAGACGTTGATATTTTTTCATCTCGTCGCGCTCCTCTTTTTCGAGTTTGACCTCCTTTTCTTTGTGGTAATAGCATTTGTAAAGATCCACAAAACGGGCTGTTTCGTAGAGCAACGCACGGCAAGCATACAGACGCGCCTTCATATTGGCGAGCAATTCGCTGACGGCGGCAAATTCGATGATCGGATGGCCGAATTGTTCGCGTTCGGCAGCGTATTTAAGCGCCTCGCGATATGAAGCCTCCATAATCCCGCAAGACTGAGCCCCGATGCCCAGACGAGCCGAATTCATCAACCCCATCACGTATTTAATGAGCCCCATCTTGCGATCGCCCACTAGGCGCGCTGGCGCATTGGTGAACACTAATTCGCAGGTCGGCGAGCCAATGATCCCCATCTTGTGTTCGATACGACGAACCTTGACCTTGAAATGTTTCTTGTCATACACAAAGAGCGACAACCCGCGCGCGTCCTGTGTCCCCTCTTCGGATCGAGCCAGAACCAGCGCCACATCGCCATCACCGTTGGTGATAAAACGCTTCACCCCATTGAGCAACCACTCGCCCTCTTTGGCTGGATTAGGCGTGGCGCGGAGCATAACTGCTTGCAGGTCAGACCCAGCATCAGGCTCGGTGAGGTCCATCGCGCAAGTTGCACCTTGATTGATCAGCGGCAGATATTCATCATTGATGGCATCCGAAGCAAATTCGTGCAGTGTCTCGGCGCAATCTTGCAGCCCCCAGATATTGCCAAAACCAGCATCAGCCCGCGAAATCATATCGCACGACATCACATATGGCACGAGCGAAAAATTAAGCCCTGCATATTTACGCGGCAACGAAAGACCGTATACCCCAGCACGCGTCAATTTTTCGTGATTTTCGGCCGTCCCGCTCGCATACACCACTCGATCATTGACCACCCTAGGCCCTTCGATGTCAACACCTTCGGCATTAGGAGCGATCGTGTCGGCGGCAATCTCGCCAATGATGGCCAACACGCGACGGTACGAATCCATCGCATCGGCGTGATCCACAGGTGCGTAATCATATTTTGCTGCATCGCTGAAATTGTTTTCTTTCAGAGCGACGATTTTTTTCATCAACGGGTGATCCAGATGGTATTGAAGATCCGCGTTATCGCTAAAAAAATTTCCCATTATCTTGTTTACTATATTTATTACTATTTTGATCGGCCGAGGCTGACTATTTACTATGTTTCTTGGGGGGCATCTAAAAATTGAATTATTCAAGGCGGACGAGGTCGAAAAAACGGAGTTTACTAG
>JAVXIH010000087.1:0-7974 GCA_036648455.1 Mucinivorans sp.
CATTCTTGTTGATGACAATTACAGTGCTGATTCTTATTTCAGACAAAATGATTTTCTCGTTGACAACTCTTCGCAAATCATTTGTTACTGTGCAGCTGGCGAGCCTCAGACGGAATATTTAGATGATGTGGCGAACAAAAATGGTGTGTGCATCACAAATCTTTATGCCGTCTTGGCCGATTATTTCGATAATAATAGTGCCGCCAAACGACAGTTGCAAAAATATAGCTCCATCACCAGCATTTGTTTCACTAGCGATGGGATAATGGCTTGTGCGGCGAATAGCGACCATTTGTTTGCCCATTTTGATGAAATTGTATCAATAGACAGCGATGATTTGTATCTTAATATCACTTTGGACAATGGTACTGTGGTTAAGGCTTCGTTGATTGCGGACGACTGTCAGATATTGCCTTCCCCCATCGGCTCTCAGCCTTCGTTAATGAAGAAAGTAATGCACAAGATTTTCCATAACTAAGAAGCTGTTTTAATTTATTTTAAAACAGCTTCTAAATATTATTATTTTATTATTTTATTGTTTTCCCATTCGGGTCGACTTTATAAGTTGTTTCGGTGTCCGAGGCTTCGTCTTCCACGGTGAGTAGATAAGCTACAACTTCTTGCTTCTCGTTTTCTAGTTTAGCCACTTCGTCCCAAGTTTCTGGATCCGCAGCCAGCACCATAAACGCTGCGCGGACAGCTTCGGGTAGTGTTTGTTCGTCGATTTCGACAGTTGCATAGAGGAATTTGTTGTTCTTGTCAAAGAGCAATTCCTTGTTGACCTTTTCGATATTGATCTCAACTTCGTAAAAAAGATCAGCACCTTGCTCTTCTATATCGAAATCTACGACAATGGCACTTGGAAATTTAGCATCTATAAAATCATAAATTTCTTGTGGGCAAGGTTCGTTTTCATCATTTTCATCATCGGTATCCACATCAACTCTTTCGCGAAGCAACACTCCTTGTGCCGTGAAAAATAGTTCTATTTCTTGCTCTCCATTCTCGATTTCTAATTTATAGACAGGCTCTTGGTCGGTCTGAGTCAACACATCAATGTCTTCCAAGACATAATTTTGCGATATGTATACTGAATTGGCCCAGGCTTGCGCAACTTTTGGTGCTTGGGTCGTTAGTTGTGCGAGTGTTATTTCTAGCTCTACATAGGTGCACGTTTCGCTTCCTTCGACAAACCACGCGCTGTTGAGTTCGCCAGCGGCGGCCTCGGCCTTCGAATGGTGACCGAGTATAAAGGTTACGTAATTATATCCTCTTTTCTTGTGCCATTTTACTTGCTCCGCATTTGGAAAACGTTTTTTGAATGCGCTGACAGTTTTGTCGAATGGCGAGGTTTCGATCTTTTTGGTTTGACATCCAGTGATCGTTAGGCCTAACGCTAGGCAAATGATTGTTAGTGATTTGGTGTAGTTTTTCATGAGGTGTAATGATTAGTAAAATTATCGAGTGTACAAATATACAAAGAAATTTTCAGAAGTCACCATATATACTTAATTATCAGATGGCTATTGGTCTATTGAATGCAAAATCCAGCAACACGGGGTTATGGTCGCTCCACGACACATTGGGCGACGAATATTTAATTCCTTGCAATAATGGGCTGTGAAAAATATAATCTAAGCGAAATAGATGGTGCATTGGTTTGAAGGTGTAGGCATACCCGCTGCCAGCACTTTTGAAACCATCGATGAGTTCGTGTACGAGTTGGTGATATGTATACGAGGATGGTGGGTCGTTGAAATCTCCACACACAATTACCGCTCGATCTTTGGGGCATTTGTCGATTTCGCTGTGTATTTGCCGCACTTGCTCGGAACGTTTAATCGTGTTTTGATCCAAGCGTGCCATAATTATATTGATTGCTCGCTGACTTTCAGGATCTTCGATGCTTAGGTTTTTCACCTTATCTATTTCGGTATGACTTTGGTTCAGATTTGTGGTTTGCAAGTGAATGTTGAAGATTCGGATTTTCTGGCCTTCGATGTCGATATCGGCCCACATAGCGCAATTGGCGCTTTCGCGAAATTGAATGATTTGAGAGTTCAAGATAGGATATTTGCTGAACACTGCCAATTGCATACTGCGGTATTCCGACTTGACAATATGGTATGGGTAGATCATATTCAGCACACTATCGGTGACTTGATCGCGTTGATCTATAAATTCTTGCATACACAAAATATTGACTTTTTCTTCATTCATATATTGTGCGATGTTGGTTAAAGTTTTGTTGAAGTCGTGGTGGGCATACCCGTGGATGTTGTATGTGGCAATGGTGAAATCCTTTGCTGGCAGATCATCCCCCTGCCGCAAGTCGATATTTATAATCGATGTTATCTGTCCGATGTTGAGCAGAATAACCGCCAGTGGCACGAGCGCCCATAGGCTTTTGGCAAATATCCACCCAACAAATAGGATCAGATCAACCATCAAAATCAGGGTTAATCCCAGCCCCATAAAAGTGATCAGTTGCGAGTGATCGGGCGATATAAAGCCAGCCGACCAACCAGCCACCGTCAGCAGAGCTACGCATACGGTAAAGGCTTGGAGCAGAATGCGAGTGAGAAGTAGTGTTGCTTTTTTACCCATAATTATTCGCTTTTACGTTGTGCCTTGTCCCATATGCCACTACCGCGATGCTTGCTCAGGTATAATATTCCTTGAAAAGTACAGATATTCATAAATAAAAAATAGTATGGTACGAAAAAAAGTTTGCTATGAATTTTGCGTCGATTCAACACATAACCAGCCGTGGCGATGAGGTAGAAAATCAGTTGCACGATGAGCATCACGCCGTATATCGAGCCTATCCCATAGCCATAAGCCAACACAATGTTCAACGGCAAAAGAGCAAACCAAAGCATTGGGGTGATCGACCAGCGCAGCACGCGGTGTGATATGTACTGAAAACTGAGTGTGCCATAACGGAATATATTGAGCAGCGATCCCAACCGAGCGATGGATTGCAATCCCCCGGCCGCAATTCGGACTTTACGTTTGGCTTCTTGTGTAATATCTTGCGACGAACTTTCGACGGCATACGCTCGTTGGCAATATGCTATTTTGTAGCCTCGCTGAGCGATATCCATCGACATCATAAAGTCGTCGAGCAGGGTGTTGTCTGGCATTTTGACGTATAGTGCCGATCGGATGGCGAATAATTCGCCTGCCGCGCCAACGGCTGAGTATAGGCGGTAGTCGAGCGCTTTGAGCGTCGATTCGTATTTCCAATACACTCCCTCGCCCGATGTGGCATCTTGGCTGGTGTGGCTCGATACTCGTTTCTCGCCCGCCACGCATCCTACTTTTGGGTCGGTGAATTGGAGCACCATCTCTTTGATCGCTTGGCGGCAAAGCATCGTATTGGCATCGGTGAAAACGACGATCGGGGTGGTGATGAATGCCATCGAACGATTGATGGCTGCCGATTTGCCTCGGCGCGGGGCTTCGAAAAGTATCTCCACTCGCTCGTAGGCGCTGAGCAATTCATTGGTGCGGTCGGTCGAGCCGTCGGTCACCCATACTATTTTTAGCAGTTCGGTGGGGTAGTCCAGCGCTAGATTGTTGACCATCTTGGCCGCCACCACATCTTGTTCGTTGTAGGCGGCGATGAGCAGCGTGACGGCGGGCAGCTCTTCGGGCAATATTTTGGCGTGTGGTTTTTTGATAAATTCTTTGATCCGAACCATCACATAGAGCAATATTCCGTAACCTATATAGGTATAGAAGACCACGAAGGCAGCAATCCAGAAGATTATCACTATCGATTTCATTACACGTTTTCTTTTTGGATGAAGGCGGTAAAAGTTTTCATAATAATTTTGAGGTCCAAGGCGAACGAAAATTCTTTGGCATATTTTCCATCGAGTTGTTTGCGTTCTTCGGCCGAAAGTTTACCCGCATCGCCGCGTTTTTCCACTTGCCACAGCCCCGTCAGGCCCGATGGACCAAAGAATCGATCGGCATAATCATCTTGGGTTAGCATTTCCGCTTCGTAGAGCGGCAAGGGTCGATTGCCCACCACCGACATGTCGCCTTTGAGGATGTTGATCAATTGAGGCAGTTCGTCGATACTATATTTGCGCATAATCCGCCCGAGTTTTGTGATTCGAGGATCGTTTTCGATTTTGACAAAGGCGTTGTCTTGTTTTGAATCTTTTTTGTCGCGGTAACTGTTTTCCGATATCGTACATTCGTCCGAGACCAGCAGCACATCATCGCTGAACATTATATCTTCATATGATATGTCATCCAGCGAGTTGGTTTCTAGTTGTACGTCCCCATTTGCAGTGGCATATTGGTTCAGCGTGTCGAATCGTTTGAGGTGCTTGTCTGCGTCGAGGTACATAGTCCGAAACTTCAAAAAGTCGAATGTTTTGTAATTGCTGCCCACTCGTTTGGATTTGTAGATCACCGGCCCTTTGCTCTCCAAACGTATGGCAAGGGCGATGAGCAGCAAAAAGGGCAGCAGCACAATGAGCGCAAAGCCAGACACGCAAATATCAAAAATGCGTTTCCATAGCGGTAGCTTGAACGAAGATAGTGACTGTGACTGCATAGCTATTCGAGTATTTTTTTGATCCGAATCTTCAATTCCAGTGGGTTGAATGGTTTGACAATATAATCTTCGGCTCCGTTTTGCAACAAGCGGATGCGTTCGCTACTACTATCTTCGCTCGAAAGCATAATCACCGGAATGTCTTTGAGTTGTTCGTTGCCTTTGAGCCTGTCCAGAAAAATATCGCCACGCATAATGGGCATCAGAATATCTGAAATGATCAAATCAGGATTGGGACCGGCGGCCAGCCTTTCCAGACACGGTATCGGATTGTTGAAATATTCAAAGTTGTATTCGTTGGATAGATATGCAGCAATGATTTTAGCAATAGTTACTTTATCGTCTACGATGATGATCGTTTTTTTCATAATCATATTTTTTATTGTGTTATTGTATCGTGATTTTTGAGTCTAAACCAGAAGTAAGAGCCAACGCCGACTTCTGATTTTACGCCATATTGTCCGCCCATAGTTTTGACGATTTGTTTAGAAATTGCCAGCCCAAGCCCTGTGCCGCGCACATACATATCGGCTTTATAGAAGCGTTCAAAAATTTTCTCTATTTCTGCATCAGATAGTCCGATGCCAGTGTCTTTGACATAAAACTCGATCCATTGGTCGTCGTATTTGAAATATCCGAGTTCAATGGAGCCGCTAAATGTGAATTTGATGGCGTTATCGGTTAGGCTGATCAATATTTGGAGCACGCGAGCTGGTTCGGTGATCATCGAAATAGGTTTTTCGGGCGGGTGAAATCTGATTATAACTCCTTCGCGGAGTTGCCTTTTGCTCACTTGGATCAAATCTTCGAAGATCCAATTAAGGTTCACTTTATGGTAGTCGAACTCAGCCGTGCCAGCGTCCAATTGCGACACGTCCATAATACTACGAATTATTTTCAATAGAATGTCGCTATTCTCGGCGATTTGCAGCGCCGCTTGTTCGATGTCACTTTTATCATCCATTGTGGCAATAATGCTCGAAAAGCCCACTATGGCGTTCAGCGGAGTGCGTATTTCGTGATCCATATTGCTGATAAAAGACGATTTGAGGCGATCAGCGGCCTCGGCCTTCACGAGCGCTGCTTGGAGCGATTCCTGCATTTTGATCAAATCTGTGTTGACCTTCGACACGTGTTCAAGTGATTGCTGGGCTGTTTTTTGAGCTTTTTGTAGCTTGATGTTGTTGCGCAAGAGAAACATACCGCCCGATATGACGATCAACATAATCACGCCAATAAATACACATTCGCTGGTGTATTCGACGAAAACGGATTGCCTGGCGTTGATGTATTTTGTGTCTGGTGGCATTTGCTTGGTCGAGATATCGAATTTTTCGACCACATCCCAATTCATTTGACACTGTGTTTCTAGATAGCTTTTATTGTCAGCGCCATTATGCCATTTAAGAATGTTCATAATTTGCTTGCCAGTTTCTTCGCCCCAGAAATCGGCGGTGAAAAAATATCCACCCAGAAAATAGCCAGTATTAAGCCCTATATCGTTGGTTGTAAATATAGGTGTTTTGAGGATCGAGGCCAATTGGTTGTAGATATATTGTTTCGAATATTCGAAACCTACCTGTCCCGTGAGCCACGAGGTGAGCAACACTCCCGTTGTGGGGGTGATTTGATCCAAACGATCCAGAAGAGTGTCGGTGGTGATGAAACGAGCGTCGAGGTAGTCGACTGGATGAGGCTCTCCGATTTGACGGAAATAGTCCTCGACCAACAGACGTATATAGAGTCCATAGAAACGATTATCGGTGATCACGGTGTAGCGATCAAGGTCAGGTATCAGATTGTCGATGAGCGAGATACTGCCTTTGATGTTCATTTCGCGCACTACCGTTTTGATTTTGTGTCCTTTGATCACTTGCTCGGTGGGGGTGAAATCATCGAGCGTGAGGGAGTCAAATCGGGCAACATAATCGTCGATGGTGATGGAGTGGGGCTTGACGGCACACAAAAACAGCGGCACGTCTTTCATTGCCTCGTTGTCGGCGGCTCGATACGCCATCCACGCCTCGTCCGAAATGAGCACTATGGCCGCAGGCAGAGTCTCGGTGTAAGTGCCAAGTATCATATTCATACGATCAACCCACAGCGCGGGGCTGTTGAAGCGTTCGGATGATAGATACTCTATATTTAGACCCAAACCAGAAGCTTTGTCGCTCAACTTACTCTTTATGCCGTCAATGATCGAATTAGACCACTGGTAATCAGAACTGTATGAATCGACGACTAAAACCTCGTTGCTGATCTTGGCTCTGACATTTCCAACGCAAAAAACGAATAATAAAATAAATAATATTTTGTATCTATTATGAAACATTAAATGGTTATTTTTATTCAGACAAAGATAATAAATTTTTGTTGTCATTCATCATATTTTTCAGAAAAATCATCGAATTGATATTTGTGCAAAATGGGGATTTTTAAATGTCTGTTATTATTGTCGTTTTAATATAATGAAATTAAGGTAAAACAACTCATTAAATAACATAAAAACGACCTTCTGATGATGAAATTTTGATTTTATATTACTCTGGTAATTATTATATTAAATCGTGATCCCTTGTTTTTATTAGGCTTTAGGATATGATGCAAATAAATCACAAAAATAATGTGGTTTTTTTTGTGATTTATGGTTCAACTTTATGAAATTATATCTACCTTTGCTTCATATAAATGTGATGAGTAATTAAATAACATATAATAATGAAAAAACAATTCTTATCGTTCAGTTTATTGGCCGCGTCTGTTTTGTTGATTTCTTGTGTTAAGCAAGTGACCACCCCAGAACCAGCACCAGTCAATGATCCAACTTTCACGGATATGAAAGTTCCTGCTGACTTCGACTGGAAGATGGCTCAAAACGTCACCGCAAATTTCACTTCCGCACACCAAACCGTGGTGTTTGTCTCTCTGCCCGATGGTGCCGAGCCTTTTGCCTCCTTCTTTGTTGGCGGAGGTCTTGCTCCGATGACGCTCAATATCCCAACGGCCGATAATAAATTGATAGTTAGATACCAAAAAGAAGATGGCTTGTCTGCGCCTGTCGAACTTTCGGTTATGGCTGGGGCGGTCTCTTACGCTGTTCCTTCGGACAGCAAAGTGGTGACCGACGTTGCGCCTCAATCGGCTGCTGCTTCCAGAGCCGCTAAGGGCTCCGCAAAGTCTGGCTATATTACGATTCCTGCCTCTGGCTGGGGAACTTTGATGTTCGAGGATTTGTATCCAAATTATGGTGACTATGACTTCAATGATATGGTGATTAACTACAACATTAAGGTTAATCCAGGTAAAAACAATATGATTTCTAATGCAATTATCACTGTTCGTGTTGCTGCTGTTGGTGGTTTGCTCCCATACGACTTCTATATTCAACTCAACGGGGT
>JAVXIH010000088.1:0-7797 GCA_036648455.1 Mucinivorans sp.
CCTTGCCCGCCTTGAAAAATTCAATTTTAAGAAGCCCCCATTAATAAAATTTTGAAAACAAATTAAAAACAGCCTCTAAATTCTTTTTCACTGTGAATTTTCGATACCTTAGCCGATGAAATATTTACGAATCGGAAGCTTAGACAAACACCATACCAAAGCGTAGGTGATGGTGAAGGCCATCAAACCCATCAACGGGATTTTCAGGGCAGCTGGCAGCGAACCAAGCACCGAGTAAAGCACGTCATAGGCCAGGTGGACAAAGAGAAAATGAGCCAAATAGATTCCGAAAGTCAGACCCGCAACGCGACTTAGCAGCGCTGACGATTTGACCCTGATTCGTGAAATTATGAGGTAGGCGGCCAAGGTCATCAAAAATACATTGATGCCCGAGAAATACCAAACGATTTCGAGTGCTTGGTATGAGGTTGGGAAATATTTCTGAGTCAAAATAAAGCCACCAGCCGTGACCACATAACCAACTAAAAACATTGGAATGGCTATTTTAATTGTCTTGGCCCAGCTCCAATCGATAGGGAAGCGTTTCAAGTAGAACGCCAAAACTATGTAGCCCAAAAAGCCAGAGAAATAGTAGAACGTACCGTAAGGATTCCAAAAACATCCGCCAAAAAGATCCATACTACCATAATTGCCCGTAAAACCTAACACTGGTGCCAGCATTATTAAATACGGAATGCACATCGAAAAAATCCATATTCCGAGGAATTTTTTCAGATCCCCGCGGCTTGCTTCGCGCAGCCAAGGCGAAATGATAGGCATAAATAAATATAACCCCACCAACATATATAGGTACCAAAGTGGGGTAGTGTCGTAAGTGAAATTCAGTGGCCAGATAAACATTTTGGTCAACATTCCCTGGATCGAGAAATCAGCCATCGCAAAGCCAGGATGGGTCGATCCGCTGTAATTGACATAGAAATAAAACAATATTGGGGTCAAGATCGACCACACGGCAAGCGGCCATAGGACACGCGAAAGGCGTTTTTTGTAGAATTGTCCAAGTGGCATATTGACGGGTAGCAACAACACCCCCGTCACCATCACAAACAATGGCACACAAGGGCGCACGAATGAACCCCAAAAAGCACCAGTCAGAAAATCCGAGTAGTTATTGTCGAATTGCGCCACAAACGGGTCTACGCAGTGAGCCATCACCACCAAAAAGCAGGCAATTATGCGCAACCAATCTACCCAAGCCAAATTTTCTCTATGCTCCATATTTTATTGTTTTTTTTAGTTTGATTTTTATGCGCCATCTACCTCGCGTGAGGTCGAAAAAGGAGGGGCTTCTAAAAATTAGATTTTTCAAAGCAATTTTTAGAAGTCACCTTATAATTATTTTTCGTCTAGCATTGCACGTGCCTTGTCTAGAATTGTCAGATCGTCAAGTTCTACGATACCGCCATCGGGACCTGCTTCGAGATGAAAGCCTTGTGGATCACCTTCCCCTTTTTTGTAGTGTGTTCCGCCAAAATAGTTGCGGACAGTGTCGGGATCAAGGCCTAATTCATCGGCAATTTTTTGCATTGATCCACTGGGGAGTGCATCTTTGATACGACGTAACTCGTTGAAAGAGATTGTGTTCATAATTTTATCGTGTTTGAGGTGATTAATTCATTGCCCTAAGTTAATACTTTTTTACTGATAAAACAACTAGTCGGCTTATTTTATCAAATCTATGTCTTTGGTGTCAATATATCCAAAAGGAGGAGGTTATTTGTAATAACCTCCTCCTTTTGGATATGGTGACTTCTAAAAATTGCTTTTTCATCGTTGAACTGCGGATCGAAAAGTCCTCATTTACAGTGAGTAAACTGCGGCTCATCGACCTTGTTCGCCTTGAAAAATCTAATTTTTAGAAGCCACCATATGTAAATCACTGAATGATAATACTTTACGCCCGTGATCCCGTAGGGATTCGAACCCTAGACCTACAGATTAGAAATCTGTTGCTCTATCCAACTGAGCTACGAGACCGTCCTTAATTTTTTAATCGCGGGTGCAAAATTAGCAATTAATTCTGAATATCCTAGTACTCGCCCCAACTTTTGATCAGTAGATCAGCGTGCGTTGTTCTGCAAAAGGCTAGTATAAAGTCGTTTGCCAAGCGCGCATTGGTACAGAGCGGAATATTGAAGTCGATAGCCGAACGGCGGATCGTATAGTCATTATTCAGTTCGTCTTTGGTGTGGTTTTTCGGAATATTGACCACGAAGTCCAACTTGCGTTCCTTGATGTAATCCAGCGCGTTAGCTTCGCCGTTGCCTTGTTGGTCGGGCCAACCGAGCACCGTGGCCTTCACTCCATTTTCGGCAAAGAATGAGGCAGTGCCTCGCGTGGCGTAGATTTCGTAACCGCATTTTTGCAGTTCCTTAGCCGCTGGCAGTGTCTGAGTTTTGGATTTCAGATCGCCAGATGAGAAGAAAATCGTCTTTTTCGGAATTTTATAACCCACCGACAACATCGCTTTGAGGATCGCTTCGTAGTAGCTTTCGCCCAAGCAGCCAACTTCGCCAGTCGATGCCATCTCGACCCCGAGCACAGGATCGGCCTTCTGAAGACGCGAGAACGAGAATTGCGAAGCCTTGATGCCCACATAATCCAGATCGAAGGCCGATTTGTTTGGCACTTTGCTATCGAGCCCCAACATAACGCGGGTTGCGATGTCGATAAAGTTGACTTTCAGCACCTTGGAAACGAATGGGAACGAACGCGAAGCGCGAAGATTACATTCGATCACTTTGATAAAGTTTTCTTTGGCCAACAGCTGCATATTGAAAGGCCCCGAAATATGGAGTTCTTTTGCTATTTGGTGAGCAATTTTCTTGATTCGGCGTACTGTCTCGATATATAGCTTTTGAGCCGGGAAGACTAGCGTTGCGTCGCCCGAGTGAACGCCCGCAAATTCGACGTGTTCCGAAATAGCGTAGATCAATATTTCGCCATCCTTGGCCACGGCATCAAATTCGATCTCCTTGGCGTTCTCGATAAATTCGGTCACCACCACCGGATATTGTTTGGAGACAGCCGTTGCCAATTCTAGGAAGCGAACCAACTCTTCTTTGTTGCTCACCACATTCATCGCCGCGCCGCTCAGCACATACGAAGGGCGAAGGAGCAACGGGAAGCCGACTTGATCGGCAAATTCATAAATCTCGTCCAACTCGGTAAATTCTTTCCAGCGTGGTTGGTCGATCGACAAACGGTCGAGCATTGCCGAGAATTTGTGACGATCTTCCGCACCATCGATATTGTCGGCCGAAGTCCCAAGGATCGGAACATTGTTTTCTGCCAAACGCATCGCCAAGTTGTTAGGGATTTGCCCACCCACCGACACGATCACCCCGCGCGGAGCTTCCAAATCGGTAATATCGAGCACGCGTTCCAGCGTCAATTCATCGAAATACAAGCGATCACACATATCGTAGTCCGTGGATACGGTTTCGGGATTGTAGTTGATCATCACCGAACGCAGCCCATTTTGGCGAATTGAGTTGATAGCCGACACCGAACACCAGTCAAACTCGACCGAGCTGCCGATGCGATAAGCGCCCGAACCAAGCACCACCACCGAGCGGTCGTCGCGCGCAAAATCAACATCGTGCGCCGATCCGTTGTAGGTCAGGTATAAGTAGTTGGTCTGGGCTGGATATTCCGCCGCCAGCGTGTCGATTTGTTTGACCCACGGAGTGATCCCGCGCGAAATGCGCCACTGACGAACGTGAGCAATGGCTTGTTCCATACCCATATCGAGCGAGTGGAGCACGGTGCGTGCGATCTGAAAGTCCGAGAAACCTTTTTGTTTCACCTCGCGCAGCAACGCTGTGGGGATGGATTCCAGATCCGAAAAAGTTTCCATATCTTTTTCGAGTTCGATGATCCCCTGCAATTTGTAGAGGAACCACCGATCGATTTTGGTCAGTTCATAAATTTTGTCCACCGACATACCCTGTTTGAAAGCGGCTGCGATGATAAAGACACGTTTGTCGGTTGGTTTTGATAGTTCGTTCTCGATCGAATCGATCGACAGGTCTTTGTTGGCCACAAAACCGTGCATCCCTTGCCCGATCATACGGAGCCCTTTTTGGAGCGCCTCTTCAAAGTTGCGCCCGATACTCATAATTTCGCCAACTGACTTCATCGAGCTACCCAATTCGCGACTCACGCCCTTGAATTTACCCAGATCCCAACGAGGAATCTTGCAGACGATATAGTCGATTGCTGGTTCGAAACAAGCTGTTGTGACCTTGGTGACCGAGTTTTTCAATTCGTGCAGACCGTATCCCAACCCAAGTTTGGCGGCAATAAAGGCCAACGGATAACCTGTCGCCTTGCTAGCCAGAGCCGACGAGCGACTCAGACGAGCGTTGACCTCAATCACGCGATAATCTTCCGAATATGGATCGAGTGCATATTGCACATTACATTCGCCCACGATGCCGATGTGGCGCACGATGCGGATGGCCAATTCGCGCAATTTATTGCTCTCGGAATTGGTCAGCGTTTGGCACGGAGCCACCACTATACTTTCACCAGTGTGAATGCCGAGCGGGTCGAAATTTTCCATATTACAGATCGTCAAGCAGTTGTCGTACTTGTCGCGAACCACTTCATATTCGATCTCTTTCCACCCTTTGAGCGATTTTTCGACCAGCACTTGGGGCGAATAGGTGAATGCTTTCGAGGCGAGAACGTCCATTTCGGCATCGTTATCGCAAAATCCAGAACCCAGACCACCCAAGGTGTAGGCGGCGCGGATGATGACTGGATAACCCAATTCATTGGCCACACGTTTGGCCTCCTTGACCGAAGTCACAGCCTCGCTCTTGATGGTGCTCACGTGGATTTGATCCAATTTTTTGACAAACAGATCCCGATCTTCGGTGTCCATAATGGCTTGCACCGGAGTGCCAAGCACGCGAAGATTATATTTTTCGAGCACACCGCTCTTGAACAAATTCACCCCGCAATTGAGGGCCGTTTGTCCGCCAAAGGCGAGCAACAAACCGTCTGGGCGTTCGCGATCGATCACCTGTTCCACAAAATCGGGTGTCACGGGCAGAAAATAGACCTTGTCGGCAATTCCTTCGCTCGTTTGCACGGTGGCGATGTTGGGGTTGATCAAAACGGTGTGGATCCCCTCTTCTTTCAAGGCTTTGAGCGCCTGAGAACCCGAATAGTCGAACTCGCCAGCCTCGCCAATTTTCAAGGCTCCCGAGCCTAAGATCAGTACTTTTTTAATGTTATTTTGCATCTTACTGTTGTTTTTTCAATAAATCACGAATTTCGGTCAATAGCACTTCCTCTTTTGTGGGTGGTACTTCGACAGGTTTTTTAGCCTCAGGGGTTGGCTCTGGGGCAGGAGTGTTACGAAGGCGCATCATAAATTTGATGGCCATAAAAATTGCAAAGGCAGTGATCAGAAAATCGAACACCACTTGGATAAAATTACCATAATTGATGAAAACCCCCTCTATTCCAGCCGCCACATCGGGCTGACGCAGGGCGATGCGAAGGTTCGTAAATTCCACATCTCCGATCAAAAATCCAATCGGAGGCATCAGAATATCCCCAACCAGCGAGCTGACAATCTTGCCAAAAGCGGCTCCGATGATGATACCAACTGCCATATCAACCACGTTGCCACGCAGGGCAAATTGTTTGAATTCGTTGATGAATTTGTTGCCTTTAAGCGGCTTTAAGGTGTCGAGTGGCGTTTTCATTGCATTATTTTTTGAGGTGGTTTCTGAAAATTAGATTTTTCAAGGCGGACTCGTGGCCGAAAAAGCAATTGTCGGAAGTCGCCTTGAACTATTTCTTGTTCTGACGAACCATATCCAAAAATTTGTCGAACAAAAATTCACTATCCACAGGGCCCGAAGTTGCCTCGGGGTGAAATTGAACCGAGAAGAAAGGCTTTGTTTTGTGGCGAATCCCTTCGATCGTATCATCATTCAAATTCTTGAAATAAGGCTCCCAATCGGCACCTAAATTAGTAGGGTCGATTGCATAACCGTGATTTTGAGAGGTGATACACGCAAAATTCGAGCCACACTCTTTGGCTGGCTGATTGTGTGAACGGTGACCGTATTTCATCTTGTAGGTCGATGCTCCCGCGGCACGAGCCAAAAGTTGATTACCAAGACAAATACCGAACATTGGCTTGCCTTTGATGAGCCCTTTTTTGATATTTTCGACCACCACATCCAACATAGCTGGATCACCAGGGCCGTTAGAAATCATCACCCCGTCGTAGTCCAAAGTCGAGAAATCGTAATCCCAAGGCACACGCACAACGGTTGTCCCACGTTTGAGCAGGCAGCGCATAATATTGTATTTCAATCCGCAATCCACCATCACAATGCGTAGCGGACCGTCGCCATATTCCTGGATCGTGGTACACGAAACTTGCGGCACGAGGTTCGTTTTGTTGTAATCGACAAATTCCTTAGGTTCGGGAGTCCCATCGACGATAATTTTGCCGAGCATCACTCCGCGCTCGCGAATGAGCTTGGTGATTTGGCGGGTGTCAACACCGAAAATAGCGGGTACTTTCTCGCGTTCGAGCCATTGGGCTAGGCTCTCGGTGGAGTGCCAGTGCGAATGTTCGAACGAGTAGTCGCTCACCACTAGCGCCTTGACGTGGATAGCTTCACTCTCGAAATTGGCGGGGATGCCCCATTGCATCTCTTCGTGCGAAGGAACGCCATAATTGCCGACCAAAGGGAAAGTTAGAACCAAAATTTGACCTTCATAGGAAGGATCGGTCAATGATTCAGGATAACCAGTCATTGCGGTGGAGAAAACCACCTCGCCCGAAACAGAGCCAGGCGCACCAAACGAGTAACCCTGGAATTGAGAACCGTCTTCGAGCACCAAACGTGCGGGGGTATTTTTAATCATAGAATTATACTTTTTAGTAAAAGATCATTACTAAATGACAAAAGTACTAAATTTTTCCTAATTTTGCGCAATGTTAACAAAAAACGAAATAAAATTAATTCAATCGCTTGCCGACAAGAAGGGGCGGCTTGCCAGTGGCTTATTTGTGGTGGAGGGCGAGAAGTTGGTCACCGAGATGGTCAGATCGTCGCTCGAAATCGAGCAGTTATATCGGGTGAACGAGAATTGTACGTGGATCGAGATGAATCGTATTTCGCAGCTCAAAACGCCCACGCGCGAGTTGGCCGTGGTGCGGATTCCCGATTGGAGTGTTTTGCATCGCGGGATGAAGAGTTCTAATTTTTGTCTTGCATTGGATGGGGTTCAGGATCCGGGTAATTTAGGGTCTATTATGCGTACGGCTGATTGGTTTGGCATCACTAGGATATATTGTTCGATGGACACGGCTGATTGTTTTGCGCCCAAGGTAGTTCAGTCCACGATGGGTTCGGTGTCGCGGGTGGAGGTTATTTACACTGATTTGTGTTCAGTTTTGTCTGGTTGTGGTGTTCGTGTGATCGGGACATTTCTGGAACGTTCGACAGATATATATAGTGTCGATTCGTTGGATGGTGCTGGTGCGATGTTGGTGATGGGCAGTGAGGGTCACGGGATATCGCCTGCTGTGGAGTCTTTGGTGACCGATCGCATATACATTCCGCGCCTAGGAGGTGGGGAGTCGCTCAATGTTGCATCTGCGGCGGCGATAGCGATAGGTTTGTTGTTGCGGGCGCACAGCGCCTCTTGATTGCAGTGACTAACAATATTATACAGATTAACACTGTTAGTAAAATGCGTATTTCCGTTGTAGAGCTGCCCGAAATCAATTGCTCT
>JAVXIH010000089.1:0-7696 GCA_036648455.1 Mucinivorans sp.
TCGACGAGGTGATCGATCGGACGGAGGTTATTTTTTCTGCCGTCGGCACACCGCCCAACGAGGATGGTTCGGCTGATTTGCAGTATGTTTTACAAGTTGCTAGACAGGTTGGTCAACGTGCAACACAATATTTTGTACTAGTCACCAAATCCACCGTTCCCGTGGGTACGGCCGTCAAGGTTCGCGCCGCAATCCAAGAAGAGTTGGATCGTCGTGGGGTGTCGCTCGAATTTGATGTGGCGAGCAATCCCGAATTTTTGAAGGAGGGCGCGGCGATCAAAGATTTTATGTCGCCCGATCGCATTGTGATTGGGGCGGACAGTGACCGAGCGAGGGCGCTGCTCGAAAAACTATATAAACCATTTATGCTCAACGGTGAGCGCTTCGTGTCGATGGATGTAGCGTCGGCGGAGATGACTAAATATGCCGCCAATGCGATGTTGGCAACTCGTATTTCGTTTATGAATGAGATCGCTGGTTTGTGTGAATGTGTGGGGGCCGATGCCGAAATGGTGCGTCGCGGGATTGGATCTGATCATCGGATTGGCAGTAAATTTCTCTATCCTGGTGTCGGTTATGGCGGTTCGTGCTTTCCTAAGGACATCAAGGCCTTGGCTCACACGGGGCGCGAATACGGTTACACGATGCAGATAGTGGAGGCGGTGGAGCAAGTGAATGACAGACAGAAGAACGTGCCATACAATAAGTTACGTGAATCGCTTGGCGATTTACGTGGCAAGAAGATCGCGCTGTGGGGTCTGGCTTTTAAGCCCGAAACCGACGACATTCGCCAGGCAACGTCTGAGGTTCTGATCCGTCAATTGCTCGGTGATGGAGCTGAGGTTTACGTCTACGATCCGCAGGCGATGGGCAATGTGACGGAGATATTCGGTTCTTCAATCGAATATTGCAACAATAAATACGAAACAGCCAACGAAACAGATGCCGTTGTTCTGGTGACCGAATGGCGCGAATTTCGTATGGCTGATTGGGAATTTTTGCGTTCGATAATGCGTGGAAATCTGATTATCGATGGGCGTAACATATACAACCAAGAGGAGTTGACTCTGCTCGGTTTTCGGTGTGTCAGAATCGGCCGTAAATAGTTCCGATTACTCTTGTGGCGCTGTGTGAGCCATAAAATCGTTTATCACGGCTTGAATTGATGGGTATGAATGAGCGAGTAATTCGGGGATTTCGCTGATTGGGACCCATTGGGCGCTTGTTATGTCTTCGATAGCTTGTGGTGTAGCTGTGCCCGAGCCTTGCATTGCGAACCAGTGGATTTGCTTGATCAGATCGCGCCCTTTTTCGGTATACTCGTGTTCGGTGATGCGCAGGAATTTCCCCAGCGTCAGGTTGTGAATGCCACATTCTTCCTCCACTTCGCGTAGTGCGCATTGCTCGATCGTTTCGCCCTCTTCGAGTTTCCCTTTTGGCAGATCCCAGTGTCCGCGGCGAAAAATCATCAATATTTCGCCTTCGGGGTTAATTACCACCCCTCCGCCTGCTTTAATAATTGTTTTTGTTGCCATAAATTACTACTTTTGTGAATATTTTTAACATTTCTAAAAACTGATATATTATGGAAAAAGCGATAGCCCTTTCACTACTGCAAATTAAAGCAATAAAATTGAATCCTCAAAATCCATTTACGTGGGCATCGGGCTGGCGCTCACCGATTTATTGTGATAATCGTAAGATTCTCTCTTTTGTGAAGGATCGTAAACTTGTTGCGCGTAGTTTTGCGGAGGTTATTCGAGCTAAATATGCTGATGTTGATGTGATCGCGGGTGTTGCCACGGGGGCGATTGCGTGGGGATTGATGGCGGCCGAGTTGCTCGACAAGCCTTTTATTTATGTGCGTTCGGCAGCTAAGGATCACGGCCTGGCCAACCAAGTTGAGGGTTGCTATCAAGCAGGACAAACGGTTGTGGTGGTTGAGGATTTGATCTCCACCGGCGGCAGTTCGTTGGCAGCGGTCGAGGCTTTGCGCTCGGCTGGGCTCGACGTTCAGGGTATGGTGGCTATTTTTACCTACGGTTTTCCATTGGCCGAGGCCAATTTCGAGTCTGCGTCAGTCGATCTGACCACCCTGAGCAACTACAATGTGTTGATCCAAGCGGCGATCGAGAATAATTATGTGAGTGCCGATGAACTAGAAACTTTGAAAGAGTGGCGTCTTTCGCCAAGCACTTGGAAGGCGTAATTCTGGATTTCATTTCAATGTGACTTCTGGAAATTGCTTTTTCAGAAGTCGCCTTAGGGTTTATCACTCGGTATTTATTATAATTTTATGAGATACGAAAGCAAACATCAAAAAATCAACAAGCCAGCTGAGGCTGTATACTCTTGGATGTGTGATTTTACAAATTTCACTCCCGCATTGGCTTCCAAGGTCGACAATTGGCAGGCGACGGCCGACAATTGTTCCTTCAAGGCTCAGGGGTTCGACGTGGCACTCGAAATGTTGGAGCGCGAGCGCCCATCGTTGATCAAAATTGGTCCTGGTCAAGGGTGCGCAATTCCGTTCCCGTTTACTTTTTTTGTGCAACTCAAAGAAGTCTCACCCCAGGACACGCGTATGAGAATCGTGTTGGATGTGGAACTCAATATGATGATTAAAATGATGATAGGTAGCAAATTACAAGATGCGATCGATAAGGTTGCCGAGCAAATCGCCACAGCGTTTAATTCAATATAAATAAAATGAAAAGACTAATTCTACTTTTATCTTTCGCCTTGATTTCTGTTTGCTCGGCGGCTCAAAATCCAGTGTCAGAACTTGTTGATCGCATTCACAGCGGGGCTTCGTCTAAATTCACTTTTGTCATTGGCGATGCTCAGTCGGAGGATGATTATTTTGAACTTTCGAGTCGTGGCGGCAAGACGGTTGTCGAGGGCAATAATTGGGTGAGTGTTGCCACGGGGCTTAATTGGTATTTGAAATATTATGCAGGGGTGCAGATCACGTGGAACAATCCGCGAGCCAATCTCAATATCGCTATGCCGCGTGTCAAGACTCCCGAGCGCCACGCCACTAGCGAATTGATGCGTTACTACTTGAATTACTGTACTTTCAGTTATTCGATGGCTTTTTGGGATTGGAATCGTTGGCAACAGGAGATCGATTTTATGGCCTTGCACGGCATCAATATGCCGCTGGCTGTGGTTGGCACTAGCACCGTGTGGCGCAATGTGATGCTTCGTTTGGGTTATTCGCCCGAAGAGGTTGGGCGCTTTGTGGCAGGTTCGGGCTTCCAGGCTTGGTGGTTGATGAACAATCTTGAAGGCTGGGGTGGTGTGAATCCTGATAGTTATTATGACAAACAGGCGCGCTTGGAACAGCAAATTGTGGAGCAATATCGTCGATGGGGTATTGAGCCTGTTTTTGCGGGCTATGGTGGTATGATGCCTAGCTTTGCCCCTAGCGATACGACGGTGGAATTTGACCTGAAACTTCAAGATCCAGGTTTGTGGTGCAGCTATTCGCGTCCCGCTTTTTTGCAGCCTTCGGATCCTCGATTTGCTCAGATTGCAAAAATATACTATGATGAGTTAGAAAAACTGTATGGGAAGGCTAAATATTACGCAATTGATCCCTTCCACGAAGGTGGTTCGACGGCGGGTGTCAATCTGCGAACCGCTGGTCGGGCTATGTTTGACGCGATGCGCTTGGCTTCGCCCGAGTCTAAATGGGTGATTCAATCGTGGCAAGCGGCTCCGTATCCTGCTTTGATCGACGATTTGCCACGTGGCGAGATGGTGGTGCTCGATCTGTCGAGCGAGGAGCGTCCTCAGTGGGGTGATGTCAAGAGCGATTGGTATCGCGAAAAGGGTTTCATCGGTCACGATTGGATCTATTGTATGTTGCTTAATTTTGGTGGCAATGTGGGAATGTATGGCAAAATGCAGCGTGTGATCGATGGCTATTACGAGGCACAAGAGAGTAAATTTAGTGCTTCGCTCGTTGGTGTGGGGGCCACGATGGAGGGAATCGAGAATAATCCAGTGATGTTCGAATTGATATATGAATTGCCGTGGCGAGCCACCAAATTCACAAAAGCTGAGTGGGTAAATTCTTGGGTCACAGCACGCTATGGCCGCGAGTTGCCTCAAACGATCGAGGCGTGGAAAATACTATCCAACACGGTCTATGATGGTCCTTATTTGAAACCGAAAGAGGGAACGCCTGAGTCTGTTTTTTGTGCTCGTCCAGCTTTGGAGATCAAAAGTGTTAGCACGTGGGGCAATACCGACTTGTATTACGACACCAAAGAGGTGGAGCGGGCGCTGTCTTTGATGGCCTCGGTTGGCGAAAAATATAGAGGCTGCAATAATTTTGAATACGATATTGTCGATGTCGCTCGCCAAGCGCTTGCCAATCGAGCTAACGAAATGTTGCCCGAAATGCTGCGTGCTTTCGATCGCAACGAAGTGTCTAAATTCAATAAATTGTCATCTAAATTTCTAGAAATGATTGCCTTGCAAGACAGCCTGCTTTCGTCGCGTCGCGAATTTATGGTGGGGCCTTGGCTTGCTTCGGCGCGCACAATGGGCGATTCGAAAGCCGAAAGTGAGCTTTATGAGTGGAATGCTCGCAGCCAGATCACGGTTTGGGGTAATCGTACGGCGGCCAATGTTGGTGGTCTGCGTGATTATGCCCACAAAGAGTGGGCGGGTTTGTTGCGTGATTTTTATCTGCCTCGCTGGAAACATTTTTTCGACCACATAGCCCAAACCAAGGCGCTGCCTGTTGGTTTTGACTATTTTGATATGGAGCGTGAGTGGACAATGAAAAACAATAATTATCCAACGCGTCCCTCAACGGATGCCATACGAATGGCGCAAGGAGTTAATGAATTTTTGAAACGAGAATAAAATAAACACATATATGTATAGAACAGCTACTTGCGGCGAGCTCCGCAATCAAAACGCAGCTCAAACGGTGACACTTGCCGGATGGGTACAAAAAGTTAGAAACCTAGGCTCGATGGCCTTTGTGGATCTTCGCGATCGTTATGGAATCACACAGATCGTGGTGGATGAAACTTCGCCACGCGAATTGCTCGAACAAGTCGATCAACTTGGTCGTGAATTTGTGATCCAAGTAACGGGTACGGTGCGCGAACGGTCATCTAAGAATCCGAAGATTGCAACGGGCGAGATCGAGGTTCTGGCTTGTGAAATTAAAATTTTAGCTCTGAGCGAAACACCGCCTTTCACGATCGAAGAAAATTCGGATGGCGGCGATGATCTTCGTATGCGTTATCGATATTTGGATCTTCGTCGGGCTCCTTTGCAGCATAACTTGTTGCTGCGTCACAAGATGGCTCAGTCGGTTCGTCGTTATTTGGACGGGCAGGGCTTTTTGGAGATCGAGACTCCATATCTGATCAAGTCTACGCCCGAGGGTGCGCGCGACTTTGTTGTGCCTTCGCGGATGAACCAAGGTCAGTTTTACGCTTTGCCTCAGTCGCCACAGACTTTCAAACAGCTCTTGATGGTGAGCGGTTACGATCGCTACTTCCAGATTGTGCGTTGCTTCCGCGACGAAGATCTTCGAGCCGATCGTCAGCCCGAATTTACCCAAATCGATTGCGAGATGGCCTTTGTCGAGCGCGAAGATGTACTTGCCACTTTTGAGGGTATGGCGCGGGCGATGTTCCACGAGGTGTTGGGTCAGGATCTTGATAAGGTGCAGTTTCCGCGTATGACGTATGCCGACGCGATGAAATATTACGGTTGCGACAAGCCTGATATTCGTTTTGGGATGCGCATTGCCGAGTTTTCGGCCGAACTTCGCTCGACTGGTTTTGCGCCTTTCGACTCGGCTGATTATGTGGGGGCGATTGCGGCTCCTGGAGCGGCTATCTACACCCGTAAACAGCTGGACGAATTGACAGACTTTATCAAACGTCCGCAGATTGGGGCTTCGGGTCTGATCTATGCCCGAGTGGCGGATGACGGAACGGTCAAATCGAGCGTTGATAAATTTTTCGACCAAGCTACTCTTCAAAAATGGGCTGTGGCAACTGGTGCTGTGGCTGGCGATCTGATACTTGTTGTGGCGGGCAAGGCGAAAATGGCGTTGGCCGCTCTCTGTGCTTTGCGTTTGGAGATGGGTGATCGATTGGGCCTACGGGTGAAGGGTGTCTTTGCGCCGATGTGGGTGATCGATTTTCCGCTACTGGAATGGGACGAAGAGACAGAGCGCTTCTATGCTATGCACCACCCATTTACATCGCCTGTGATGGAAGATTTCGAACTTTTCAAAACCGATCCAGGGCGTGTACGCGCCAATGCTTACGACTTTGTGGTGAACGGGGTTGAGGTTGGTGGCGGTTCGATTCGTATCCACGACCGCGCGGTGCAGAGCCGTATGTTCGAAGTGTTAGGTTTCACCCCCGAGCAGGCCGAGGAACAATTTGGCTTCTTGCTCGGTGCGTTCAAATATGGTGCGCCGCCTCACGGTGGTATCGCTTTTGGTTTGGATCGCTGGTGCGCGATTTTTGCAGGTGTTGATTCGATACGCGACTTTATCGCCTTCCCCAAAAATAATTCGGGGCGCGATATGATGATTGATTCGCCGTGCGAAATTTCGGACGAGCAGCTCACAGAACTAGCCTTAAAAATTAAATAATGGGATTTTTCGATATTTTCAAAAAGAAAGAGGATGCGCCGATTGTTGAGCGCGGGCTCGAAAAGAGTCGCGATAGTTTGCTCTCCAAGCTCACGCGAGCCGTTGCCGGCAAGGGTAAGGTTGACGAGGCGGTGCTCGACGATTTGGAGGAGATGCTACTCACCTCGGACGTTGGAGTCGAGACCACAATGCGCATCATCGATAGGATCGAACGTCGCATAGCTCGCGATAAGTATGTGAGCGCTAGTGAGTTGGATCGAGTCCTTAGGGAGGAGATCGTAGCTTTGCTGTGTGACAGTGATATGCCCGATGGTTCGGAATTAGACAAGCGCGGCGACGATCCTTTTGTGGTGATGGTGGTTGGGGTGAATGGTGTGGGCAAAACCACCACCATCGGTAAGCTGGCCTCGCGTCTAGCGCTTTCGGGCAAGAAGGTTTATATCGGGGCGGCTGACACTTTTCGTGCCGCGGCCATCGAGCAGCTCGAGGTGTGGGCCACTCGCGCGGGGGCGAAATTGATTAAACAGCAGATGGGGTCTGATCCTGCATCGGTGGCCTACGACACGTTGGCGGCAGCCAAGGCGGCGGGGGCTGATGTGGTGCTGATCGACACGGCGGGGCGGCTTCATAACAAAGTCGGCTTGATGAATGAATTGTCTAAAATTCGCACCGTGATGCAAAAAGTGGTGCTCGATGCGCCCCACGAAGTGCTTTTGGTGTTGGATGGTTCGACAGGTCAAAATGCGTTCGAACAGGCTCGCCAATTTTCGGCCGCCACTCAGGTGACAGCCTTGGCAATCACCAAGTTAGATGGCACAGCGCGCGGTGGGGTGGTGATTGGAATTTCGGACACGATGAAGATCCCAGTTCGTTATATTGGTGTGGGCGAGAAGGTGGAGGATCTGCAAATTTTTGATAAGAAAATTTTTGTCGAGTCGCTTTTCAAACGTAGCTAAGCTTCTAAACAAATTCTTATGGTGACTTCTAAAAATCGTTTTTTCGGCGTTGGGTTTCGGATCTTAAAATCCTCACTTACTTCAAGTAAGCTCCGGT
>JAVXIH010000090.1:0-7670 GCA_036648455.1 Mucinivorans sp.
GGACTTCTAAAAATTAGATTTTTCAAGGCGGACAAGGTCAAAAAACCGCAGTTTACTCACTGTAAATGAGGACTTTTCGATCCGCAGTAGAGCACCGAAAAAGCAATTTTTTGAAGTCACCTAGAACAAAAAAGAGCCTCCTTGACCAAGGTCAAGGAGGCTCTTTTTGAGTTAGATCAGACTATTTATCCCATTCTAGGATTTTCATAAAGTCATATTCTTCGGGATTGTCAACATATTTTGCTGCACCCTTATAATCTTGCGGTGTGATATAGTGCATATTGTTGCGCACGATCAGTTGGAACTTATCCGAAGCGGTGTCAACCAAACGTGGTTTGATTTTACCGTTTTCGTCGGCAACCGAATCCATAAACAATGGTTCGATAGCCCCTTCGCTAGTCACGGTCACCATACAGCCGGTTTCGCCGCGTGAGTATAGTTCATACACACCCAAGCCCAGACGTGTGGCATACGACATATCGTAAGCGATTGGCCGGCAGCAACGAAGCTCGTAACCCATCTCGTTAGGACGGCTCTTGACCTTGATGCGCAGATTTTGCAAACGCTCTTGAACCAACATATTGAAGATGTGAGCCTTGGACACGTTACCCAATTCAGGGTGGTTGTGCTCGTCGTAGGTGAAGTTCACACCAGTGCCGATAATGTCTTCGTCACTCATAAAGTGGAACACACCTTCCGAAATAATGGCCACACCATAAGGGATGCCAAGCAGACGACGTTTCACCATCGAAGAGATCACCAAACGTGCGATTTTATCGAAAGACAATGAAGTTTTCGAGAACATCTCGGGGATGATAATCATCGGATAGTGGCAAGCCGAACCGATACCGAAGGCCAAGTGACCAGCTTCGCGACCCATAGCCGAAACTACGAACCAGTTGCCCGACGTGCGAGCATCTTCATACAAAGTGGTTGCCAATTTAACGCCCTCTTCTTTGGCCGAATTGTAGCCAAACGTAGGGGTTCCACCAGGCAGAGGGAGGTCATTATCAATAGTTTTTGGTACGTGAATTGTCTTGATGTCAATCTTTTTGTCACGCAACCATTTACCCAAACGATTAGCAGTTGATGCCGTATCGTCGCCACCAATGGTGACAAGGCATTTAACGTTATATTTCTCGAAGAAATCACTGCGGAATTCTTTGTCTGTCGGTTTATAACGGCTCATAACCAACGCCGAGCCACCGCGTGAGTAGATATTGTCAGCAAAATCGAAATCGAGATAGACAAAATCTGCCTCTTCGGCAAAAAGGCTACGGTATCCACCGTTAAGACCGATTACTTGAAAACCGTTTTGCGAAAAGACCTTCGTCACGGCCGAGATTACGGTGTTGATTCCAGGTGCGGGACCACCTGCACACAAAATTGCAACTGATTGTTTCATAGTTTGA
This sequence comes from Mucinivorans sp., assembly GCA_036648455.1. Classification (GTDB taxonomy): domain Bacteria; phylum Bacteroidota; class Bacteroidia; order Bacteroidales; family Rikenellaceae; genus Mucinivorans. Next base: position 1,413 of record JAVXIH010000090.1, read on the forward strand.
ATTAATAAATAAAGAATTATTACTTAAGATCTTTCTTGTAAATTGCTTTAATGCTGGCTATATTTTTGTAGGGCACCGTAGCCACGGGGGTGATCACGGTACTTGGGAAATCATAGCTCTGTTTAGTTGCCCAGGCCAAGATCACCTTCACCGACTCGCTCACCGACTCACTTGTCCCGCAATCGACGGTCATCGTTTGTGTACCAAGCACCAGACGAGCCAACGCCTTCTCGGTGTTGTTCATACCCGTAATGATTGGATATTGAGTGATTTGAGGGTAATGTGCTTGCAAAGCAAGCACCACACCAGCCGCTTGAGCATCGCTCCCCGCGAGCACCGCAGCAGGCATATCAGGCGATTTGTAATGTGCTTTCAAAATTTCTCGCATCGCCACAATGGCATCTTCCTTGCCCCAGCTTTTCACTTTCGTGTCTTCGTATGTCGATTTGCCACTCGGACAGAGCAACTTTCCTTGACTGATTTTCTTACCTATTGATTCATAAGCGCCATCAAAAAGCGTCTTGGCATTGTTGTCATATTGTGGACCCGAAAGAATCTCGACCCGAGACCCGTCAGCCAACCCATCCAAGGCTTGGGATTGCAACTTGCCTATCTGCTGATACGAAGCAGAGATAAAGCCATCGATGTCTGTCGAATTTTGCGGCAAACGATCGTAAGCCAAAATCTTGCCGCCCATCGATTTGTATTTCTTCAAAGCTGCACTCACATCGACCGAATAAGCATCGGTCGTCATAATAATCATAAACGGAGGAACGACACCTGTTGCGATTAGGTTATTAATCTCGGTCGCCTGTTTGGCTCCATCACCATCGATGGTACGCACAAAATATAGGGCTATCCTATTTTGAATCAGAGCATTGACCATGTCTTCTTGCTGCTGGGTCAATTGCGCATTGTCGTTATCGAACGGGAAAACGACCACCGCTGACGAGATAGGAGGAGGTGGCAATTCACCGCCAATATCGAGGCACGAAACAAATGTCGAGACAAATAACAATAAGAATGGAATTATAATTTTTTTCATAGGTGTATCACAATAGAATTTCTATTGGTTGACAAAGGTATAAAATTTTTTATGCTTTTCGATAGAAAATAAACAAAAAAACGCGCTACCAGCATTAGAAGCTGTTTCAATTCGGAATCGGCCCGAGCCTCTCGGCACGTTGGAGATCGTCTTGTGTCATAATTTCGATCATAAAAGGTACAATATGGCTCATTTCAGCTTTACGCTCGGGGCAATTTTGCATCGTACACGTGGGACACAACCGCTCGTCGCACGGGTCGCTATGCACCGACACCATCGCTTGATTGGGCTGCAAACCCTCGATAAACATCGCTTCGAGTTGTTCGCCTTCGCAATGCCCTTGCCGAACATTATAGTACCACGGGATCGTCAGGTGGCAATCCAGATGTATCGATTCGCCATAACTAATCACGCGTAGGTCGTGGATATCGATCCAAGCCTCGCGCCGCGAAGCGTTGGTCATCTGCTCGATACGCTCCACATCCACCTCGTCCGAATGGTCCATCAACGAACGCGCCGTTTTGCGCAATATTCCGATTCCTGTCACTATGATTATCGAGCCAAAAACCAACGCCAACGCACCATCAATCCACGCAATGTCAGTCACATAGAGCAGCACCAAACCGAGCACCAAACCAATAGTGGAATAGGTGTCGCTTTGGAGGTGTTTGCCCCCCGAAACTAGCGCTATCGAACTGGCCTTGGCCCCCACACGAATGCTCCACGCACCAAGAATCCAGTTCACCAAACCAGCCAGGGCAATAATCAAGATACCAATATCCAGGGAATTGGGCATCTGGGGTGTGATAATACGCAAGGCTCCCTCATAAATAATCAGTCCGCCAGCCACGATAATCAAGATCCCCTCGACCGAAGCGGTCAACATTTCAACCTTGCCGTGCCCAAAAGGGTGATCCGCATCGCGCGGTTGACTCGACAGCCACACACTCCACAAACCCAATATACCAGCCAACACGTTGACTATACTCTCCAACGCATCAGTCAAAATACCGACAGAACCAGTGAGCCAATAGGCAACAAACTTGCCCACCAACAGCAATATGCCAACCAACAAAATCGTTCGTTGAACCTTTATCTTAATGTCTTTTGTTTGCATTTGTTAATCGTATTTTAACAGCCTTGTATACTGAACTATCCCAGCAACATAGACGTTACCAGGATAGTTTTAAATTTTAGATTATGAGTTTGACAATTCATCTGCCAATTTTTCAGAAGTCACCTACAATGAAATATCGACAAATTCACCGATCGCTTATGCGTCAATTCTTGCGTATTTAGCGTGTTTTTCGATAAATTCACGACGTGGAGGAACTTCATCGCCCATCAACATTGCAAAAATACGATCGGCCTCCACCGCATTGTCAATGGATACTTGGCGCAAAATCCGCGACTCGGGATTCATCGTAGTTTCCCACAACTGCTCGGCGTTCATCTCTCCCAAACCTTTGTAACGCTGAATGTGCACGCCCTTGGTGCCAAACTCCTCGACGATGGCCATCCGTTCGTCCTCGTCCCAACAGTAACGCTCGGACTTGCCTTTCTTGATCTGATAAAGCGGAGGCGTGGCGATAAACAAGTGACCATTTTTGATCAAATCGTTCATATAACGGAAGAAAAAAGTCATAATCAAAGTAGCAATGTGCGAACCATCCACGTCGGCATCGGTCATAATAACCACCTTGCCGTAACGCAATTTACTTAGATTCAACTGCTTACTATCCTCTTCGGTGCCGATTGTCACACCCAGAGCTGTGAAAATATTACGAATTTCTTCACTCTCGAATGTACGGTGATCCATCGCCTTTTCCACGTTAAGGATCTTACCACGAAGCGGCAAAATTGCTTGGAACGCGCGATCGCGCCCTTGTTTCGCCGTTCCACCTGCCGAATCCCCTTCGACCAAGAAGAGCTCGGTCTTGTCCCTCTCACGCGAGGAACAGTCCGACAGCTTGCCGGGCAGACCCGAACCGCTAAGCACCGTCTTGCGCTGAACCAATTCACGAGCCTTACGCGCTGCGTGACGAGCCGTGGCCGCTAGGATCACCTTCGACACAATTTGCCGAGCATCCCGTGGATTTTCCTCCAAATAGTTAGTCAACGCTTGGCAAACGGCCTGATCCACAGCACCTGCAATTTCTGAATTGCCGAGTTTAGTCTTGGTCTGACCCTCGAACTGAGGCTCTTGAACCTTGACCGAAATAATGGCCGTCAAACCCTCACGAAAGTCATCACCCGAAATTTCGAATTTCAACTTGGCAAGCATTCCGCTATCATCGGCATATTTTTTCAACGTACGGGTCAACCCACGACGGAAACCTGTCAAGTGAGTCCCGCCCTCGATTGTCGAGATATTGTTGACATACGAATGGATATTTTCTGTATACGTATTATTATATTGCATCGCTACCTCCACCGGAACGCCTTCTTTTTCGCAATCCAAATAAATAATATCCTCGATCAGCGATTCGCGCCCCATATCCAGATAGCGGACAAATTCTTTAAGCCCTTCGGTCGACAAGAAACTCTCGTGCAAAAATTCACCACTCTCTTCGTCTTTCTCCCGATAATCGGTGATGTCCAGTCGGATACCTTTATTCAGAAAAGCGAGCTCGCGCAAACGAGTCGAGAGAGTATCGTAACTAAATGTAGTGGTTTGGGTGAAAATCTCGCTGTCGGGTTTAAAAATGATGGTTGTCCCGGTTTCGTCTGTTTCGCCGATGACTTGCACATCAGCCTGAGGCACACCACGCACAAATTTTTGCGAATAAATCTTGCCGTTGCGCTTAACCACTGCTTCCAATTCCACCGACAAAGCATTGACACACGACACCCCAACACCGTGCAGACCACCCGAAACTTTGTAGGAATCCTTATCGAATTTACCCCCAGCGTGCAACACAGTCAACACTACTTCAAGCGCCGAACGCCCCTCTTTTTCGTGAAAATCGGTCGGGATCCCACGCCCATCATCCTCGACGGCAACCGAGCCGTCTTCTTGGATTCTGACGTGAATATTATTACAATGACCAGCCAACGCCTCGTCAATGGAGTTGTCCATCACTTCGTACACCAAGTGATGCAGCCCTTTTTCACCTGTGTCACCGATATACATTGCGGGACGCTTACGCACCGCTTCTAGCCCTTCGAGTACCTGAATACTACTTGCCGAGTATTCGTCTTTATTGTTTTGACTCATATTTTGATAATAATTGTATTAACGAATGAAAAACAAAGGTAGTAAAAAATTAGGGATTTCACGCTATGTTTTATCGGCTTAACTTCGATTTTTGGTAAAGTTTATCCAATGTCGCCGCCACCGTTTCGTTCTCTATGTACTCATCATATTGAGTATAACGATCTACCATCCCGCTGGGCGTAATTTCGATAATCCGATCGGCAACGGTGCCAATAAATTCGTGGTCGTGAGAGGTCATCAGAATCACCCCCTTGAAATTGACCAACGTATTGTTGAAGGCCTGGATAGATTCCAAATCCAGGTGGTTGGTCGGCGAATCAAGAATCAAGGTATTACTACAATCAATCATCATCTTAGCAATCATACACCGCATCTTTTCGCCCCCCGAAAGCACATTCACGCGCTTGTAAATCTCCTCACCAGAAAACAGCATTTTGCCCAAATAACCACGGATAAAAACCTCCGTCGTGTCGGACGAATATTGAGCCAACCAATCGAAAAGTGTCATATCATTATTGAAAAATGGCGCATTATTGAGTGGCAAATACGACTTTTTGATGGTCAAGCCCCACTCCACCATCCCCGTGTCCGGGGTGTCATTACCAGCCAAAATGTCGAGCAGCGCCGTCACCGCACGAGGATCACGCGACAGAAAAACCACCTTGTCGCCCTTCTCCACGGCAAACGAAACATTCGAGAAAAGCACCTCTCCATTGACCGTTTTACTCAACCCATCAACGGCGACAACGCGATTACCAACTTCCCGCTCGGGGGTGAAAATTATACCCGGATACTTACGCATCGAAGGTTTGATCTCCTCCACATTCAACTTCTCGATCATCTTTTTGCGACTAGTAGTTTGCTTGCTCTTGGCCACATTGGCGCTGAAACGCTGAATAAATTCCAACAGTTCTTTCTTCTTTTCCTCGGCCTTTTTGTTCTGCTGACTTTGCTGACGAAGCGCCAACTGGCTCGAATGATACCAAAACGAGTAATTACCAGCGTAAATAGTGATGTTATTATAATCAATATCAATGATGTGAGTCGAGATAGCATCCAGAAAGTGACGGTCGTGCGAGACCACCAATACCGTGTTTTCGTAAGTGGCCAGATAATTTTCAAGCCAAGCTATCGTATTGACATCCAGATCATTGGTAGGCTCGTCGAGCAGCAGATTGTCTGGTTTGCCAAACAGGGCTTGAGCCAGCAGCACCCTCACTTTTTGTTTCCCGCTGAGTTCTTTCATCAACACATAATGCAGATTTTCCTTCACCCCCAGCCCGCTGATCAGATTCGCGGCATCACTCTCGGCGTTCCACCCATCGAGCGAAGCGAATTTCTCCTCCAAGTCAGCCGCTTTCATCCCGTCAGCCTCCGTGAAGTCCGTTTTTTCGTATAGTGCGTTTTTCTCTTGAATAATGTTCCAAAGTGGGGCGTGACCCATCATCACCGTGTCAAGCACCGAACAATCATCATACACGTGGTGATCTTGTTGAAGAACCGAGAGTCGTTCACCCGCACCGAAGGCTATCGAGCCGCGTGTGGGGTCGAGTTCTCCACTGAGAATTTTCAGAAAAGTAGATTTGCCGGCACCGTTGGCACCGATCACGCCGTAGCAGTTACCAGGTGTAAATTTAAGGTTAACGTCCTTGAAGAGTACGCGTTTGCCGAATTGTAGTTCGAGATTAGCAACAGAAATCATAGTATATAAAATAAATAATAATAGTCAAATAGGTGATTTGCAAGTGATTAGGAAAATATGTAGTATTTGGATAATGTGATAGTTGAGTGACGGTGGTTGCAGGTTTTTCGCCACTGCCATAAGGAGTCGCGTATTTTTTTGTGTAAATTATATTTCTATTCGTTTCAATTTTAGTTATTCACTGCAATCAAAAGGCGCGCGTGGGACACGAGCTTTTTGTTTGTTCTATTCTGGTTTTATTTCTTTTCTATCTTTTTTGTTCTATCCTGGGGGTTTATGTACCCCCAGCCCCCC
>JAVXIH010000091.1:0-7605 GCA_036648455.1 Mucinivorans sp.
AGATGTTGCCACTGGCTGAATAGCTTTTTATTTTAGAAGTCACCTATAAAAAAAATCGGAAGTGACATCACTCCCGATTTTTTTATTAGCTTGTGTTTTAATTTAGGTGGCTTCTAAAAATTAGATTTTTCAAGGCGTACTCTGAGTACGTGAGGATTTATGACCGCAGTAGAACGCCGAAAAAGCAATTTTTTGAAGTCACCTTCACCTACTGATTGCAATTGCTTTGGGCAATGCTCCCCGTGCCTCGCTCGCTGAGCGGCACGTATGATTTGGCGATACCCACATTTTTATAGGCGGGACGTATAATGCGTCGCGATTCGAAGTTCAGCTCCTCGATCCTATGCGCCGCCCAACCCGCGATACGACTCATCGCAAAGAGTGGAGTGTAGACCTCCCGAGGCATCCCGATCATATCATACACAAAGCCCGAGTAAAAGTCCACGTTGGCGCACACGCGTTTGCCGACACTCGCCCCTTTGAACTCCATAAAGGCTTCGACACCAAGCTCTTCGATCAATTCCAGGAAGTTGTACTGCTCGACTCTGTTCTTCTCGATCGCCAATTTGCGCGCCAACTCTTTGAGCAATATGGCACGCGGATCGGAAATAGTGTAAACGGCGTGACCAATACCATAGATCAGCCCCTTGCGGTTGTGGGCTTCTTTGTTGAGGATTTTGATCAGATAATCTTTCACCATCGCACGATCTTTCCAATCGCTCACATTCTCGCAAATGTTTTGGAACATATCCATCACTTTGATATTTGCCCCACCGTGGAGAGGTCCTTTGAGCGAACCAATGGCCGCCGCGATCGACGAATATGTGTCTGTGCCCGATGAACTGGTCACTCGGGTGGTGAAGGTCGAGTTGTTACCCCCACCGTGGTCGGCGTGGAGCACCAGACATAGATCGAGTGTGCGAACTTCGAGCGGTGTGTAGCCCGCAGAACCTTTCATCATATAGAGAAAATTCTCGGCCATCGAGAAATTCGGCTTCGGGTGACGGATGTGCAACGATCCGTTGTTGGTGTAGTGGTTTTTGGTGTGATAGGCCAAGGCGATAATGGCTGGGAATTTGGCAATCAAATCCACCGACTGACGCACCAAATTTAAGTGCGTGGTGTTGTCTGGCTCTTGGTCATAGGTGTAGAGTTGCAACACCGTGCGCGCCAACATATTCATAATATCGCTACTGTATGTTTGCAGAATATTCATCTTCTGCGAGTGGCGCAAAATCATATGTTCGTTGATGATGGCCGAAAATTCGCACAGCTCTTTGCTGTTGGGCAAGTAGCCCGAAAGGAGCAAAAAGGTGGTCTCTTCGAATCCGTAGCGTCCCTCTTTCTCGACTCCGTGTGCCAGGTCTTGGATGTCGATTCCGCGATAAACCAACTTGCCGGGGATGGCCTTCAGCGTGCCGTCGGGCTGTTTTTCGTAACCCACCACATCGCCAATTGTGGTCAGACCAACCAGCACCCCTGAGTGATCTTCGTTGCGCAGGCCGCGTTTGACCCCGTATTTACGGAAAAGATCCGTCTCTATCTTGCACGTATCCTGTATTGTGTTGGATAGTTTTTCGAGCAATTCGTCTTTCATCTTTTTGCTATTTTAGAAATTAATAAATCTGAAAATTGAATAGTTGTGAGTGCCTTGTCCGCCGTTTGAGCCAAGTCGGCTGTCGTTTGTCCGTTGGCAATAGCCTCGGCCAAGGCCTCGGTGATGATTTGCGCAGCCTGGTTCCAGCCCATATATTCGAGCATCATCACCCCCGACAGGATGAGCGATGAAGGGTTGGCTATGTTCTTGCCAGCGATTGTGGGGGCTGTGCCGTGGGTAGCCTCAAAAATAGCGTGCCCAGTCACATAATTTATATTCGCCCCAGGCGCGATTCCGATCCCGCCCACCATTGCCGCCGCTTGATCCGACATATAGTCGCCATTGAGATTCGTTGTTGCCACCACCGAATAATCTTCGGGATAGAGCAGCGTGTTTTGCAGAAAAGCATCGGCAATGCAGTCTTTTACATATACTTTGCCTGCTGCCAGTTCTTGTTTTTTGACTTCATTGGCTCGTGCTTCGCCCTCCTCTTTTTTGATTTTTTCCCACCATCGATGCGAAAAAATATGAGCCGTAAATTCCGTCTCGCACACCGCGTAGCCCCAATTTTTGAAGCCACCTTCGGTGAATTTTTGGATATTTCCTTTATGGACGATTGTGAGCGAAGGCTTTTTGTTCTCCACGGCAAACTTAATGGCTGCGCGAATCAAACGCTCCGACCCCTCGCGCGAGACGGGCTTGATGCCGATCGACGAACTTTCGGGGAAGCGAATCTTGCGAACGCCCATCTCGTTTTGCAGAAAATCGATCACCTTTTTGACCTCTTGGGTGCCAGCGTTCCACTCGATACCAGCATAAATATCCTCTGTGTTTTCGCGGAAGATAGTCATATCGACCTTCTCGGGGTGCGTGAGCGGCGATCGCACGCCTGGAAAATAGCGTGTCGGACGCAGGCAGACATACAGATCCAGCTCTTGGCGTAGAGCCACGTTCAGCGAGCGAATACCACCGCCAACGGGCGTTGTGAGCGGCCCTTTGATACCAACCGTGTATTCTTTGAAGGCTTCGAGCGTGGCCTCGGGCAACCACTCGCCATTTGCTTCGAACGAGCGTCCGCCAGCCATCACCTCTTTCCACTCGATTTTCCGTGTGCCGTGATATGCGTTTTCGACCGCGGTATCGATTATACGGCGAGTTGCTGGCGAAATATCACAACCCACACCATCGCCCTCGATAAAGGGGATAGTCACTTGGTTGGGCACCGAAAGTTGCCCATTACGAATTTCGATTTTCATTGTCTTAGATTTTTATCCTCTTGGCGCGAGCCATCTCGCGAGCCGACTCTTGTTCTTTGATGTTTTCGCGTTTGTCGTGGCTCTTGCGCCCGCGCCCCAGCCCGATCAAGATTTTGGCTAGCCCTTTGTCGTTGATAAACAAGCGTAGCCCAACCACGGTGTTCCCCTTGTCCTGCATAGCGCGGAAAATCTTGTGCAGTTCGCGTTTGTTGAGCAGCAGTTTGCGATCGCGCCGCGGTTCGTGGTTGTTGTATGTGCCCCAATGGTATTCGGAAATATTCATCCCGCGTACAAAAAGTTCACCCCCCGCCTCATAGCAATAGCAATCCACCAGCGAAGCTTTGCCCGAACGAAGCGAGCAAATCTCGGTGCCGCGCAGCACAAGCCCAGCCACCCAAGTCTCTATGATTTCGTAATCGAAGCGCGCCTTACGGTTTTTGATCTCTATTTTTGAGGCTGTTTTCACTTAGAATCTATTTTAATTTCTTTCCAGCATTTTATTACCACTCTTTTTGTCCTCTTTTTCCGCTGATTTTTGATCTGAAAACAAATCAAAACAGCTTCTTAGTTGGTCTTGAATTTGAAGGTCTCGGCAGCGAGTTTTACGTTGGCCTCAACGATCTTATTTTTCATCGATTCCTTGAATTTTTCGACTTTGATCTGCACATCGCGCTCGCCCGTTCCAATGATTTGTGTGGCGAGAATGGCAGCGTTTTTGGCTCCGTCTAGCGCCACGGTTGCCACCGGAATACCAGACGGCATCTGGAGCATCGAGAGTATCGAGTCCCATCCGTCGATCGAATTACTCGATTTGATAGGTACGCCGATCACGGGTAGGGGAGTGAGGGCTGCGATCACCCCGGGTAGGTGAGCCGCGCCACCAGCGGCAGCGATGATCACCTTGATGCCGCGAGTGTGAGCTTGGCGAGCAAAATCGAGAACCATATCGGGTGTGCGGTGGGCAGATAGCGCGTTGAGCTCAAATGGTATTTCCATTTCGTCGAGGAAATTACAAGCTGCGCTAACTACCTTTAAATCAGAGGTAGAGCCCATAATGATTGAAACTTTTGGTTGCATAACAATAAATTTTATTAACTTTGCATAAGTGTAAATCAATAGAGCGGAATACAGTCGCTTTTGAGTTCCGCAAATACCGTTTACTTTGATGCAAAGATATAAAAAAAAATGAAGATTCACGACATAGATTTCGAACCTTATATCACCGCCGACATGGTGCAAAAAGCCATCGTTCGGGTGGCCGATCAAATCAACGATCAATACGCTGATTCCGCCGAACCAGTGGTCTTGCTTGTCACCCTTTCGGGGGCAATGGTTTTTGCGGGGGAGCTTTGCCGGCATATTACCGTGCCCGTCGAGTTGGCCTTTGTCAAATGTTCGTCCTACGGCGAGCAGACCACATCCTCGGGGCGTATTGCCTTCGAAGTCGAGCCCACCGCTTCGCTCCTAGGGCGCGAGGTGATTGTGCTCGAAGACATAGTGGACACAGGCAATACGTGGCTCGCCCTGCACACCTACATCGACAAGCAGGGAGCCCATTCGATCCGCATCGCTACGATGCTCTGCAAACGCGAGATTTATAGCAACGCCCTGCCGCTAGACTTTGTAGGGCTCGATGTGGTTAGCGAATTTCTAGTCGGTTACGGGTTGGATTACAATCAATTAGGGCGTAATATTAACGGAATTTATAAAGAGAAAAAAGTAAGTGGGGACAATCAATAATTCATCTTCTCTGCCGCTGGTCGAGGATTTCTATACCTTGCAAGGCGAGGGTCGTCACGCGGGTCGTGCAGCATATTTTATCCGCCTGGGTGGTTGCGATGTTGGTTGCCGTTGGTGCGATGCCAAGACCACGTGGAAGGCGGATAATTTTCCGCAGACTGACATTAGCGAAATCGTGAGTCGCGCCGTGTCTTATCCCGCCCGTTCGATTGTGATCACGGGTGGCGAGCCGACGCTCTACAATCTATACGAATTGACCTCTGCCTTGCACGATGAAGGGTTGGAGGTTTTTCTTGAAACTTCGGGCACCAACCCCATCCGTGGCCATTTCGACTGGATTTGTCTCTCGCCCAAGAAACAAGATCCGCCCTTGGTGGATAGTTTTACGCGTGCCGATGAGCTGAAAGTGATTATCGAAACGGAGGAAGATTTAGCTTGGGCCGAGAAGTGCGCCAAGAGGGTGGGCAAAAATTGCATCCTCTACCTGCAAGCCGAATGGTCGCGTCGAGCGGCTATCACGCCTTGTCTGGTCGAATACGTCAAGGCTCATCCCGAGTGGCGAATATCGATGCAATCGCACAAATATATGAATATCCCATAGGATGACTTCTAAAAAATCTAATTTTTAGAAGCCCCCCTTTAGAAACTCCATAATGGATGTGGATTAACTACAAAAGCAAAACATATGATTCTAGAAGCTAACAACATTGTCAAACAATACTCCTCGCATCGCGCGTTGGACGATGTGTCGATCGCCATCCCTCGCGGGTCGATCTATGGTTTGTTGGGTCCCAACGGGGCAGGCAAGACCACCCTTATTCGTATCATTAATCGTATCACAGCGCCCGACAGCGGCGAATTGCTCTTCGATGGGCGGAAGATGATGCCCTCGGATGTGGCGCGCATTGGTTATTTGCCCGAAGAGCGCGGGCTCTACAAAAAGATGAAGGTCGGCGAGCAGGCGCTCTATCTCTCGCGCTTGAAGGGACTCTCCAAGAACGATGCCTATGTGTCGCTCAAAAAGTGGTTCGCTCGCTTTGAGATCCAGGGCTGGTGGGACAAAAAAGTCGAGGAGCTGAGCAAGGGTATGGCTCAGAAGGTGCAGTTCATCGTCACGGTGATCCACGATCCAGAATTGTTGATCTTTGATGAACCTTTTTCGGGTTTCGACCCCATCAATGCCGAACTGCTCAAAAACGAGATACTCGATCGTGCGCGCCAAGGGGCGACGGTGATCTTCTCGACGCACAATATGGCTTCGGTCGAAGAAATTTGTGACCACATAACGCTCATCAACCGGAGTCGAAATATATTGAGTGGTGAACTGTCGGCCATTCGCCACGCCCACGGTGACAACACTTTTGCGATCACTTTCACGGGCGATGGTGCCGATTTGGCGGTGGCTTTGGAGCGAATGGGCGAGGTGAAAACACTGTCCGACACGGCGCTCGAAGTGACACTGGGCGATGCGGCCAATCAACGCGAATTGATCCGTGTGGTGTCGGATCGGGTGATGATGGAATCTTTCGAGCGTAAGATTCCATCGATGAACGAAATATTTATTAAAACAGTCACAAACAATGGGTAAAATAGGATTAATTGTTGAGCGTGAATTTATGCAGCGCGTTCGCAAGCGTAGTTTTTTGATAGTAACTTTCCTCACTCCGCTGGCTATGGTGGCGATGATGATTATCCCGATGTTGATTGCCAAATACGGTTCGGATAGCCAGCAACGCCAGATCGTGGTGATCGACCCAACGGCTGTGGTGAGCGCGGGGCTCAAAAACGTGGATAATATAATTTTCACAGTCGATTCGACAACCAACATCACCCATCAAGAGGCGCTAGGAGCTCATTCGTCGGCCTTCGGAGTGTTGGAGGTGGGGAGCGATATTGTTGAAAATCCAGCAGCGCTCAAACTCTACACGCGCCAAAGTTCGACACTGGGGATCGAAAAAGAGATCAAGAACCAAGTATCGGACATCGTCACTTCGCGGCGGATTGCCGATAGTGGTGTGGCGGGGCTCGATTCGCTGATCCAGTGTGTCAAGGCGCGCGCATCGATCCAAACTTTCGAAGTCGATGAACAAGCATCGGAAGATGGGCAAAAAAGTTCGGTGGCCGAGAAATCATCAACCGTGTCGATGGCTGTTGCCTATGGTGCTAGTTTGTTGATCTATATGTTTGTACTGATCTACGGGATGATGGTGCTCCAAGGGGTGGTGGAGGAAAAATCGAGCCGCATAATCGAGGTGATCGTCTCTTCGGTGCGCCCTTTCGAACTGATGATGGGCAAGATTCTGGGGATTGCCTCGGTGGCGTTGCTCCAATTTTTTCTGTGGATCATTGTTGGCGTTGGGCTGCTATTCCTACTTCCATCGCTCGATCCTGATATGGCGGCCTCGATGGCTGGCGGTATGGGAGGTGCTCCGGCGGCTGGTGCCGTTGGCTCTTCGTCGCTCGGTATGTTGTTCGATCCTTGGTTTTTGACCAAAGTGATCGGTGGCTTTATTGTTTTCTTTGTGGGCGGTTATTTGCTCTATGCGGCTATGTTTGCCGCCGTTGGTTCGGCGGTCGACAATGTGGGCGACACTCAACAGTTGCAACTGCCCATCACTATGCCGCTGATCATATCGATCTTCATTATGGTTTCGGTGATGCAAGATCCATACTCGTCGGCTGCATTCTGGTTCTCGATCATTCCTTTCACTTCGCCCATCATTATGATGGCGCGCATCCCTTATGGTGTGCCGCTGTGGGAATTTGCCCTTTCGGTGGTGGTGCTCTACGGTTCGTTTGTGGCGATGACCTACTTGGCTGCCAAAATCTATCGCACGGGAATTTTTATGTATGGCAAGAAACCATCTTTGATGGAAATTATCCGTTGGGCGCGTTATAAAAACTAATGGTGACTTCGAAAAATTGCTTTTTAATCGCTCTATTGCGGATCGAAAAGTCCTCATTTACAGTGAGTAAACTGCGGTTTTTCGACCTTATCCGCCTTGAAAAATC